>JBEIQS010000041.1:0-34462 GCA_040376425.1 Alphaproteobacteria bacterium | reverse complement strand
GCGGGCCCGCGCCCGGGCCCCAGCAGGGTGTTGTCCGGCTCAGTGGCATCTTGCACACCGCCGACGGTGGGCTCCATCGTGGCTTCGGTGTGCGAAATCTCTGGAGGAGAGAGCGTTTCGGAGGACAAGGGCTCTTGAAAGCCCCGGATGTCCGTCGTCTCCGTATTCTCGGCGTGCATCAGCGGGACCGGAGCGCGCGGCGCCGAAAGCTCCGCGGCCGGCGAAGGGGCGTGGTCCTCCTGGTTTGCCAACAATGGCGCCAGGAAGGAGCGGGTGTCCTCGGCGATGGAGGAGAAGCTGTAGCCGGCCATCAGACCGCGCAGATCCTCGCGCAGAACAAAGGCACGACGGTAGCGATGGTGCGGGTTCAACGACAGCGCACGGAACAGGATCTTGTCCAGGCCCGGCATCAGCTCCTTCACCCGAAGGAGCTGGGTGGTCACTTCGGAGCGGCGGATACGATGGATGGTCTGCAGGTTGGAATCCGCCCGGAAGAGGCTTTCCAACGTGATCATTTCGTAAAGGACTGCGGCCAGAGCGAAGATGTCCGACGCCGGCGTCAGCTTTTGATCGGGGTGGGTCTGCTCGGGGGACAGGTAGTCCATGCGCGTGGGTACGGGCCCGGCCACCCCACCGTGCGGCAGTGCGGTCGGAGAGCGCACCAGACCATAGGAGCCGACGACCACCTTTCCTTCACGGGTAAGGAAGATAGCACCCGGCTTAAGCCCCAAATGCAGCACATGCTCGGCCGACGAGCCCTTGCCGGTCCGGCCGTGCAACGCCTCCAGACCATTGCAGATCTGCGTTGCGATGTTCAAAAAGATATTGTGTGGGATATATCGGTGTGTCTGCCGACACCACTGGAGCACCCGATCCAGGGGGATGCCCTCGATGTGCTCCTCCACCACATAGCGATCCTCGCCATCCACCACATGGTCGAAGACGTGGACCAGGAAGGGGTGACGTACCCCCAAAAGATCCCGGATACGCGCCTCGATTGCCGCCAGACGCGTCGGGTCACGCTGGATGTATGGCAGGATGTAGCGCACGACCACCGGGCGCTCGCCCCCGGCGTCCTGGGTCCCCAGAAAGGTCTCGGACACCCCCCCGGTTCCCAGCTTCCGGGTGAGGGTGAAGGAGCCAAGGCGCTTGGGTAGCAGAATCATAGGCACGAACCTACCGGACAGGCAGGCGCTCGTCAAGCGTTGCCATGTGTGGGAGAGGTGAGTCTTCGGCGCGCCTCCTGCGCTCCTTTCCGGTTAGCGAGTCAGATGATCTTGCTCCTTGTTGCCTGCAGTCTCCGAACGGTAGCCACTGGCGTCGTTCATCCGATGGAAAACCAGGTTCAACTATCAACGATGGCGGGGAAGGACTGGAAGTTGTCGGTAGAGGAGGAAGCCTTTGCGGCGCTGCAGGACTGCACCGTGCAGGTGGCGGGTCCGTCGCTGGGGCGTCGGCTGTGGGTGCGTGACTGGCGGGTGGTGGACTCCGCCTTCGGACCTGGAATTTTTGTTGGTGTTATCAAAGAATGGGGCGCCGGCCTCGCCATCGAGGATCGGAACACCGGCTCCACGCTCGCCATCGTGACCGAGGGCGCGCGCGTGCTGCTGCCCTACCTGGGGGAGGTGGTCCTTCTGGCCGGGCCCATCGTTGGCAATCGGGAGGTGCAGGTGGTGGCCTTCCGGGTCTTGACAGGTCCAGAGGCGATCAGGGCGCAGGCTCCCGCAGCTTCCGTGGCTCCCCCTCGGGAAACTCCAGAAGGTCGATGAGCAGGAGCTGGTGTCCCTGAGGCGCCCGTACGGCCGCCAAGGCCACCGCAGTACAGCGCCGACACAGCAGGTTCTGCACATGACCGGGCGAGGACATCAGCTGCTCCCAGGCCTCGGCCGGCGTATCGCCCGTCGCGAGATCTTCGTGTAGACGCGGCCGCGGGTAAAAAGCCTTGGAGGAACGCTCTCCCATCGACGGACACCCCGGGGCCTCGTGGGCCACCGCCCCCACGTCCAGCAAGCAGCCCGCCTGCTCCCGCAACAGTGGCTCCAGTAAAGTCCAGCGGCGGAGAGAGGCTAGGCCGTAGCGCCCCCGCAGCCGATCCAGTGCCTCAAAAATCCACTCCTCTGCCTCTTCTGTCGATCCCCGAACGACCGGCCCTGGCAGCGGACCCGGTGGCGGAACCGGTACTCCCACAAAAACAGACCAGAGCAGCTCCACCCGTTCGCCATCCACCAGCTCCAGGCGGTACTCACCGGGTCCCGCAAAAGGCGGCAACATCTCCTGGATTCCGGACTCGACCCGACGCTCCGTCACCGGGCCAGGGTCCAGAAAGTCCCCCTCCTGCTGCCAGGGGCCCGCCACAATCAGGCGCAGGGCCCCCTGGCCACCTACCTGCATCCAAATACGGTTTTCCGGCGCCAACAGCAATGGAAGCTCTGCCAACGACCGATGGCTTTGGGTCCACGCCACCACCCGCAATTGATGGCCGGCCTCAAAGCTCCGCTCGGCTGTGGCGACCCCGGTCACCGTTGCGGGCACCCGACTCCACAGCGGCGCCCCGTCTCGGTCCAGGAAAAGGGAGGTATTGGCTGCCACACCGGCGCGGGCCAGCGCCAGGCGCACCGCGCGAGGGGTCAGGCGCGCCTCCGGACGGGTGGCCGCCGCCACCAGCTCCTCCACCGCCGCCTGCAGGCGCAGGTCCGGGTTCAAGGCCGAGCCCGGCTCAAAAGCGACCGTCGGAATCGAGGTTTCGGCGAGAGGCTGTGGCGGAACGCAGGCCAGAAGCCCGATCATCCCGCCGCCACCCATGCCAGCACCAGGCGGTCGCCGCGCAGGCCCGTCGCCAGTCCCACGGCCGTCCAGTCGCCCTGGTAAAAGGCGCGGAAATCGGTGGACCACCAGATCTGGTCCAGGCAGTCGGCCACTGTGGTCGCGGTGCACTCCGCGCTGCCCACTGGAACGTCCACATAGCCCGCCGAGCGCAGCATTCCTTCGGCCGAGGCTGGTTTTTCGCCCAGCACCAGCGACCGAAGACGCACGCGGGCCACCGCGTCCAGGCCGGGATCACGCTCCGGCACGGGAAGCTGATACCAATTCCGCACGGTAGAAAAGAGCGCCCATGCTGCGTTTTCCGGCTCTCCCGGAGCCTGCTTCTGGATAGGTGGTAGAAGGGGAGTGGGCTCACCTACAAAAATGGGTAGACGGGTAATCTGTTGGCCCGCTTCGGTGCGCGCCTCCAGCAGCCACTCACCGGGTTCGGTCGGAACCCACGTCCCTTCTCCCAGGTTCTTCCTCATGCCTTGGGGATCCACCACCGTGAAGTCCGCCCCCACCAGCTCCACGCGCTGCCCTACCGCGGGCTCCCTGGGAATGGGCCCCAGCTCGGCCGTCCGGCGGCTCCACACCAGCACCCACAGGTCTCCCTCTCCCGAGCGGCCGCGCACCAAGCCCAGGTCCATGCCTGCGGAAGACTGGCGTTTTGCCTCCTCTATCAGGCTGTTGGGTACTGCATCGTACTCGGTCTGCTCCGTACGCATCCCCAGCACAGGGTAGGGCCAGGCCGCCAGCACCCCGCGCCAGCGGATCTGAAAGGCCCCCGGATCGTCGCCCTGCAGCAGGTCCAGCGCCAGACCGGAAGCCACCCCGGACAGCACCTCATCCCAGGGCAGCTCCCGAAGCGCCTTCCGCACCACCGGATCGCCGGGTTCTTGGGCGGCGCGGGTGTAGATCTGGCCCAGCGGGGCCGGCATTCGCGGCACCACCTCCGGCGCATAGGGATCGCGATGGACCGGCGTACATGCGGAAAGCTGGAGGAGCAGGCCGAAGCAGGATAGGAGCCCACCCCTCTCAAGGAGCTGAAACATGGCAGACATCGACGTGGTAGGAGCTGAGGTCAAGGAAGGGCGTGTAAACTCCCTCAGCGTTCGGTTCAAGGGAAACCTCTCGCGGAAGATCGATCGTGACACCGCACTGGACTGGCTGGCCCAGGGCCACTCGCTGATCCCGGTTGCGGGGCACGGGCACCACGTGACGCGTGGCCGCGCCCTGGAGCGTATCGAAGTGGATGGCCAGGCCTGGATCCGCTGCGACTTTTTGGTGGAAGCCGCAGACAACATTTCTTTTCCTTCCGGGCACTGAGCGGAGAAGGACCGCCCGCGGCTGCCCCCTTCCTTCCGCCGGCGGATGCGAAAAAAGAAAAAGGATCCCGGGGGATCCTTTTCTTCTATCGGCTGAACTTGCGCTTGCGCTCAGTCCGCCAGAAGGTTGTTCTCGCGCAGGAACTGGCCCAGGGTCTTGAAGCGCAAGGTGCGCAGAGCCCTGGTGCTCAGGCGGAGGTGAACAAAGCGACCTTCTTCCTCCCACCAGATCCGACGATACTGGAGGTTGGGGAGTTGGCGCTTCTTGGTCTTGATGTTGGAGTGGGACACCTTGTGCGCCACGTTGGGACGCTTTCCGGTCAGATCGCACACGCGAGCCATGGGGAACCTCGGATGAAATGGGCGGACGCTGCTATCCCGACCCCGCGACGGTGGCAAGGGTAATCTCGCATGCCGTTGAATTGGGGCGGGGTGGGGCAGGGCAGGCGCAGCAGGTTAGCAGGCCGGGGAAGGAGGAGGGATGGCCGACATCCGCTATGATCGTATCCCGGTGCACGACGCTGGCGGCATGATCATTCACCTGCCGGTGGTGGATATTGGTCCTTCTCCACCGGTGATGGCCATCGTTGCAGGCATCCATGGGGACGAGCCGTCGCCGCTCTGTCTGATCGACCGGTTTGTGCTCGCCGTGCGGGATCTGCCCCTCAACGGCGGCATTCGCATCCTCGCGGCGGCCAATCCACCCGCGCTGCTGCAGCGGGCCCGCTGGTCCAATTGGGACGACGAGGACATGAACCGGGTGGGGGATGGCTCCGGTGGCCCCGCGCTCACCCGTCGTCTGGCGGAAGCGGTTTGTGAAGCAGTAACAGGCTGTAAGGTTTGCGTAAACCTTCATAATTTCATCATGCGGACACCGCTGCTGGCCATTCAGCCCCCCGGGCTGTCGCCGGAGCGGCAGGCCCGCCACCGGCAGTACATCCAGGCCCTGGATCCCCATGTGGTCTGGGTTTTTGGCAGTGGCCCCACCGACCAGCACGCCTTCTCCACCTCCCTGGACGCGGCGATGGAGTCGCGTGGCGTGGACAGCTTCGCAGTGGAGATGGCGGACCTGCCCGAGCTGGACGAGCCGCTCTTGGCCCGGGGCATCGCCGGCCTGCTGCGGCTGGCCGCACATTTGGGCATCCTGCCCGATGGCGAGCGGCCGCCCAAGCGGAACGCGGTCTATGTGCGCCGGCAGCTCATGCGCTCGCCCGGCGCGGGCATTTTTGAGGCCATCGCCCCGCTGGGCGGGACGGTAGAGGAGGGCGATATCATCGGCGAGCTGGTGCCTATGGAGCGCCCCGGTGATCGCGTCCTGATCCGTGCCTCAGCCTCTGGATGGCTGATTCAGCGCCTCGGACGCCGATTCGTGCGCCCCGGCGACATGATCGCGTCGATCGGAATCCCGCTGGAAGCCGGACCTTAGATCGAGAAGTCCACAATGTGCGGGTCTTGCTCGTCCTGGCGGGGTTGTTGCCGCGGCCGGGCCTCGGGCATCGGCGGCCGGGGCACCTCAATGCGCAGCGGCAAACGCTCCAGGCCTTCCTGACGCTTTTCCCGGCGGATCCTGTCGATGATGAAGCCGTCCAGCATCTTGCCTCCCGGTGTACATCCCTCTGACCTTGAATATAGCCTCAGATGCGTATTCGACAACGGTCACCTCAGAATCAAGAAGATTCTTGCACGGGGTGGGGATTGGGGGGCGCGCCCTGATTCGGCAGGCCCCGACGCAGCTTGAGGATTCGGTCGCGCAGAAGCCGATAGAGCTGCTGATCCTCCTCTGCGAGCACCGCGACATGCCCGGCTTCGGTGCCCACATCGCCACGAACGGTGGGTCCAGTCAGGGCTGCGGCCCCGCCTTCAGCAGCCCGCCGCAAGCTCTCCATCGCCAGCGGAAGCAGGAGCTGTCGTGCTTCTACCTGGGAAAGCCCCAAATCTTCCAGCAGCGCTGCGGCACTCAGAAAGAGGCTGCTGCAGTGGCTGGAGCTGATGGTCGCAGCGGCATGGTAGCGGCGCCGATCTCCTGAGATCGGCAGGATTTTCATGCCTAATTGCTCACCGATCTGCTGCGCCATCCGCCTGGACGCTCCCGCGCCGGAGAGCGTCGCGGGCACGCCGCGCAGGTCGGTAAAGCCCGCCTCTCCCCCCGGAAATGTCATCAGTGGATGCAGCACCGCTCCCTCCTCTCCAAAAAGCTCCGGTCCCAGGCTGCCCGCCGAGTGCACCCGCGCTCCCGCTGTGGGAAGCTGTCGGGCAAGCTCGGGAATCACCGCATCCGGCACACAGAGCCAGTACAGATCTGCCTGCGGAATGGGCTGCCCCCGATGCCAGACCTGCGCCGGGATCCCCGACGCACCCAGCGCCTCCAACAGACTCCGGCCCAGTCGGCCGCCGCCCATCACCAGCACCATTCCAACCCTCCGGGGCGGCCTTCTGTTCCCAACCAAGCATAGGCACCGGAGAGGGGACGGCAAGGGCTTGCCCGCAGCGGGCTTTGCCCCTACACTTCGGGGATGGAATCCGAGCGGGTGCTGGTGGGTTGTCTGGGAGAGGCGGCGGCGCGGTTGCTGGCGACGCTGCGTGGAGCCGGTGCAGAGACCGTGGGTCTCTTCATCGCAACCGAGGCGGATGCTCCCTTTGTGGATGATGCCGATTTCCCGGTGCTTTTACCGGTGCGGGAGGGAGAGCAGCCCTTTGAAAATCCTGCGCACCCGCTGTCCTGCGCCATGGACGCTGGAGTGGACAGCTACCACCCGGGTGTGCAAAAACCCGCCTTGGAGCTTGCTCATGTGCTCTCCAGCTCTGGCGTGGTGTGGATCGGTCCCCGGCGGGATCTGCTGAGCCTCAGCGAGGGGGACATCGAGCGCACCGCACGAGAAGTGGGCCTGTCGGTGCTCCCCCAGTCTGCCGAGCTGGAGGGCGAGGCCTTGCGCCTGGCGGCCCAGCGTCTGGGGCCCCCGCTGGTACTGCGTGAAAAAGACCAGGTGCCGCACGTTTTTCTTCAGGCGGACGCGCTGCCACAGTTGTTGACAGCAGGCCGGGTGGAGCGGCTGGTGCAGGGGGCCCTGTCGGTGGTGGTGCCGGTCGTGGCGGATGGAGCTGGAGGAGCGGTTGCGCTTCCCGAAATTCAGAGCATCCGTCGGGATGGAGAGCTGTTGGGTCGGGAGTGTCCCGCCTCCGGCCTGTCGCCTGAGCTGCGCGAGCGCCTCACCGAGGACGCCGGCAACCTCGTGGCCGCCCTGCGCTGGGGTGGGGTGGTGGGGGTGGCTTTTCTGGTTGCGCCGGATGGGCGTGCCTGGTTTCGGCGCTTGATCCGCGGACTTCCCGATGGCTGGTGGCTGGCGGATGCGGTCGCCGGCGTGGATCTCGCGTTGGCGGCGATGTCGCTGGCGAAGGAAGAGGAGTTAGGCTGGTCTCAGGAAGATGTTTCGGCGGACTCCGTCGCTTTGCAACTTTGCCTGAAGGCGACGGACACCGGCGTGCTGGAGCAGCTCTCTGTGCCCGAGGATGCCGATGTGCAGCTCCTGCGGGCCGAGGGGGCAGATCTCCATAAAAATGGGGATATCGCTGGATTTCTGGTGAAGGGCCCCACCCATTCGGTGGCCCTGGTGCGCGCCAAGCTGCTGCTGGACGGAGTGGAGGTGGAGGGTGTTTCGACAAATATAGATGCGTTGCGACGCCTGGTGACTGAGCCGGGCTTTTGGGGCCCGCGGCTTTTGGGGGCGGGGTGAGCGAGCTTTCCTCCATCGCGTCGGTGGAGCTGCCCGGCGGAGCCGAGGTGGGCATCTGGCGCCGGCGCTTTTCGCATGGCGACGGTCCCAAGGTTGCGGTGATCGCAGGAATTCGGGGGGACACACCGGAAGGTGTGCGGGTTTGCCAGCTTCTTGGTAGATTTTTGGCGGAGTTGCCCCTCAGTGGCACCGTGGACCTGTACCCGTGCATCAACCCTTTGGCCGCCCATGTCGGCCAGCGACGCTGGCCCTCCTTTGATGTGGACCTGCACCGTCGCTTCCCCGGACGGGCCGATGGCCATACCCCTGACCGGGTGATTGCGGCCTTGATGGCCGAGCTGGAGGGCTGTGAGCAGGTGGTAGAGCTCAAAGGAGCACATCCCGCTTTTCGCGAGGACGTGCAGGCCCATGTGCGTACGGATCAGGATCTGGCCGCAGAGCGTGCTTCCTGGTGCAACGTGCAGGTGGTCTGGAAGCGGGGGGAGCGTGCAGAGGGAAGCCTCTCCTCAGCAATCCCCTCCACGATTGAGCTGGAAGGAGGCTGCGGAAATCGCTTAAGCGAAGGGGTTGGGCAGACCCTTTGCGATGGGGTGTTGAACCTGCTGGCAAGAATGGAGATATTCCCAGAGAAGGAGCTGCCTTTTCACTGGGCCACCATCCAGCGGCCGGTGATCGTGGGCGACCAGGACGTGTTGCGCCTGCGTGCGGAGCGCGGCGGATTTTTTCTGCCATTGAAGCTGGCGGGAGAGAGAGTAAAAGAGGGGGAAGTATTGGGAGAAGTTGTCGATGGGGTCACGGGGGACCTGCGCGAGCGCCTGGAGGCCCCGATGGCCGGCCGCCTTTTGGCCATGCGGGAGCAGCCGATGGTCTATCCGGGTACCCTGGTGGCGCGCCTGGTGGTTCGATGAGCACAATATTTATCTTGGAAGCTCCATATCTGGGTGAACATCGTCTGGAGTGTAGGATCTTCGGTGAAGGTACGCCCTCGGTCGCAATCGTGGCGGGGGTACACGGAAACGAGATCACCGGTGTTCACGCTGCAAATCTGATCAGTGAGCGACTGGAAGCGGGTCTACTCGCGGGCTCCGTTCGGCTGCTGCCCTGCGTGAACGCCGGCGGCGCGGAGCAGGGTGGAAAGCGGTGGCCTGTTGATGATGCGGATTTGCAGGATGTTTTTCCCGGAGAGCCGGGTGGATGGGCGGTGCAGCGTCTGGCCGACGCGGTGATGGCCGGGACCGCGGCAGAGCTGTGTATCGAGCTGGCCTCCGGCTCGGAGCGGCTGGAGGAGCTGCCGCACGCGCGCGTGTCCGAAGACCAGCAGACCGACGATTTGGGCCTGGGTTTGGCCTGGGTGGGGGCGGGCCCGTCGGGCTTGGTGGAGGCCTGGCAGGCCGCCGGTCGAAAGACCCTGGAGCTGCGCGCAGGCCGGGCGGGCACGCTGGACCTGGCAGCGGCGCAGATCCTCGCCGATGCGGTGTGCAGGCGCCTGTCGCGCCTGGGCATGCTGCCGCCCGCACCCCCTGTGCCGCCTCCGCCGGTCGCGCGGGACGTGGTGGATGTACGCTGTTCGCGGGCCGGGTACTTCGAGGCGCTGCGGCGCTGCGGCGAGCCGGTCCGCGAAGGCGAGGTGGTGGGGGTGGTGCGGGCCCTGGTCGGCGGGCGGCCGCTGGAGGAAGTGCGTGCCGCAGTCGGCGGGCGGGTAGTCGCCCTGCGTGCCTACCCGCTGGTGCACGCGCAGGAGCTGGTGGCACGACTGGCGCTGTAAGGGGCACAGCCCCCCTGCGTTTCGTTCCCATGATAGAGGGCGCCGCCATGTCTCTGATTTGCCTCTTGCTCTTGTTGTCCGCACCCGCCTCCGCCTCTGGGGGGCTGGTGGATGTGGGTGAGGTGGAGATTTCCGACTCGCCGCAGGAGGCTGTCGAGGCGGCTGCCGCCGCGTTGAAGGCCCGACAATTCGATCAGGCGGCGTCGCTGTATGCCTCGCTGGCGGAGTCCGGTGGGGGGCTTGCGGCACGCTATTGGGAGGGCCTGGCACGCTACGAGGGCGGTGATCTGCGTGGAGCGCGGCGGGTTCTTGAGCAGGTGGTGGCTGCCGAGCCGCAGAACTACCCGGCCCGGAACCTGCTGGCGCTGGTGCTGGTGGATGGCGGCTCGGTGGATTCGGGCATCGCGCTGTTGGAAAAACTCCGCAGCGAAGCGCCTGCTTCCTCTCCGGTCCTCGCCCGCGCGCTGGTGAACCTGGGTCTGGCGGAGCTGGATCGTGGCGACAGTGCTGCTGCCACCCGGCTGCTCCAGGAGGCCCAAGACCTGGCGAAGAAGCTGGGAGATGCAGAGGTGGAGGCCGCCGCGGCCGACAGCCTGGGCGTGGTGGCCGCCCTCTCCGGCAAGGACAACGGCGTAGGCCGGATGCTGGGCAAGGGCGATATCCGGGCCGCTGCGGTCGAAGTGGATCGCCTGACCAATGCGGCGAACAACAAAAGAGATCGCCTCGAAGCGTTGATCCTGAAGGCGGCCGTGCAACGCACGGAGGGCAACCTGGAGAGCGCCATCGGCACCCTGGGCGAGGTGGTCAAGCAGGCGCGCGCAGCGGGAGCCATCCGGGAGCTGGCGACTGCGCTGGGTCAGCTTGGGGTTGTCCAGTCCGTGGCCGGACGCCATGCGCTGGCTGCGGATGCCCTGGGTGCGGGCGTGGAGGAAGCCCGGAAGGGGGGCTATCGGGTGGTCGAGGTGGACCTGCGCTGCGAGCTGGGCATCGTGCTGGTGCGTCTGGACCGGCTGGATGATGCCGCCGCGCAGCAGCAGGCGGCGGGGGCGTTGCTGGGCACCATGGACTATCCGCAGGGGCAGGCACGACATGCCGAGCTGGGCGGCATGGTGGCGGCGGCGCGGGGGGATCTGGCCACGGCGACGCAGGCGCTGGCGCGGGCGGTTTCCTTTTCAGAGCAGCTCGGACGCCCGCTGGATGCGGCGCGTGCCGCCACCGGTCTGGCCGGCGCGCTGGAGCTCAGCGCCCCCGCCGAGGCGGATCGGTGGGGAAGCAAGGCGGAAGCGCTGTTTGCGCAGGCCGGGGATCCGCTGGGGCCCGCCCATGTGGCACTGGCCCGTGGTCTTGCCGAGGCCCGCGGAAAAAAACCCGAGGCCGCACTGGGCTGGTTTGGAAAGGCCGCAGAAGTCGCCCGGAAGGTCGGCGGCCCGCGAGGTCGGCAGGTGGAGGCCATCGCACGGGAAGATGCAGCGCAGACCTTGGTGATGTTGGGTCAGTCGGAGGATGTGGCGCGCCTGGCGGCTGCGGCGGGAGTCAGCGACCTGCTGGAGCGTCAGCGCGATCTGGCCACGGCCTTTTCGGCTTATGAAGAGGGTCTTGCAGCCTACCAGCGTCGGGAGTGGCAAGGGGCCAGAGAGCGCTTCCTGGCCTCCCGACAGCTCTTTGAGAAGGTGCAGGAGGCCCAGTATGCCATGCGGGCCCGCACGGCCGCGGCCTGGGCCCTCTACAACGAAACGGTCCTTCTGCCGCCTGCAAGCTCCTATACCGCCTGGGCGGCCCTGGTAGAGGAGACCGTGAAGTTGGACGCCCCTGAGCTCTACGCCCGCAGCTACGGTGCGGCCACGATGTCTGCGGTGGCCTCGGGGAAAACCGGGTTGGGAGACCGTTTTCGGGAGTGCATCCGCATCTCGGAGGGGCAGGGACTGGATGAGGTGGCGGCCCGGTGCCACGGGGCGCTGGCAGAGGCCGAGGGCGATCTGAAGGAGCGCGCGCGGCATGCCCGTATCGCCTTCGCCCAAAACCCATCGGAGGCGGTGGGTGTATACTCTCTCTATTGTGTGGCGGTCGATGCCTACAATGCGGGGAACAACGAGCTTGCGCGCGAGCTGGCGCAACTGGCGCGACCGAAAGCCTCCTCCTTGGCCAAGGCGCTGGATGACCTGATTGCGGGGACCCAATAGAACATGCGGATTCGGAAGCTGGCAAAAGAGGTGGGGGTGAATGAGGAAGTGCTGCTGGGGCTGGCCTTGGAGCTGGGCTTGGGGCGCTACGCCGATGCGGACCAACAATTGGGGAAGGAGGCCGAGGAACGCTTGCGGATTGCCGTGCGGCACCGGCCGCCGGAGATGCGCCATGCGGTACGTACCCCGAATTTCCTGAACCGTCCCCCGGTTCGTCCCTATGTACCTGGTGAAGATCCCCTATGGGAGGGTGCGATCAAGGGCGTGGCTCCGTTGAGCAGCCCCAAGGCCCCGACCACCACCACCCGGGGAACCGGCAAGGCGCCACCTCCGGCCCGGCTGCCCACTCCCGCGGTCGCTCCTGCAAAAATACCCGCAAAGGGCGCACCGGCTGCTGGGCCGGCTGTGCAGCCTTCTCCGCCTGCTCCCGCAAAATCCACGTCTGTGGCGACCCATGCCATCAAGAGCATGGAGGCACAAGAGCTGGAAAAAACGCGCGCTGCACTTGAAAAATCGACTATAGAACGTGATCAATTACGTGCGGAGCTGGAGGCCCTCCAACAACGCCTCACCCAGCTCACCGAGCAGAACCTGCTGTTTGCCGGTCGGATGGCCAAGGCCATGGAGGAGCAGGAGCGTGCGGCCCGCGCCCTGGATGCTTCGTCCGCGGAGGCGGCGATGCTGCGCGAGCGTGTGGGCAGCCTGGAGCAGAACCTGGGCGCGTTGGAGGAGCGGCCGGGGCCCCTTTCGCTGCGCAAGGTGTTGGAACGGCGGGGAATCATGGGGGAGGACGAGGGGATCATGGTGTTGAACGCCCTGTTGCAGGCACAGCAAGGGCGCACATTGCTCTCCCTTCTCTCCACCGAAGATCCTGAGAGCTTCCGGGAGTTTCTCCACGAGAAGCTGCTTTTGGTGGCCGAGGGAGACGAAGTGCCCCCCGGTGTGGTCTCCTTCCGCGTGCCGAATGAGCGCTCCGAGGCCGATCCGCCCAGCGCAGTGCGTGATGCGTTGCGACGATTCTCCACCGCATGCCTGGTGCATAACCTGCGTTCCGTCGTGGTTATTGGTGGCACCCCCGCCTATCATCGGGTGCTGCGCGAGGGGCTGGACGGCCGGTTGAAGCTGCGCCTGGTGCCGGGCGACCGCCGCGGGCGTATGGCCGAATATCCGGCCGCAGACGTCGTGATCCTGTGGGCATCGACCATCCTGGACCACCGGGTCTCCGCGCACTATCCCAACGGATGGATTATTCCGCACCGGGGCATCGCCCGGATGTTGGCCGCGGCCACCGAGCGGATCGAGGGGCGCAGCAGTTGACCTGAACCGAAAGCCGCCCCAGATTCAGGCGGCATGGGAGCGTCGATGGTGGTGTGGAAAGAGCGTCTGCGCGGACTGGCCTATGATCTGGGCCCGGGTCGTTGGTACCAGTCTGCATGGCGATTTATTGTTGCGGACGTAGATCTTCGCGAAGGGGCCTGGCTGGACGTGGGCTGCGGACCCGGTGTGCTCTGTGCACTGGCGGCTTCAGGAAATCCAAGCTTGGACGTGGTGGGTATCGACATCTCCCCTGGCATGTTGGCGCGCGCGCGGCAGCACAAGGGGGGCATGCTCAACATCACCCTGCGGCAGATGGATGCCGCAGCAATTGTCTACCCCGAAGGCACCTTTCATGTGGCCACCGCCATCCAGTCCGCCCACCACTGGAAGGATCCTGCCGCGATCCTCCGGGAAGTGTATCGGGTGCTGGTCCCAGGGGGGCGCTTCTATCTGTACGAGGCCGACCCCGAGGCGGAGATCCCAGAGGGCTGGATCGACCGAAAGGCGGGCTTCCCACCCGAGGCGCTGTTGCGCCGTCGGTGGCGCCGATTCGGCATGGATGAGGCCGGCTGGACTGCGCTGAAAAAGGAGGTAGAAGATTCTCCTTTTGGCATGGACTACCTGGACGAGCGCCACGGCTTCTACAGGCGGCTGGTCTGTACGCGTTGATCCTGGGCTGCACCAGCCCCCTGGTCCCCGGGGAGCTGGTGATCGGGGAGGATATTCCCGCGGAGTTCCGCTACGGGGTCGAGAATTCCCGCCTGGGAGACCAGGTGGTTGTGGGGCCGAACGGGCTGCTGGTCAGTGCATCGGGGGAGGGGCAGGTCTACTGGGAAGACGAGCCGGTGGAGGGGCCCTTCAAGTGGCTGGGGTGGTCGGGACTGCGGAGGGTGCAGGCCGACGACACGGAGCTTTGGGTCGACGGTGTGGTGGTGACCACACTCGACGGGATCCAGGCCCTGGCCGCCGGAGAGGGCGGGGTGTTTGCCGCCACCCGGCACCGCCTGGTCGCGGTAGACCAGAGCTGGTCCCTGCCGGTGGCAGGCGTACGACGGCTTGCCGTGGGAGATCAGCGCCTGCTTGCCGTGGTGTGCGCGCCTGACTGTGTCGGAAAAGCTTGGACTTTTTCTGGGGAGGATCTCGGAGAGGTGGTGTCGGCGGGGGAGGGGGGAGACATCAACGAGTGGAAGGGGGTGGCCTGGGCGGGCGCACCAGCGTGGAAAGAGGATGCGGCACCTGGAAAGGTGTGCTCGGAAGAGGGGATATGCATCGAAGGTGCGCCCGGGGATCACCTGGGCGCCTCCATTGCCGGTGGCTACAGCCTGGGCATGTACAACAAGGAGATTACCCCACCACGTCAGCGGATAGTTCCCTTGGAAGGTGGGATGATCCTGAGCTTGGAGCAGGGGTTGGAGCTGCATCGTGTGGATCTTGCAGGCGACGGCGACAGCCTGGTGGTGGGGGTGCCCTTCATGCCCCACGCCGGAGCCACCACCGGCGCCGTCGTCCGGATTCCTTTGTAATCCAGACTACAGAACTCCCCGCGAAGGGGTGTGTCCTGCGCCGTTGATACCGCCGCCGGACGTAGCTGTAGTCTGGACTACAGAGTGGCAAGGACCTCAGCGGCGTGTCCATCCGCCTTCACGGGGTCCCAGATCCGCGCGATCGTACCCTGCTCGTCAATCAGGAAACTCACGCGGGCAATGCCCATATACTCCCGGCCGTACAGCTTCTTCTGACGCCAGACCCCATAGGCTTCGCAGATGCCGACCGTGTCGGAAACCAGCGAAAATGGCAGACATTCCTTCGTTTTGAAGGACTGGTGCTTCTTGGACGTATCCTTGCTCACGCCCAGCACCACCACCCCCTTGGCCGCCAGGGCGTCGTGGTGGTCGCGGAAGCCGCGCGCCTCCACAGTGCAGCCCGGGGTGGAGTCCTTGGGGTAGAAGTACAAAAGTACCTTTTTCCCGCGCAGGGATGACAGGGTCAGGCTTCCTTCTTCAAGAGGGGCAGTAAAGTCAGGGGCGGGTTCTCCTACAGAGGGCATCGAATTTTCCTTGGTTCAGGGCTTGAAAAAGACAATCTGCTGGCTGCTGGCCACCAGGACTCTGCCGTCCGGCAGAGGGATCCAGCGGCGCCACTGTCCGGGTAGCTCCACAGCCACGCTGTGGTCTTGAAGATCCACCGCGTAGATCCTACTCATCGCCGGGCGTTGCTGAGTACGAAGGGCATCATCCCCCGCCGGATCGACCACAGCCGCCGGGTCGGGCTCCGGCCATGCCCAGTCTTCCGGCGCGCGCGCGGACGCATCTCCAGAGGCCACCATCAGAAAGCGGCCGCCCGGCTCAATAAAAAGTCCCTGCACCCCCCCATCCAGGGGCAGCACCCAGCGTCGATCCAGCGTAACCGGGTCCAGGGCGATCAGCAGAGGCGATGGCCAGGCGGCCAGATACACCTCCACACCCGTGGGGTGCAGTGCCAGATTTCCGGGAAAAACATTACCCGTGGCACCCAACATCAGCTTGATAAAGGCCGGATTCTCGCCGGTGCGCCGAAGCTGGGCGTTGCCGTCCAAACCGGGCAGTAGCTGTAGCTCCGCGGCGCCGGGCAACACCACCCGGCGGTCAAAGCCTGCACGCCATCCCCGGGCAATCGCCTGGTTCCAGGCCGAGGTCCAGCGACTCCGGTACTCCTCCTCTGCGCCGGCCGCTACGACGGCGGGGGATGGCTCCCGCTCCGGCGTCCCCACTGAAAGGGGTTCCAGGCTCAGGCGGTAGCTGCAGCGCTCGGGTTGCCCCTCCGCGCAGGGACCCGCCAGACGCCAACCCCCGGCATCGTGGCGAAGGCGGTCGAAGATCAAGGCGGACGGCAGGCTCACGGCCTCCAGGGAGGGCAGGCGGACCAGCTCGGGGCCGCGCAGCGCGAGGCAGCGTCCCTCGTCGCAAGCCACATCCACCAGACCGGGAAGGGGAATTCGCCAGAGATCACTGGTCGAAGGTCCAGATGGGTCCGTGGGAGCAGGCCCCTTTGGGCAGGCGGTCAGTAACAGGAGCAGCGGCCACATCTGGGGAGATTAACCGGTACCGTGCGGAAAGGGCCCGCTTGCCAGTTGCGGTGAAAGTCAATACTTTCCCACTTGCACAGGTTTTTTGTGGGGGGATGATGGAACGCGAGCGACCGGGGCGGGACCGAGGGGCGGATAAGGGGGGAGATCGTCGCAACCGTGATGCTGCACTTGCAGAAGCCGAGTTGCTGCGGAAGACGAATGCTGTCATGGCATCGTCAGGGCTCCCCCAACCACTGGCAAAAATGGTGGCGGCTGGGCAACTGGATTTGAACGAGGCGATCAAGCGGCTGGCCTTCCAGGACGAAGTGAACGGCCTGATTCAGCGCCACAATTTCAACCGCGCCCTGGCCACCCAGATCGCACTGGGTCAGGTCAGCAAGGACGCCATGCTGGCCCGGCGCCGGGTGGAGGATCATCTGGTCGGCTCGCGGAATCGTTCCATCCTGGAAGAAGCTAAGGCCGACAGCCGGGAGTTGAGCGTTGGGCTGCACGGGCACCGCAACCTGCGCGTGCGGGTGCTCGCCGTAGACCGCTACGAAGTGGACGTTCGCGACTTGGAGACGAACCAGGAAAGTCGCGTACATAAGCTCCAGTTCAAGTTCGCTTTTGCCTCGGCCGACTTCAAGAAGGTACGGAAGGCGATGGGCTGGGACAAGGTGCGGAAGGAAAAGCAGGTGGAGCCCGTGCTGCGGCCGCAGGACCGCTACGCCTGCTCGGATCGGCGGCTGGGTCTGGCCATGGACAAGAAGGGCGAAGTGACGGTCACCACGCTTGAAGGCGAGGTATTCAGCGGACAGGTGGGCTGGGTAAGCCGCTTTGAGCTGGGTCTGCGTACCCGGCAGGGCGTGGAGGTGGTGATCTTCCGGCACGCGCTCGACGACTTCCGGGGCGACTGAGGCCTGATGCCGAGATAGGGGCGGGGCCGTTGCGGAGGACCTGTGGGGATACTCAGTGGTGGGCTCAGCGTGCGGCGCTATCGGGTGGAAGGGCAGCTGCCCGAGGCCCGGGAGGCGCTTATCGCCGCATTGAATGGAAATGCCTTTCGGGAGCCTCTGTCTCCCGTACATAAAGAAGAGGTGATGGGGTGGACACAGATCCACAACCTGCTGGACACCTCCTTTGATGACATCAACCTCTGGTTGTACAACCACTACGCCGTCTTTGCCCTGCGCATCGACAAGAAGACGCTGCCAGCCAAACTATTCAAGGCACACCTGCAAAAACGGCAGCAGGCTTGGTGCAAGGAGAGCGGGCGGGAGCGGGTTCCGGCCAAGGTGAAGGAGGAGCTGAAGGAGCTGTTGGAGCTGGAGATGCTGCGGCAGACCCTGCCCAAGGTCGCCGTGCACGAGCTGGTTTGGAACCTGCAGGAGGGGTGGCTGGCGGTACACTCCCAGTCCGATGCCGTGAACGACAAGCTTAGAAAGCACTTTCACCGCAGCTTTTCGATGGTCCTTCAACCCATCACCCCGCTGGAATGGACCGCCGATCTGCCGGACGTGGCGGATCGTTTGCTCTCGATGGGCACCACTGAGCTGGGAGAGGGCCAATGAAAGAAGAAAAAGACGAGCTCCTTCCTGGGCATATTGCCAGCGACTTCTACCTGTGGCTGTGGTACCGCTCCGAGACCGGTGGCGGGCACATCGACCTTGGAGAGGGCGAAGAAGTTGATTTTTGGGTGGACGACCGGATCTCTTTTCGGACGCCTGGCGAGCAGAAGGTGAGCGCGGTGATGACCGGCGAACACCCGGGCGGCTCGCCAGAGGCGCGCGCGGCCCTTGCCGGTGGCAAGGTGCTTCGCGACGTACGATTGGCGTTGAAGCGGGAGGATCGGGAGTACATGGTCACGCTGAAAGGTCCGCTGATCGAAGTGAGCGGCGCCAAGCTGCCCGGGTTGGTCAAGACCGGTGACACGGCTGAGATCCTGTACGAACGTATGTTTCTCTACGAAGAGCTGGGTCTGATGTTGCGGGGCCTCTTTCGTCGCTTTGCCGAATTGCGGACCTCTGAGCAGTGGGATCGGGGTGTGATGCCCAAGCTTACGGCCTGGGCGCATGGCCAGGCAGAGTTGGAGCCGCCTGAAGATGCTTGACGGCGCCACCTTGGCCCGTTAGACTCGGAAAACTTGCAGAGCCTGTTGCAGCCATGAACGGCGGACGGGTTCGCAGTACCGGCGCACGGTTAGCTCAGTTGGATAGAGCGTCGGCCTCCGGAGCCGAAGGTCACAGGTTCGAATCCTGTACCGTGCATTTGTTCCCTTTTTTAGGCTGGGGGCCTGGAGCCCCGAAGGGTTGCCGTGGGGATCGCATGACGCGAGTGGCACACAAATCCCTTCGAAAAGCTGAGGCTACGGTGCTTGCCCAACCTGACATGGGCGGGGTACGTTCTCGGATGGCGGAGACGGACATCAGCAAGCCTATTGCAACGGTCGAAGGAATCGGCTGTCGGGGAGCGATACTATGAAGCTTCGCTTCTGGGGTGTGCGGGGTTCCATCCCGGTTCCGGGGGTGGCGACCTCTCGCTATGGCGGGAACACCTCCTGTGTGGAGGTGCAGGCGGATGGGGAGGCCCCCTTGGTCCTGGACTGTGGTACGGGCGGGCGCACACTGGGCCGGGCCCTGCTGAGTCGTCCGGAGCGGCAGTTGCACCTGCTGTTCACGCACTTCCATATGGATCACCTTTTCGGCTTTCCATTCTTTGCCCCCATCTTCACGCCCACTTTTGAAGTTACGGTCACCGCGCCCACGTTCTCGCCGGACACGACGCGGGACCGGATCGCGCGCTACCTCAACGGCATCTTCCATCCGCTGCGGGTCTACGAAGTGCCCGGGCAGCTCCGCTTTGATGCGGTGCGTCCCGGCGCAACACTGGAGCGGGGTCCGTACACGATTCGGGCGGTGGCCCTGAACCATCCCGGTGGCGCCTGTGGCTACCGGATTGACTACAAGGGCTCCTCGGCGGTGTACATCACGGACACCGCGCCGCTGTCTCGTCCCGGCGAGGGTGTGGCGGGCGGTCTACCCCCCAATGGCCGCGAGCAGGTGTTGCTCTCCCTGATGGAAGGCGCACAGGCCGTCGTGTTCGACACCATGTTCACCCACGACGAATATCTTGAAAAGATGACGTGGGGCCATGCATATCCAGAGTACGCAGTAGATCTTTGCCGCTTGGCGGGCGTGCGTACCCTCTATCTTTTCCACCATGCTCCCGACGCAAGCGACGATGATTTGGACGCCCTTGCGGAGCGCTGGGCGGGGCATACCGGGCCGCAGGTGCTGCTGGCAAGGGAGGGGTTGGAAGTGGATCTCGAGGGGTAGGTTGGACGATTGACGTCTCCTCACTGAGTGCGTTTGTGGCGGGAGCCACGATCCTTCTGGGAGGAGGCTGGGCGCTCTGGCTCCGGGCATGGTTGCGCCGTGTGGAGCTGGTCGCGCTGGCGCAGCCGTGGGTGGACGAGCTGGGCTTCTCCTGGTTGGAAGAGGGGTGGAAGTCCGAAGTGCAGGCCGAAGGTAGACTCGATGGGCGGCTGCTGCGCTTGCGCTGGCGGGCCGGGATCTTCCGCTACCGTGTGGATGTGCTTCAGGATGGAAAATGGCGAGAGGTTCCCTGGGAAGGTGGACTTATCGCATTGCGGGCGAGCGTGGCGGGACGGGTGGGATGAAGATCAGAAAGCTGGAGATGCAGGGCTTCAAGTCCTTTGCCGATCGGACCATCTTCCACTTCGGTGCGGGAATTTCCGGTATTGTCGGCCCCAATGGGTGCGGAAAGTCCAACGTGGTGGACGGCCTGAAGTGGTGTATCGGCGAGCAGTCGGCCCGCAGCCTGCGCGGCGACTCGATGAGCGACGTGATCTTCGCCGGCTCTGCTGCCCGGGCCGCCGTGAACCTGGCCGAAGTGTCCCTGACCCTCGTGGCAGGAGAC
Organism: Alphaproteobacteria bacterium; assembly: GCA_040376425.1. Taxonomy (GTDB): domain Bacteria; phylum Myxococcota_A; class UBA796; order UBA796; family SXON01; genus CAITDR01. The sequence continues at coordinate 14,354 of JBEIQS010000041.1, read as the reverse complement.
ACGGCTTTCCCGGGGATCTGGGAGCGTTTTGCCGAGCTGGAGATCACCCGTCGCCTCTTTCGGGACGGCCACTCGGAGTACCTGGTAAACCAGGAACGTGTGCGATTGCGGGATATTCAAGACATCTTTCTCGATACCGGTGTCGGGAACCAGATGTACTCCTTCATCGAGCAGGGACGCATCGGGCAGATTGTGCACGCCCGGCCGGAACAGCGTCGGCAGTTGATTGAGGAAGCTGCGGGGATTACACGCTTCAAAGCTCGACGAGAAGAGACCCAGGAACGCCTCACCGCTACCCGGAGCTCGCTGGAAAAAGTGGCCGAGCGTGCCGACGATCTTTCACGGCAGGTGCGGGCCGCCGAGCGGCAGGTGCAGCGCGTGTTGCGTTGGCGGGCCCTGAGTGCTCGGCAGCGTCAGCTCGAGATCGCGGTGGCCTTGGGACGATTTTCGGAGCTCATCGGGCGTAGAAGGGAGCTTTCCTCCTCCACCCGCAAGGCCCAGGACGCACTGGCCGAGGCCGGCCGCGCCGTGGAGCGCAATGAGCAGCAGCTTGCCGAGCGTCGCCTGAGCTTGGAGAAATCGGAAGAAGCGGCGAACCAGGCGAGGGATCGCCTGGGTGAGCTGGAAGCGCAGCGCCGGGTGGAGGAGAGTGCCTGGGCCTTCCAGAGTCGGGAGGAGCAGGGAAGCCGCGCTCGTTTGGAGCGGTTGAACCTGGATCAAGAGGAGCAGCGGCGCGAGCGCGACCGCGCAGCCACCGAGCTGGAGGGCCACACTGCGGCCCGAACCGAGGTGGAAAAACTGCTGGCCTCCTCCCGCCAGTCCCTCGACCAGGCAAACGCCGATGCAGTCCGGTTGATGGAGGAGGTACGGCGGGCCAGAGAGCAGCGGGATCAGGCCAATCGTCAGGCCCAGGAGGGCTTTGAAGTAGCGACGCGCGCCCAGGCCGCCCGCGCCGCCATGGATAGCCGTCGGCAGGACCTCGCGCAGCGCATCCAGCGGGCCGAGCAACAACAAACGGCGGCGACCCAACACGCCACCTGGATCGAAGAGGAAGTGCAGCGGCAGGCCGGCGCGGTCAAAACTGCCGAGGCCGAGCTTCAGAAAGCAAGGGTAGAAGCGGATCAGGCACGGGCCACCATCGCCAAAGCAGAGTCAGAGGTGCAAGCGCTCGTCAAAGAGCAGCGCACGGCCGATCAGGCCTTGACCGATGCCACCCGCGAGCGGGAGCGCGTCCGCACGCGCCACGACACGCTGGAGGACCTGCAACGTCGTAACACCGATGCACCCGATGGTGTACGAGCCGCGTTGAACGTGGCTGGTACGATGGGTCTTCTTGCTCAGCATCTGGACGTGCCCGAGTCCCTTGAGACGGTGCTGGCGCGCGCTCTGGATGGCATGTTGGAGCTGGTTCTCGTGCCGGACGCGGCCGTGGCGCTGAAGGCCGCGGGGAGCACCCGTGGCTCGCGCCTGCGCATGATGGTGGTGCCGAAAGAGGCGCCCGCTCCCGAAGGGCTGGCATCCGGGATCGGCGGCGATCGTGTAGGCCAGGCTACACTTTCAACGCTCCTTCCCGATGCACGGGTGGTCCCCACGCTGAAGGAGGCGCTGGAGCAATGGGCACCCGGGCGCACGATGGTCTGCCAGGATGGTGCGCTGCTGCGGGCCGACGGGGTGATGGTTCTGGGCAGCACCGAGGGCGGTGCAGGTGCGGCGGCCCTTCGGCGGCGCCGAGAGCTGGCCGAGCTGAAAGAAAGCTTGGCGGCTGCGGATGCGCTGGCGCTGGCCTGTCGGAGCAGCGTGGACCGGGCGGTGGAGCGGGTGCGCGGGGCAGAGCAGGCGATCGTGCTGGCACGCCAAAATGTAAGCCAGGCTACAGCCGAACAGAGAGGCCGCGACGCCGCGCTGACGGAGGCCCGCCATCGGCAGCGGGAGCAGGAGGGCGAAAAGGTGCGGGGGCAGCGCACCTTGGAAGCGTTGGCCATTGAGCTGAAAAACCTGCGTGCTTCGCGCGATGCGCTGGAAAAGGAGGAAGGACGCCTGGAACAGCAGCTTGCCGAGGGTGAGCAGCGCCGCAAGGAGGGCGAGGCCAAAAAGGTCGAGGCTCAGTCGCTTTTGGAGCGGATCGAGCCCGAGTATGGCGCGGTGGGCGCAAATGCGCAGCGCTTGCGGGCCGAGGTGAGTCACGCACAAAAGGAGCTTGGAACCTGGCAGGCGGCCGAGCGCTCCGCGAAGGACCGGATGGAGCGGGCAGCGGGTCGGGCCACTCAGGTGGCGCGCGAGCGTACCGAGCTGGAAGCACGCCTGGTGGAGCTGGCGGTGGAGGCCGAGGCCACCCGGGTCAAGTTGCAGGAGCTGGGCCAGCTCCAGGGTGAGGTCCGGGAGGAGCTGGACCAGCGGAAGGAGGCGCTGAAAGAGGAGCGGGAGACGGTGCGGCTGGGTGAAGCGGCCCTGCGGGCGGCTCGGGATCGGCGCGATCAGGCGAAGGAGCAGGCTGTAGAGCTGGAGGCCCTGCTGGGCGCCGTAAAGGGCGAGATTGAGCGGGTGGTGCAGGAGCTGCAGGAACGCCAGGGTGTGGGCCTGGCGGCGCTGCTGGACCGCCTGGAGCGCGACGGGCAGGTGCTTTTGCCCGGCTACGAGCCCACCGACGTCCCCGGAAACCTGACGGTAGAGCCGGTGCCGGTGATGCGCCTGGACCGCAACGGGTTGGGTACGGCCCGCAGCGCGGAGCTGGCGGAGGTGCGCGAGGCGCTGAGCCGGGCGGGTGGGGTGAACCTGGGTGCGGAGGAAGAGTACCGCGCGTTGTTGGAGCAGTGGACCGAGATCGAGAAACAACGCCAGGATCTGTTAGAGGCGATGGATATCATCGAAAAGGCGCTGGCAAAGATCAACCGCACCTGTCGTGAGCGCTTCCAGGAGGCCTTTGAGCAGGTCAATACCCGCTTTGGACAGACCTATCCCCGGCTGGTGGGCGGCGGTTTCGCCCGGCTTGAGCTTGTAGACGACGAGGACCTGCTCTCCTGCGGCATCGAGATTGTGGTGCAGCCGCCCGGGAAAAAAGTGCAGAACCTTGCCCTGCTTTCGGGTGGGGAGAAGGCGATGGCCGCCATCGCGCTGATTTTTGCACTGTTCCAGGTGAAGCCTTCGCCCTTTTGTGTCCTGGACGAAGTGGACGCACCCCTTGATGAGGCCAACGGCGCCCGTTTCAACGACATGCTCAAAGAGATGAGCGATTTTTCCCAATTCATCGTCGTGACGCACAACAAGAAGACGATGGAGGGCGCCAGCACCCTCTACGGGGTCACCATGCCGGAGCCCGGTACGTCTCGACTGGTCAGTGTCCGACTGGACTGAGCCGCGCCCTCAGATCGCGGCGCCGGACAGCTTGATGATGTAGGGCGTGATGGGATCGTTCGAGGTGATCTCGAGAATGTTCATGCCGATGGCGGACTGCTCTACATCCAGGCAGCTTCCGGTCACCCGCCAGGTCACGTCAAAGGAGGACAATCCACCGGGCTGGATGGTGGAGGCGCGGAAGCCGCTCACCGAAAAGGTCCCACACGATGCGATAAAATCGTTGGTAACGGAGGCGGAGCTGACCTGGAGCGGCTGATCACCGTCGTTGTACATGGTCACGGTGCTGGTGGCCGTCATCCCGAACACCGTCACCAGTGCAAAATCCAAGCCATAGGGGTCACTGCCGCCCGTGTCCACCGAGAGCAGGGGCTGGCAGATGTCGCAGGCGTCCAGGCCGGTGCCGGAGACGGACACCGTCAGGTTGCCCTGGTCAGGATCGTCCGACACAAAGGTGACATCGCCCGTCGCGCGGCTGGTGGAGGTGGGAGAGAAATTTACCGTGATAACTTTGTTCTTCCCCGGATTAATGAGCTGCGGAGTTATCAGACTGCCGCCCCCGTTGGAAAACACATTGTTGCTGAAGCGAACCTCAGATACCATCAGGTCGGTCGTCCCGGTGTTTGCCACCAGGATGGTCTGGCCTGCACTGCTGCCGATGTCCACGCTGCCGAAGTCGATGGTGGTCGGGTCCACGGAGATGTTCGGACCATCCGCAGAGGCCTCTGCCGAGCCACTTAGCGGTACGTCTACGTTGCCGTAGTCACCCCCTTGGAGCTTCAGTTTTCCGGTGAAGGACCCGGCCGCATCCGGCGCAAAGTCCACATTCACCACCAACTGGCCGTCCAGATCGGTGGAGCTGGTGCTGGTGGAGAAGGCGCTATCACCACGGACGGTGATCTCCAGTGGAAAGGGCGTATCACCAGTATTTTTAACCAGGACGTTCATGCCCTGTGTACTGCCGATGCCCACCACGCCAAAATCCAGGGAGGAGGGCTCCGCTGAAAGGGAACCGTCCACCGCCCCACCACTCTCGCCAGAGTCGACGGTTACGACGGAATCATCAGCCTTCCCTTCGGGGAGAGTCTGAATTCCAGTACAGGCGCTGAGCAGGAACAAGGCGATCATAGAACGCTCCGGGGTTCACCCCATCCGGCATCATAGCGCAGTTTGCCGGGGGAAGTAAAGCCCGTGCCGCGCTCAGTCCTCGCGGGTCTGCTTCTTCTTGGCCTTGCCGAAGGTGTACTTCAGGAAGCCGGACGCGTCCCAGCCCATGCCGTGGTTCACGTTGAAGAAAAAGTTTGCATCAGCACCGACCGAAAAGTGCGCCAGCTTCGTGTAGTATTCGAAGGTGGGGCCACCCAAAACCGCAGGGTGCACGGAGTTGTGGTAGCCGAAGTCGTTGCCACCATACTCAGGAATCACCTCTTCTGCCCAGGCCGTGCTCTCCACCAGCAGGGGGCTGTACAGGATGCCACCGCCGAGCCGAAGCCCGATTCCAAAGCGGCGAACTGGATAGAAGGACACTTCATACAGTGCAGCGACGGTATAGGTGCGAAGGTCGCCCTGAGTACAGGGCGCCGGACCCTGGCCCAGGGGCGCACAGCCCGCGGAGGCCTGGGTGTAAAAATCCGCCCCGCCGTTGATCCCCTGAGAGAGCATCAGCTCCCAGGACATGGACAGCTTCTCCTGATCCACGAAGTCCTGGCCTACCGCCAGATTGACCTGGATGCCGGCATTGGTGACGGTCCCGAAGGTACCGACGTAGCCGAGGCCACCCACGTTGGCCTTGCCAAAGATGCCCCGTTGAATCTCGCGGACGGTACCCTCGTCCAAGGCGGACCGGCGACGATTGGAGCGCTCGTTCCCCCCTTCATCCTCCAAAAATCCACCGTCGTCTTGAGCGAAGGCGGGTGCGATGGTGAGGGGGCTCAGCGGCAGGAGCAGAGACAGCAACATCTGGATCCTCAGAGGGCGTACCCATTTAGCACAGCTTGTGCGATTGGGGAAGTGGGGAGGCGGAGGACAGACGATTCTTCCACATCTCTCTTCCCTTTGCACAGTGCTCGGGGCGGAGCGGAGCGATCACCCCCCTCCGCCGATTCGGCGCCGCGCTTCAGCCGGCGCTGAACAGGAAGGGATAGTTGACCACGACAATCCCGTTCTGCGGTTTGGGAAAGGAGAGGCGGAGAATCCGCCCGCTCAGGCAGCTTTCCACTGCCGGGCTGCCCATGTTGGAGGTGGCGGTCTGGGCGCTGGTCACACTCCCATCTTCCCCGATAACAAAGCGCATCTTCACCTTTCCAGCGAGTTCAGGCTGGCGGGACAGCTCGCGCTGGTAGCAGTAGCGGAACACAGCAGCGTTGCGCTTCATCACCGCATCGATCAGGGAGGGATCGATCCGCCCCAGGATGATGGCTTCTTTGCCGAGATCAGCCATTTGACCGTCCCCACGTGGTCCCATGTCGCTGCGACCGTCCGGCCCTCCGCGGGGCTCACTGACCACTGCCCCAATGCCGGCGACCCCGGGCCCCTTTCCGAAGGGGCTGCCGCGGCTGGCCAATGACGGAGCGCCAGGGGTGCCTTTGGTGCCGATCAGGCCGGTGATGCCCTGTAGCAGCTGCGCGTTGAGGTTGGATCCGGAGAGCTGGTCCGACAGGACCTGATCCATGTTCAAAGCAGAGAAGATGCCTGCTTCTTTGGCATCCTTGGGGCCGTCGCTTCGGGACTTCCTTGCGGGGTTGGCGGCAGGGCCTCCCCGGATAGGGCTTTCCTCCATGATTTTGACGGGTTCAGGTGGCTGGATGGGCTGGAGGTAGAGGGTGGTGGGCATGGGATCTTCCTCCTGCTCGGCCACGGCGGGTGGGGGGAGCTGCTGCAGCCCACTCCCCAACATACCGGTTAGAAAGAGGAAGAAGGCGACCATGGCCGGCATGGTGCTGTCCATCCGCGCCGGTGTGAGCCGGATGCGCGGGCTTCGGGCCACCTTGCGGAAGACGAGGATTGGGCCTCCGATATCCACCGCCAGCAGGCCACCAGCGGGCACCGTGGCCTCCACCAGTCCATCCGCGTTCTGGTGGGTAGGGAGCGGGCGACGCTCTCCGTCCACCTGCAGAAAGCCGCGCCAGTCCGGGGAAAGGCGGGCGATCCAGCCCGATGGGGTGGCCTGTAGAAGCACCTGGCCGGGACACGGAAGGAGGCTGTCTGGCAGCGGGAGGGCACAGCCCCAGCTCTCTTCGGCCTGTAGCAGTCCGGGGATGAGCAAGGCGGCGTGACGTGCGCCGGCGGGAATTTTCCCAAGGCTGAAACCGGCCATTTTCAGAAACCAGGCGGTGGCGCTGCCCGCATCCACGTCCCGCCCGGGCGGAAAGTGGTGGTGGTCAAGGTGTTCTCCACAGAGAACCTGTACTTCCAGGATTTCTGCCGGACCGATGGCGGCGGGGTCGGCCCCTTCCTGGAGCGACCAGTCCAACAGGTTGGTGGGGTAGAGTGCGTTCCCAACGTGGTCGTCTTCTTCGTGGCGTAGCAGGGACATTGTTGCCTCCTTCAGCCACGGGATGTGGCTCAGCTCCACAACGGGAAGGGGACGGATCGCTTGCACCTCATCAGGTCAAGGGCTTGTGTGGAAAGGGGAGGGGAGAGCTGAAGAGTTGTGGAAAAAAAGAAAAGGCCCGCCAGCGGCGGGCCTGCCCTTCGCCGACTCGGCTCAGCCGGGGGAGAAGATGAAGGGGTAGGAGACGATAACCACGCCGCCGCCCTTGGGCTGAGGGAACTGGAACCGGGCGAAACGACCATTGATGCAGGACTCAACCGCGGGGTTGTTCATGGTCGTGGCCTTGGTGGTGGCCTGGGAGACGGTACCGTCTGCCGCGATCACGAACTTGACGGTGATCTTTCCACCAAGTGAGGGGTTCTTGGTCAGCTCGCGTTGGTAGCAGTACCGGATGGCCGCCATGTTGCGCTTGATGACCGCGTCGATCAGGGACTTGTCGAGTGCGCCGAGCACGATGGGGTCGCCGCCGACGCCCGCAATGGCGCCCTCGCCACGATCACCGAAGTTGCCGCCGCCAGAGCCGTAGCCAGAGGCGCCTGAACCGCGACCGCGGGTTCCCATGCCACCCAGGCCGTCGGCAGAGCCGCCGCCGCCCAGACCACCACCACGCCCACCGAGACCGCCGGAGCCCATCTGGGTGCCCTTGGCGCCGATCAGACCGCCGATCCCGTTGTTCATGGCGCCGGACAGGCCGGTGTTGGAGAGGCTGCTGTCCAGGGAGGAGTCGTCGCGAAGTGCACCGAGAAGGCCGGCGTTCTCCGCCACCTCACGGTCCATCTTCATCTTCTCGACCTTCTCTCCCTTGGCCTTGTCCATCTTGGCATCTTTCTTGCCAACCTTGCCCTCTTCCTTCTTGGCTTTGGCACCTTCGCCCGCGTCCGGATTCTTGTCCGGAAGCTTCTCTTCAGGCTTCTCCTTCTCCAGGAGCATCTCCACCAAGCGGGGATCGATCTCCTGCTCGGTCACTTCGGGAGGGGGAACCAGGGTGATTGCCCCGAAGAACATGCCGGTCACGAACAGACCGAAGAAGACCATGGCCAGGAAGGGATAGTCGATGCTCTCACCGAAAGCGACAACGGCCTTCTTGCCGGGGTAGGCCTGGTGGGCCACAAAGATCGTACTACCCAAATCCACCACAAGGCGGGCATCTTCGGAGACTTCGATCTGGTAGCCGGAAGCACCCTTCCGGGCCTGCCCGGAAGCGATCAACTCTTGGAAGGTCTTGCGGGTTTCGCCCTGGTCCACAAAGCCGGCCCACTTGTCCGTGATGTTACAAACCCAGGCGCCACCCACGTTCTCAAAGAGCACGTAGTTGTCGTTGGGAAGGAACTCTGCCGGAACGTAGAAGGGGTTCTTCCAGTTCTCTTCGGTGGTGCCCAGGCTCAGGGTGACGATCGGCACCACAGGAGCCAAGGCTTCGGGGATTTCGGCAACCTTGATGCCGAACATCTTCACAGAGGTCTCAATGGCTGCGCCCACGCGCACCTTTGCAGACTTGCTGAAGTGCCGGACTCCCATGATGGAGTCCCCGAATACCTGGGAGACTTCCAGCAATTTGCCGCGGCTGCGGTCCGCACCTGCGTCGCCCGCAGAGGCACTGGCGCGCATCACATAGGCCATGACGTCTTCTACGCCGACGTTGTCGTCGTCCTCGGCGGCGGGGGCTTCGGGGCCCGCACCGGTCACCGGGGAGACATCCACGCGGGTCGCCTCTTCGTCGGCGTATGCAGCGGTGTCGGCGATGCGCACCACGATACGGACGGGGCCGATGGTGATGACGTCGTCAGCGGCCAGCACCACGTTGCTGTCCACCTTCTTGCCGTTGACAACGGTGCTACCGTCGGCAGCAAGGTCGTGAAGCTGCACGGAGCCATCGTCGTTCACATTCAGGACGACGTGCAGATCCTGAAGGGCTGCGTCGGAAACCCGAAGCATCGCCGCCGGACCCTTGCCGATGGTGACACTTTCGGAGGAGCTTTCCTCACGACGGAGGAACTCAGTACCTTTGAAAATCTCGAAGGTGAGAACGATGGACCTGCTGGCAGCCATTTGGACCTTCTTGTGCCTTTCGGCGGGGGTTATTCGGTCTCTTCGGGGGAAGAAACCTTCGGTGGTAGGACGTTTCGGTAACGAAAGAGGGCCGAGCTACTTACACCCCGTTGGGGGATTTTTTTGCCCGGCCCGCGGGTCCTACCGGAGCCTCAACGAGATCACTTGACCTCGTCGACCGACTGCTCCATCTCCATGTTGAAATCAGCGCGGAGCTTGATCAGGGGATTGAAGTTTGCCTTCTTGCGGTCCAGCACCAAGGCGCTGGAGGGCTTGACCAGCTCACCGTTTACGTCCAGACCTTCGAAGTCGATCTCCGTGGTCTGCTTGTAGCTGACACGACGATCGCCCTCTCCTTCTTCCTGCGCATAGGCAACGGAAGAGGCAGCCGCCATCAACCCGGTCAACACGAGGGTGCGAAGAAGGGCAGGGTGCAGGGAAAGACGAAGCATGTGTACCTCTCTGGGGGATCGACGTGACCCCACCTTTGGAATCATCGCCGATCCGGTTTGTCTTTGCAATCAAGGCCGCGTCAAATTGCGCAACCGCGGCATTGTCCGCCTACTGGGGAGCGGGTGCGGGAGCAGGTGCCGGTTCTGGCGCGGGCGCCGGGGCGGTGCCCTCAGGAGCGGGAGTCGGAGCAGGGGCGGCCCCTGCGCAGACGGTCTTCAGGTCGTTGACTTGTGTGACCGCATCCGCCAAGAAGGGCTGGATGTCGGAGGCCATGTTCACGTCTTTTTCGGCGATGACCGGCTTCACCTGCTCCAGAACCATCGCCACACCTTCCAAGATCATCGGATCGGCACAGGGCTGATCCTTGAGCTTGGCCATGTCGGCTTCCACGGCTTTGACCTGGTCTTCCATCTCCTTAAGCATCGCTTCCATGCGCTTGTTGCGCTCGTCGATGACGCGCTGGCGCTCCTTCTCCTCTTCGATACGCTTCCGTTCGGCGGCTTCGGATTGCTTGACCCGCTCAATGCGCGCAAAGAGCTCGTCGTTGGGAGACAGGCTGCCAGCGGCCGCCTTCTGGTAGTTCTCCAGAACGTCGATGGCCTTCTTGAAGTCCGTCGTGTATTTCTCGTAGAGGGTAGCCGCGTTGAAGACAATATCCCGGTTGGTGGGGTACTTCTTCAGCAGCGCGAGGTAGATCTTCTCGGCGGCTTCGTACTCTTGCATGCCGCGCATCGCGACGGCGAAACCGAGCTGGCCTTCCATGTTGCCAGGATACTGCTTGGTCACCGGCTCAAAGCTGGCTTGGGCAAGCTGGTAGTCGCCGGAATTCAGGGCGATGTAGCCCAGGTTCAGGTTCGCTTCCAGATTGTTCGGGTCCAGCTTCACGGCAGTCTTGAACTGCTGAATCGCGGCGGCCTCGTTCTTCATCGCGAGGTAGGTCAGACCCAGGTTGTTGTAGATACCGGGGTCCGCATCGTTGAGCTCGCGGGCCTTTTCACCAGCCAGAAGGCTCATTTCGAGGTTGCCCTGCTCCAGGTAGGCGCGGGACATGTTGCGGTAGGCACCCACGTTCTTGGGATCCAGGGCCAGAACTTCCTGGGACTCTTTGATCGCCGCGTCGTACATCTTCGCAGCGGTCAGTGCATCCACGAGGTTGTTTCGGGCCTTCAGGTCCGTGGCGTGGCCTTCCACATAGCTTTGGTAGAGGGTGACGGCCTCGGCGGCCTTCCCGTTGCTCTTCAACACTTCGCCCAGGTTGAAAAGCGCGCCGGACATGGTGCTGTCCGCTTCCATGGCCTTGCGATAGTACTGCTCGGCCTTGGTCCAGTCCCCGAGACTCTGCGCGCAGAATCCCGCGTTGAACCATGCCTTAGCCATGGAGGCATCCGCAGTGGTCGCGGTCTCAAAGTAGACCAGGGCCTTGGCATAGTCGGGCGGGGCAGCTTGGAGAGCCTTCACACCGTCCGCAAAATTCGCCTTGGGATCCACCACCACCTGAGTGGGGTCGGTTTCAGGGGGCTTCTTTTCCCCGCAGCCGGGGAGTGCCAGAGCCACCAAAAGGGTAAGTACCAGAGACATCATGCACTCCTAGGGCTGGGTCTCAAAGCTTGCGTTGTACACGGAGGGGGCGCTGCGGCGGACTTCAGGAATCGTCTCAAAGAGACCGGGGAATTCCTTGGGCCGCAGCTCGCCGAGTCGCCGTGCTGCAAAGGCTGTGTTGTCGTTGTAAAGGGAGAGCTCGAAGCCCTTGGACAGTGCCTGGGAGTAGGCAGCGACCGCCTTCTCGATTTGAGGGAAGGCCTTGTCCTGCAGGGTCATGGTATAGATCTCCTTCTGATCTTCCGTCAGATAGGTGGGGATCCACGACTTCAGGAAGCTCTCGGCCATGTTCTCGTAGGCCTGACCCAAGCGGGTCAGCGAGGCCAGACCCCACTCACCGGCGCCGGTACTCACCACGTTGACGTAGGTGGCCTCCAGGTCGGCGAGCGCCTTGGTCTTGGCGCGAAGTTGTTCCAGCAGCATCTTGTCGGCCTGCTTCTGGGGCACCTTCTTGTCGCCGGGACCATCGATCTTCAGGTTCATGTAGGCCTGGAACTGCGCTTCGGAGAGGATGAACATCATCTGCGCGGCACCTTCCATGCCTTCGCTGACATCTGCACCCTTCTTCTTCTGGTCTTCCAGGAAGGCCAGAGAGTCCTTCCAGTGCTGGTTGACCTTGGCGCCAAGGTTGATCTTGTCCATCAGCAGGCCGTAGCGGAGCCGGCAGAACATGATCTCGCCGATGGTGGCGTTGGCCGGAGGCTTGGAGTAGAAGCCCAGGTACACCTTAGAGGCTTCCGCAAAGCGATCGTGCTTCTCGTAGATGCGCGCGATCTCGATGTTGATGCCGTTGATGTTCGGCTTGTCCGGGTAGGCCGTGATGTACTGCTGATAGTTCTTGATGGACTGCTCCCACTGGCCCAACGCCGAGCGGAAGAGTGCCGCCGAGAAGATCGCGGCCGAGGAGCCGGAATGCTTGGCATCCAAGGCGAACAACTTCTCGTACCAGTCGGCAGCGGAGGTGAAGTCGCCGATGGACTCAAAGTCGTAGCCCAACGCCGCGACCTGATCTTTGTAGTACTTGGACTTGGGGAACTTCCCAATCAACTCCTGGCGCATGCGCATGGAGTCCTTGGTGCGTCCCAGATCCCGGAAGTAGACCGAGGCATTGTTGAGCGCGAGGTCCGCGTTCTCGGAGGTGGGGAACTCCTGATAGAAGGCGAAGTAAGCGTCTGCGGCCTTGGACTTGTCCTGACCCTTGGCGAAGTCCACTTCGATCAGCTTCAGCGAGGCATTCTCGTAGATCTTGTAGACTTCCTTCTTGAAGTCCGCGTCGCCCAGACCCTGCTGATCGTAGAAGCCCTTGGATGACTGCTTCAGGTTCTGCCAGTCTTCGACCAGATTGAAGGAGTCGAGGATGAGGTTTGCCGCCTCCATCGCCTTCTTGCTGCCAGGCTCCATCTTGATGACGATCTGGAAGCGGTCAGACATCTCCTTGAACATGTTGTGATCATAGTAGATGTAGCCGGCGCGGTAGATTGCCGTCTGGACTTCCTTATCTTCGGGGAAGTACTTGATGAACTGATCAAGCGCGGCCAACAGCTTGGTTTCCCACTCGGTGAGGGGGACGGCATCGGTCTTCTTTGCACCGGGACCCGAGCTGCCGGCGGGACGGCCCACCTTCTTGATGACTTCGTCTGCCGCGAAGATAGCGGAGCGGGCGCAGAAGCGGGAGTATTGTCCCTTGGGATCGATCTGCACCACCTTCATGTACTGTTCGTAGGCTTCGTCGAACTTCTTCACCGTGTAGAGCAGCTCCGCGAAGGAGTTGCGCATGGCGTAGATCTCTTTGGACTCGGGGAACTCGTCCAGGTAGACCCGGAAGGCCTGCTCGGCCAGGGTGTAGGCCTGGGTCGCAGAGGAGCCGGTCTTGAGCTTCTTCGCTTCGGTGAGGTAGTTGAGCGCAACCGTTCGCAGGTTCTTCTCGATGTACTCGGAGGCCTGCTTGATCGCGTCCTGGTTGGTTGCGTTTGCCTTGGCCCACGCAGAGCTCTTGCCGTAGTTCTTGCGCAGGGTGTCGATCGCGTTGATCGTTTCCTGCTTGTTCCCGATCTTCGTCCAGGCCTGGACGATCTCGTTCTGGTACTCCGGAGCGTAGGCCCCCTGGGGATCCTCGGCGATCAAGCGGCGGTAAGTGGTGATCGCGGAATCAAACTTGCCCTGCTCCATGTAGGTGCTGGCCAGACGCTTGATGACGTCGCGGATCAGATCCTTCTTGCCGAGCTTGTTGAAGTACTGGATCGCTTCATCCAAGTCGCCGGCATCGGCGTAGAAGCGGACCAGATCCTTCAGCGCTTCGTCCATGAGCTGGATGGCCGCTTTCTGATCACTGCCCGAAGCGGTGGTGGTCGAGGAGAAGGTGACCACCGCCTTCATCGTCTCAATCGCCTTGGAGTACTCGCTGACGTTGTAGTAACACCAAGCCAGCTTGTACATGGCGAAGGCGTACTTATCGGAGTCCTTGTAGGCGGCGGCGCGCTGGTAGGCCTGGAGCGCCTTGAAAGCTTCGTTCTTGTCGAACCAGTACTCGCCGATGAGCACGTAGGCGTCGGGAACGTGGCGCGACTCGGGATAGTTGCGCACCAGATCGCCGAAGTACTTGTTGGCTTCGTCGGCGGCGCCGGTGTCGCTGAGCGCCTGGCCCAAGTAGAAGGTTGCGTCGTCGGCGCGGGAGTATTGAGGGTAGGCCTGCAGGATCTGCTTGTAGAGCTTGATGCTCTTGTCCTGCCATTCCCGGCTGGCGGTGTTGTTCGGCTGGACGGCGGAAACATCACACTTGGGCGTGTTGAAGCACTCGTCCACCTTCTTCTGATGCTCGCCCATTTCCCGCAGGTAGAGCATGCGCCCCTGCTCGAAATAGAGATCGGCGAGACGCAGCAACATCTCCGCTTTGGTGTCGCCGCTGGGGTTGGTGGTGGAGATCAGCTCCTTGAGGCGGCGGATCGACTCCATACGGGCCTCTTCGGCCTGCCGCATCAGCTCTTCGGACTGGGCTTCCTGGGAATTCACGTCGTCGGCGCGGAGCACCCGACGCTCCCCACGATCCTGTGCCTGTGCCGCCGGCACCAGCACATCCACCATCTTCGGCAGCCCCATCGTCAGACCCAGCAGCAACGCTGCGGGGGTCCCAATCACGCGCTTCATCTCAAATCTCCCTGGTTGTACCCGATTAGTGCGGGCTTCCACCGGTAGCGATCAATTGGACTTGCAGTTCGACTTTTCGGTGAACCGGTAGTAACCCAGCTCATCCTGCCAGAATTCGCCGTTGAAGGGCCAGAAAATCTTGTCGCGGGAAACCGCGAAGTCGATCGTCTCGTCGCCCGTCGCCTCGAGCTTCACGCCCTGGGCG
>JBEIQS010000484.1:0-1505 GCA_040376425.1 Alphaproteobacteria bacterium | reverse complement strand
GATTTCCACTTCCGATGGCCCGTCGTCCATCCGGATTGGCTTCACGGACCAGCGCCTCACCGCCCACGGCGGTCTGATCGTCTGGTCGCACTTCCTCCAGCGTTTGGGCTTCCGGGATGCCCTCGCCAAGCTCCTCCCGCATCATCCCTCCAGTCCCAACGCCTACACCCCCTCCGATACCGCCCTGGGTCTTCTGGGCGGCATCATCTGCGGCGCCGACAAGCTCTCCCGCGTCGCCTGGCTGGCCTCCGACCCTGCGGTGGCCGAGGTCCTTGGCATCGAGGCGATCCCCAGCCAGTCAACCCTCACCCGCTTTCTGGGCGTCTTCTCCCAACGCACCTCCACTGAACTGGGCAAACTCCACGCTTGGGCTGCGAGCAAGCTCCCATCCCACAAGAACGGCTACACCCTCGACCTGGACTCGTGGTCGCTCCTGCACGAGGACGGCCATCAGGACGGGGTGGCTGTGGGCTACACCCGTCAAGGACTCAAGCCCTGTCATCGTCCCGTGGTGGCAGCCCTGGCTGAGGCCCAGCTGGTCGTGGGATACTGGCTGCGCTCGGGCAACACCAACTGCGTCAACGTGACAGCCGAGTTCCTCCGCCACACTCTGGGCTCCTTGCCCCGGCACGTGTCCGTGAGCTTGGTGCGCGCGGACTCGGGCTTTTCGCACGCATCGGTGCTGGATGAGTTGGAGTCGCGGCGCATGCACTACGTCATGGCAACGCGGCTGACGCAGCCGATCCAGTCGGTGTGTCGGCACGATGACACGGCATGGGAGAAAACGGACATGGAGGGGATGGAAGTGCAGGAGTTGGAAGCGGAGCAGGTCGGGCGGCGGATCATCGTGCTGCGACAGCGGATCGCACGGCGCCCTGAGGCTGGTGGGAAGAGGCTGCTGGATGTGCCTGGGTACCGGTTTCAGGCGCTGGTGACGAATCTGCCGAGGAGCATGGGAGCGCTGGCGGTGTGGCGCCGCTATAACGGTCGTGCGGACATCGAGAACCGGATCAAGGAGCTTGGAGAGCAGTTCGGGGTGAAGCGGTTGGCGTGCAGGAAATTTTGGGCCACGGAGGCCCTGCATCAAATGGCGATTACGGCCTACAACCTTTGCGTGCTGCTACAGAGACGACTTGGCCAGGAAGGCCATGTGCAACTGCAGACGCTGCGATGGCGACTGTTCACGAGGGCAGCGGTATGGAGCCGCGCCCAGGGCAAGGCGACGATCAAACTGGCCGTCCGGGGGAAGGAGGAGCGGATTTGGTGGATGGAAATACTGGGAAAACTGATGTCCCACCCAAACTGCAATGCAGTTGGATCGCTATCGGCCTGAGCGAATGCGACCCAGACGAAATTCCACCCGGAGGCATCAAAAACTAAGCTTCAACTGAATCGTTCCGGCTGAGACCTCGGAGTAACGCCGGTAACCTCCATGCCGATGGACGGAAGACCGGCAGCCACGAGGGCAATCTGGCCGGACATCGAGAAGTTGATCTGCGCGAAGT
>JBEIQS010000003.1:0-154060 GCA_040376425.1 Alphaproteobacteria bacterium | reverse complement strand
GCAGGCAGGACGGCTCTTTGAGTCGCAGCCTACGGCTGATTTCGGCAGGCTTTATTCCTTCCTTTTGGAAGGATAAGGCGCCCGCCACTCCGCGATGTCAAGCGGGGTGCCCCCCACTGGGTGGCCGCGGAGCGGAGGGCACGTTCGCGCGAGCTTTTGCCAATCCTTTCCCAACCAGATTCCGTCCGGGAGGACGCACCGCATGACTGATGCACGTCAGGCCTGATAATCCCCTCATTGTGCAGGGAGATGGAAAGGTACTGTTGGAGACGAAACACCCGCGCCACGACGACGTGCGGGACTTTCTGTCTCGTTTCGCGGAGTTGGAGGCCTCACCGGAGCACCTCCACACCTACCGCATCCATCCGCTCTCTCTATGGAACGCCGCCGCCAGCGGCATGAAGCGCGATGAGATTGTGGAAGGACTCCGCAAAGAGTCCAAGTTCGACATCCCACCGGATGTGATCCAGCAGATCTCGGAGACCATCGATCGCTACGGTCTGGTTCGAATGGTTGCCCATCCTGATCAGCCGGAAAAGTACTTCCGCCTTGAGTTTACCACGGCCTATGTGGCCAAGCTCGTGTCCAAGGAGAAGTCGGTCAAGGAGCTGCTGGTGGAGGATGGCCGCCGCTATCTGGCCATCCAGATTGGTCACCGCGGTATCTTCAAACAGCGTATGCTCCAAGCAGGCTGGCCGGTCGAAGACCTCGCCGGTTTCTCGCCAGGCGACCCGCTGGAGATCCACCTTCGGCCTACCCTTGCCGGCACCGGAGCGCCCTTCGTCGTCCGTGACTACCAGGTGCGCTCGGCGGACCGCTGGTTTCAGGGCGGCACCCCCTCCGGCGGCCATGGCGTGATCGTCCTCCCCTGTGGGGCGGGCAAGACCATTGTGGCGCTCAAGGCGATGAGCCTGGTGCAGAACCACACGTTGATCCTCGCCACCAACGGCTCTGCCGTGCAGCAATGGGTCAAGGAGATCCTGGACAAGACCAACCTCACCCCCGATCAGGTTGGCGCCTACACGGGCGAGCGCAAGGAAATCCGGCCGGTGACGGTGGCGACCTACCAGATCCTGACTTGGCGTAGCTCCAAAGACGCGGAATTCGCCCACTTACACCTGTTCAAGGACCGCAACTGGGGACTCATCATCTACGACGAGGTTCACCTGCTGCCCGCACCGGTGTTTGGCGCCACCGCCGAGCTGCAGAGCCGCCGTCGCCTGGGCCTTACGGCCACCCTGGTTCGAGAAGACGGCCGCGAAGGCGACGTGTTCTCGCTGGTAGGCCCCAAGCGCTTTGACATGGGCTGGCAGGTCCTGGAAGAAAAGGGCTTCATCGCCGAGGCAAAGTGCTTTGAGGTGCGTGTTCCCTTCGACCACCACGGTGCCTTGCACTACGAGCGAGCCCGCGACGCGGAGAAGTTCCGACTCGCGTCTGTAAATCCAGGCAAGCTCCGCGCGCTGGATCAGATCCTGGCCCGCCATCGCGACGACAACGTGTTGGTAATCGGCACTTATCTGGACCAGCTCAAAGAAATTGCCAGGCGTATCCGCGCGCCCCTTATCACCGGTGAAACACCCGAAAGCCAGCGTAACGACCTGTACGGGCGCTTCCGCAAGGGCGAGATCAAGAAGCTGGTGGTCAGCAAAGTGGCCAACTTCTCCATTGATTTGCCAGATGCAAACGTGGCTATTCAGGTCTCAGGCTCCTTCGGCAGTCGCCAGGAGGAGGCACAACGTCTGGGGCGTGTCCTTCGGCCCAAGAAGGACGGCGCCTACTTCTACACCATCGTAACCCGGGAGTCGAAGGAGCAAGAGTTTGCGATGAAACGCCAGCTCTTCCTCACCGAACAGGGCTACCGGTACTTCATTCAGGAGGCGGGCCAACCGGCCTAGCCAGCGAGATCAGGGCGACTAACGCCCCCAATAGGGAAAAGAGATGGATGCGTCTGAGATGAACGGGGATGATGGTGGTGGGCGTCGGCGGCGTCGGCGGCGTCGGAGAGGGTCCCGCGAGGAAGCTCCCGAAGCGCCCCCCCAAGAAGAGTCATCGCCCCACGGGGCCCGGCGCGGGCGCCGCTTGGCCCGCGAAGAGGGCGATGCTCCCGGCATCACCCTTCCCGGCACCGGCAAGCTGCACCTGAAGCCGCGTATCCATCGCCGCCGCGCCCGCCCTGCTGCGGGCATGGCACGGCGTCGCCGCTTTGGTAAGGTAGAGCTGGAGGATTTGGTGCGGTGGTTCTCGGCCCTGCCCGATCCGCTGCTGGCCTCGCTCTACAAGGCCCTCGGTGGGCAGCCCGGTCGCGTCTCCGACCACGACCGCATGGTGCAGTTGATGGTACGGGCGATCGCCCAGGGAAATCGCCTGTCCGGACTGCTTTCTCAGTTCCACCAGCGCGACCGTCAGGCCCTCGCAGCCCTGGTGCAATGCGGCGGTCTGGCCCACGCCGATGAGTTCCAAAAGGAGCTGGTGCTGATGCTGGGCGGACGGGAGTCCGACTGGGCGCGCACGCTGGCCACCCTCGGCGATAAAGGCATCATTTTTGCCTCCGACAACGTGGAGAATGGCTTCTACTATCTGGTGCCCGAGCCGCTGATTGAGCACCTCGCCATCCACCTGGAAAGTGAGCTGGCCCTTCCCACCTTCCAGCACGACGACATCCGGGTCCCCGACCAGCGCCCCTTCTGCCCGCCGCTGGATTTTTCGGTGGCCACCCTGGCCACCTACCTGCAGCAGAAACCTCCCCGCCTGACCCAGCGCCAGGAAGTGTTCAAGGCTCACAAGGACGAGCTGGATCGCTTCTTCGCGCAGATCTGGCCTGCAGACTCCGAGATCTTCAACCTGCACTATGACTTCGTGATGATGCACGGCATGGTGGAGCTGCGTGGCGACCGGATCGCTGTGAACAGCGAGGTGGTAGAAGAGTGGCTGAACCTGGAGCCCGAAGACCAGCGCGACCTGATCTTCCGCACCTTGGAGAAGCGTTTTCCTCTGGCGGAGTGGGTGCTGTGGGCGGTACACACCGGCAAGGGCGAGTGGATTCCCGAGGCACCGCTGCAGGCCCTGTACCGGCGCTGGCGCCGGGGGGAGGACTGGCGCGAGCGCTACCACAAAAATACTTACGCCTCTCCGCGGGGCGCAGAGCGCGAAGGCTTCAGCTTCAACGCTCTGGTTCTTTGCGGCATCCTGGAAATGGGCCTGTGGGGCCAGCAGAAGTTCTTCCGCCTCTCCCCGCGCGCGCTGCGCCTGCTGGAGCCGCCGGCCGACGAAGGCTTCACCCAGTTTTACCTGACTCCAAACTACGAGATCATCGCCCCCGCCGGTCTGGCCCCGGTGTTGCTCTTCCGTATTGGCGAGCTGGCCGAATTGGTGGGCTGCGACCGTGCGAACACCTACCGCATCACCGAAGTCTCTGTGGAGCAGGCCCTGAAGCTGGGATGGCGCCGCGAGGAAATCCTGGATTTCCTACGGGAGAACAGCCAGATCGGCCTACCCGAGAACGTGGAGCGGCAGCTTCGGAGCTGGATGGGGCAGGACGGAGACGTGGAGTTCCACGAGATCTTCGCCTTGACCGTTCATCGTTCGCTGGTGCGCCGCATTGAGTCGGTGCGGAACCTGAAGCCCTACCTCCTCCACCGCTTTGCTCCGGGTCTCTATGCCGTGGACAAAAAGCGGATGCCGGAGCTCGCAGCCGAACTGCAAAAGGCCGGCTTCGCTCCTTCCCGCGAGATCCGCCGCTACCCGGCGGACGAGATCACCGTCGAGGCGCGCGGGCGTTTGCACATGCTCCTGGCCGAGGCGCGAGATGATCGCGAAGATCCCGTGGCGCGCGCACATTCCGCCGACACCCAACCCGAAGATCTCCGACCGATCCCCGGCAGCACCCTGGCACAGGGACTGGCCCGCAAAGAGCGCCGGCAGCAGGGACCTCCCCGCATCACCCCCGAAGAAGCCAAAGAGATGGCAGAAAAAGCTATCTCTGACCGCCGCTGGCTCCAGATGGAGTACCTCTCCACGAAGGACCAGACCCGCAAGGAGTTCATCGTGGTGCCCGAGCGCGTCGCGCTCAACCGCGAAGGCGCACTGGTATTGGTGGCTACAGAAATCACCGCAAATCAGCGTCTGAGCTTTGCACTGGCACAGATTTTGCGACTTCGTTCGGTGGAAGGGAAGGTCTGAGATGGCAGATCGTACTTTTGAACAGGCCTTGCGCGAGCTGGAAGGGCGTGTGGTTCAACTGGAGAAGGGCGAGCTTCCTCTGGACGAGGCCTTACGCCTCTTTGAAGAGGGGGTGGGACTGGTGCGCGAGTGCCATGATCGCCTGGATGCAGCGGAAGCAAGGATCGTTGCCCTTTCCTCTCAAGGCGACTCTGTCACAGAATCGCCACCCTCCCGTGCCTGAACCGTTCCTATTTTCGACCTCCCGTTGACACAGCGCCCCCCCGGGCGGTGTAGACTGCGGGCTCTGAGGTGCCCCGATGTTCGACAACGTGGGAAAGAACACCAATCGCTCGGGCAAGCGCCAAGCGTCCGCGTTTCTCCTGTCACTTCTTTCCGTGGGTGGCGTGTTTGGCGGCCTTATCTGGGCCACCTCTCGCGTGGTCGAGGTGATCCAGGAGGAAGAGATCATTGAGGTGCCGGTAAGTTTGGCAGCCCCTCCGCCTCCTCCTCCCCCTCCTCCGGCCGGCGGTTCGAAAAAGCCGAAGACCGAAAAGAAGAAGGACGACATCAAGCCGATTACCGAGGAGGTACCGGTTGAAGTCAAGCCGCTCGAAGAGCAGGCGCCCACTGAGGAGGTGGAGTCTGAAACCGAAGGCGTGGAAGGTGGTGTGGAAGGCGGTGTTGAGGGCGGGGTCGTCGGTGGCACCGTGGGCGGCACTGTGGGCGGCACGCTGGGTGGCGAGCTGGGCGCACCGCTGATCAAGGCGGTGCACTACTCCGAAGTGAAGTACAAAACCAAGCCGGTAGCGGAGTTTCCGCAGGCTGCGCACGCCATGGGCATGAAGGACGAGACCTGCCAGGTCAAGGTCGAGGTGGACGAGGAAGGGGTGCCCGTCTCCGCAGAAGCCCGCAAATGCCCCGAGGTTTTTAAAGAAGCAGCCATCGCGGGTGCGATGAAGAGCCGCTTCTATCCATACATCGCGGACGGTAAGGCCATGAAGGTGAGCTTCGTTTGGACTTTCCGGTTCGTAGCACGCTGACAACAACTTTCTGACCCGGCACTCGGGAGATTGGGAACCATGGATCACTCGATATCAGGCCTTTTGAGCGCGATGGGCTACCCAGCCCTCACCGTCCTAGTCGTCATGCTGCTGATGCTGGTGGCCTGCGTCTATGTGTTTTTTGAGCGCATGCTCTTCTTCACACGTTCGCGGGGGCAGTCTCGCGACCTGGCCGAGCTGGTGTCCAAGCCGCTGGCTGCGGGCGACATCGCCGGTGCCCTGAAGCTGATTGGTAGCGAGCAATACAAAGCTGCCTACCTCGGTGCCGTCCTCAAAGCCGGTCTGGCAGAGCTGAAGATCCGCATGGATGATCACGGGGTGGATGCAGCCGAGCGGGCGCTGGAGCGCGCCCTGGTGAGCGAGACTTCCAACCTCCGGAAGGGCATGAACATTCTGGCGACCACCGGTTCCACGACGCCCTTCGTCGGTCTGGTCGGCACCATCTTCGGCATCATCACCGCCTTCTCCATGATGTCGGAAGCGGGCGGTGGTGACCTGACCGCAATCTCCGGCGGTATCGCCGAGGCGCTGGTTTCGACGGCCGTCGGTATCGTGATCGCGATCGTGGGCGTCTGGATGTACAATTACTTCAACGCCGTGATCGACGACATCAGCAAAGACATGACCACCTCGGCTCAAGAGCTGGTGGACTGGGCGAAAAAGGAAGTGCTTCGCCGCTCTGAAGCTGCCGCCAAGTAGGCTTTTCCCAACGGGCCGGAGGAATTCCAGATGGGAATGAGCGTAGGCGGTAAAAAAGGCGGCGCGATGGCGGATATCAACGTCACGCCGCTGGTCGATGTGGTCATGGTGTTGCTCATCATCTTTATGGTAGTCACACCGATGTTGTCCTCGGGTGTCGACGTCAAGCTGCCCAAAGCCAAGACGGCGACAGAAGAGCGGGACATGGGGCAGTACATGGTCGTCGCCGTTCGGGCGGATGGTGCGATCTTCGTCGATCGGGACCAGGTGACCATCGAAACGGTGTCCACCGTGGTGGCCGATACCCGAGGCAACCGGTCGCTGATGGTGAAGGGGGATCAGTCCGTCAAATACGGGCAGGTTCGCGAGGTGATGGACAAGCTGCAGGCCACTGTGCCGGGCGCGGACACCATGTTGTTGGCGGCCCACAAACCCAAAGAGGGGGAGGAGCCGTGAGTAAAGCGAAACGAAAGGGCATTTCCCTTCCCGAAAAGAAAGGCGGAATGGATGAGATCAACATCACGCCGCTGATCGACGTGGTGTTGGTGCTCCTCATCATCTTCATGGTGCTCACCCCGATCACGGTGCAGACCATGGCCAGCCGCCTGCCCCCGCAGGACATGGAAGATACGCCTCCCCCCCCGCCCGATCAGGTGCCCGACCAGCTCATGGTGGCCATCTATGAGGATGGGACCGTCGCGCTGAACCTCGCGCCCAAGACGGACGACGAGCTGGCCAAGGACCTGTACCAGCGCCTGCGCGGAAAGGCCAAGAAGACGGTGTTCATCGACGCGGACTACGACGCCAACTATGCCCGCGTGGTGCAGGTGATCGACATGGCGCGCACGGCCGGTGCCGAGACGGTGGGCTTTGCGGCGCTCACGGAGGATGGCCCCGCTCGCTTGGACCCCAACGCTCCCGCCGTGGTACCGGGCACGGTACCTGCTCCCGCCCCACCCGGATGAACCTCTTTGAAGAGGCGGGTGGCGAGCCCGTGCTTCGTCCGGTCCTGCACCGTTTTGTGGAGCGGGTCTTTTCCGATGTGATCATCGGCTTTCTTTTTGAGGGCAAAGATCCGGCGCGTGTGGAGGCGCATGAGTACGAGCACGCGGCGGCTGTGCTCGGTGCGGCAATTCCGTACACAGGGCGCCCGATTGTAAGCCTGCACCGTCCACTGCGCATCAATGCCGGCCAGTTCCGCCGTCGTCTTGCGATTTTACGTCAAGAGATCGATCGGGGTGGTGTTCCCCCGCATATTCGTGACGTATGGCTGGCCGCCCAAGAACGGATGCAGGCGGCGATCACCGACGGGACGGACTGCCATGCCTGAAGCCCTTCGCCCCGGCGACCTCGCGCCCCCCCTCCGCCTTCAGCCGGTCTTTGGGGTGCAGGTGGCTGTGCCCGACCCCAGTGCCGCTTCGATCCTCCTGTTTCTGCGTGGCCTGGGCAGCCCTTCCACCCGAACCCTGCTGGGAGAGATCCAGGATCGCCACCAGGAGCTGGACGGCATTCAGGTGGTGCAATTCACCACCTCTCCCCTGGAAGTTGCGCGGGACTATGTCCCCCGACACCACCTGCTGCACCCGCTGATCGTCGACCCTCCCGCAGAGCACTACACGGCCTACGGGGTGGGCCGGGACCGCGGCTTTGTCCGCACGCTGCTGGACCTGCCGGGGCTGGCCGCCATGCCTGGCCGTCTCTCCTTCGGCTTGGGGGCCCACCACCCGCCCCTGGATCAGCTCCCCGGTGCCTTTGTGGTCGGCCGAGACGGCAGGCTGCGCTACTGCTGGATCGGGCGTTCCATCTGGAATCTTCCCGATGTTGACGTTTTGATTGAGGCAACGTTGGGCCAATGATTCTCTGGTTGCTCGGCTGCCTGGAGCTGGAAAGCCATCAGGTACTTCCGGTGCAGCTCTCGCTGATGGTGCAACTTCAGGACGGTACGATCCACTCGCTTCTGGTGGGATTGGGCAGGGTGGCCGAGCACCAATTGGATGTGCGCGAAGCGGAGGGGCCCTTGCTGTACGACGGCCGCCACCTCTGGCAATGGCAGGAAGGTCGGCTTCAGGATCTGCTCAGAGCGCGCGAGGTGGAGCTGCCCCGCTCAGGGGAGCTTCTGGGCATGGATCGCAGCGCCATTTGGATGCACAGCCCGGAAGGAACCGTTCGCTGCGACATGACCCAAAAGCCGATGTGGACGGGGACTCCTACGAAGAACCCCCAAGTCTCCTGCGCCACCACCACCGAGGAGGTGCGTCTTCGGATGAACCACCCTGGTCCGGGGGGCGGCTTTGGAGTCAGCCTGAAGGACAGCTCGGTGTACCTGCGTCTTCCAGCAGATCGGGATGAGGGCCAGACCATACGGCAAGACGTAGCGAAGATCCTGGGCTTGCGCTGGGTGCGGGAGCCGCGAGCCGGCAACCGCATTGAAAAATACTATCGGGGGCAAGCATCTTTTACCGCGAAGGACCTCCAGGTGCAGGTGGACGGTGACTTGGGCGAGTGGGGCGAACATATGGGCCCGCTGGTGGTACAACGCGCCTGGCAAGTGGAAGAGGGAGAGCGCACCTGGTCTGGCCCACTGGACGCCAGCTTTTCGGTCGCTGTTGTGCGCAGCGCACAAAATATTTGTGTTGCCGGTCGCATTCGCGACGACGAGCATACGGAAGGCGACACCTTGATCGTCTACCTGGACAAAAATCAGACGGTACTTCCACTATGGATGCTGTTGTCGAAGGAACAGGCCCACAGCACCGCGCCGGACAGCGATCTGGCCCTAGGTCGCGACTGGTACGGCGCCCACTATGAGGCATGTCTGCCGCTCCCTCCGCACCAGAATCGTCTTTCTTTCTCCATTTCTTTCTCGGACGTGGACGCCGCGGGCACCACCCGCCTCTCCACCGCCCCCCATGACTCGCCGGCTGGAGTCCTCCATCTTTCCCCGGGTACCTGATGCTCGCCCTGCTTCTTGCCTGTGCTCCTATGCCGCCGGTGTTGCCCCTGGATGTCACCCCTCAGCTCCGGGCCCACAGCCCTGAGGCCGCCCAGCTCCTCCAGGCCGCACGCAACGACGAGCAGGTCTACGCACGCCTCGTGGAGCTGTGCATTCACCACCCCGGCCGTCTGGCCGGCACCGAGGCACTGAACGGAGCGGTCCAGCGCACGTTGGGCTGGATGCAGTCCGACAAACAGGAGAATGTTCGCGCCGAACCGGTACAGGTGCCGGTCTGGGTGCGCGGAGAAGAATCCCTGCACATGCTGAGCCCGCAGCAGCGCAGCCTGGGGCTCCTCGGTTTGGGAGGCTCCGTCGGCACCCCCGGCATCGAGGCTCCGGTCGTCGTACTCTCCAGCTTTGAGGAACTTTCTGAGGCTGTACGCGGCAAGATCGTGCTTTTTGACGTGCCGATGGCCACCACCCTGCCCAGCCTGGAAGCCTATGGCAAAGCGGTGCAATTCCGCGTACACGGCGCCAGCCGGGCATCCCGCTTCGGTGCCGTCGCCGTCCTGGTGCGGTCGGTGACCACCCGCTCCCTCTACACGCCGCATACCGGCGGGACGCACTATGAGCCGGACATCCAGCCGATTCCCACCGCAGCCATCCCGCCGGAAGAGGCCGCCGCCATCCGCCTTCTCCTCGCGGCCGGGCAGGAGGTTCGCCTGCGTCTGAAGATGGACGCGCAGAGCCTGCCCGACGGCCCCTCTGCCAATGTGATCGGGGAGCTGCGCGGCTCGGAGCTGCCCGAGCAGATCGTGGTCCTGGGAGCCCACCTGGACTCCTGGGATGTGGGCCAGGGGGCACATGACGACGGCGCCGGTGTGGTGCAAGTGGTGGAGGCCCTCCGCCTCTTGCGGGACTCCGGCCTGCGCCCGCGCCGCACCCTTCGCGTGGTGTTGTACACCAACGAAGAAAATGGCCTTCGCGGCGGGAAAGCCTACGCCGCTGCCCACCATGACGAGCCCCACTTTGCCGCCGTCGAGAGCGACCTGGGTGGCGGAATGCCACTGGGATGGAGCAGTACCGGTAGCCTGGAACAGCAGCAGTGGTTTGTGGAAGTGGCACAGCGTACCGGCCTTTCCCGCCTGCGGGACGGTGGCGGCGCCGACATTTCCACACTGACTGGTGTCCTCCAAATTGGTCTGCTTCCCGACGATAGCCACTACTTTGACTTTCACCACACCCATGCCGATACGGTGGACCATGTAGACCCCGCCGCCCTGAAAGAGGGACTGGCCGCTATGCTTTTATTGGCCTGGGAGCTTGGGAATGCCGACGGACCGCGGCCGGGGGTCTGGACCATCGAGCCCTGATCGGTTAGCTCCCCGCGCCTCGGAGGTGCGATGCAGTACCGGGTAACGCTGATCAAGGGCGATGGAATTGGCCCGGAAGTGACCGGAGCGGTGTGCGAAATCCTGCGGGCGGCCGGCGCGCCCATCGAGTGGGAGGAAGCCCCCGCAGGCGGGGAAGCGATGGAGAAGTACGGCGTTCCGATGCCGGAAGTCACCCTCCAGAGCATCCGGAAAAACCGCCTGGGCCTGAAGGGCCCGCTGATGACTCCCAAAGGCGCCGGCTTCCGCTCGGCCAACGTGGCCTTGCGTCAGGAGCTGGACCTGTTTGTAGGGCTGCGCCCCGTGCGCACCCTACCCAATGTGCCCGGCGCAATTCCCGGTGTAGATATCGTACTCTTCCGCGAGAACACCGAGGACCTCTATGCCGGAATCGAGCATGAAGTCACCCCCGGAACCGTCGTCTCGCTGAAGACCTCGACCACCTTTGCCGGCGAGCGCATCTCCCGGTGGGCCTTTGAATATATGCGCTACCGCGGTCGTCGAAAGATTCACTGCTGCCACAAAGCGGGCGTAAATCCGATGGCCGACGGCGCCTTCCTCCGTGCTTTTCAGCAGGTTGGCGCCGAGTATCCCTTCATCGAGCAGGCCGACATGGGCGTGGACAGCCTCTCGCTGCAGCTTCCCATGCACCCCGAGCACTTCGATGTGCTCCTGCTTCAGAATCTGTACGGCGACATCCTCTCCGACCTGAGTGCGGGCCTGGCCGGTGGCCTGGGCGTGGTGCCGGGTGCCAACATCGGCAGTCGCGCCGCCGTCTTTGAAGCAGTCCACGGTACCGCTCCCGATATCGCTGGGAAGGGGCTGGCCAATCCGCTGGCGGTGCTGCTGTCCGCCAACATGCTCTTGGAGTATGTGGGCGAGTGGAAGGCGGCAAGTCGTATCGAACGGGCGGTCTGGCGGGTTCTGGAAGAACAAAAACACCTGACGCGGGATCTGGGTGGGAAGGCGGGCACCGCCGAGTTCACCCAGGCGGTGATCGACAACCTTGGGGGTGCGGCATGATGAGCCCAAATGTCACCTTGATCGCAGGAGATGGCGAGGGCCCGGCCATCGCAGCCCTGGTGCAGGAGGCCGTGGCGGCCGCCGGCGGTCGTGTGTCCTGGGAGGCGGCGGATGCCGCCGACCCCGAGGCGATGATCGCCTCCATCAAGGCCACCGGAATTGCACTGAAAGCCAAGTTTATGGCAGCAAAACCGGTCGGCAAGGTGCCCTACGTCATCCACCTGCGCAAATCGCTGGGCATCCACACCATCCTGCGCCACTGCCACAACGTTCCCGGACTTCCGGCACGCGCGCAGGGCGTGGACATCATGATCGTCCGCGAGGCCAGCGAAGACATCTATGCGGGCTTTGAGCACCAGACTTCCGAAGGGGTCTTCGAGACGGTAAAGGTCACCACCCGCGCCTCCTGCGAGCGCATCAGCCGCACAGCCTTTGAGTATGCTCGGAAGAATGGGCGTAAAAAGGTGACCACCGTCCACAAGTCCAACATCCTGAAGAAGGCGGACGGTATGTTCCTGCGGGTCAGCCAACAGATCGCGGCGGAGTACCCGGATATTCAGCACGACGAAGTGATCGTGGACGCGCTGTGTATGAAGCTGGTGCGCTGGCCCCAGGACTTCGACGTCCTTTTGTGCGGCAACCTCTTTGGCGATATCGTCAGCGACTGCGCGGCCGGAATGGCTGGGGGAACCACCGTTGCGACGGGTGTAAACCTGGGCGACGGCGTCGTCATGTTCGAGAACCCGCACCCCTCCAGCAGCCCCTACCCCATGCTGCGTCTGGCGGTGGACCTGCTCGACCACCTGAACCAGGCTCCGGCCGCCCGCCGCCTCCAGACCGCCATCGAAGGCGCGCTGAAGCAGGGCGTCCACAGCGCCGAGATGGGGGGCAACGCCGGAACGGCGGACGTGCGGAGCGCCCTACTTTCGCTGCTTTCTGCCTGAAACAAAACTGAGTGAAGCCTCATTCAGTAGCTCGGGACCAAGCCGGGAGGTAGGCTGGGCTATGCCCTCCCGCTACTGGGCCCTGCTCCTGCTGGGCCTGCAGCTCCCCTGGATCGGGCGCCCGCCCCACTACGACGAGGCCAACTTCTTGGTGCTCGCGCAAGGGGCGAGGTTGGACCCCTGGCGCCCGCATGCCATCCCCATCAATTGGCAGGGCACCACCGAAACCGCCTTTGCCGTGCTCTCCAACCCGCCCGGGATTGCCTGGTGGCTGGCACCGGTCTTGGACCTTCCTGTGGCCGCACAGCGCCTGTGGATGCTCCTGTGGCTGCCGGTGGCACTCTGGGGTGCATGGCAGCTCGGGCGGCGCTTCCTGGGCCGTGCCGAGGCCGGCGCGCTGCTGTTGATGGGCAGCCCCATCGTGTTGCTGTCCGGGGCCGCGCTGATGCCCGATGCCCCGCTCTACGCGCTGGTGCTGGCGGGCACCGCCCGCTTCCTGAATGCGCAGGACCAGGGCAAACTGGGCCTGGATGGAGCATTTCTGGTGGGCATGGCCACCCTGTTCCGCTACAGCGCGCTGCCACTGCCCCTGGTGCTCGCGGCCATGGCCTTCTTTGCGGGAAGAAGGTGGATCGGGAGTTTTCTGGGCTTTCTTCCTATCGCTCTCCTGTGCCTCCACGACCTTCACGCCTACGGCGCGCTGCACCTGACCGCGATGGGCTCCTTTCAGTCGGTGGCCAACACGCCGGAGGACTGGCTGCACAAATTGGCCGCCGCCCTCGCAATGTTGGGAGCGGCCGCCGCCCCGCCGCTGCGGGGCTGGAATCGCACTATGGCGATTGGAGCGGTGGCCGGGATTCTCCTGGGCTGGCCCTGGGGCTGGGCAGGGGCCGCCACCTGCGCCCTAGGCGGAGCTGCACTGATCGGGTCATTACGTAGGAAAGACCTTTTTTTCTGGACCGTTGGCGGGTTGATTCTCCTGCTGAGTCTGCGCTTTGTCGCCACCCGCTATTGGCTGCCCTTTCTGCCGGCCGTGATCCTGGGGCTCCACCAGGAGAATCGCTGGCGTTGGAGCGCCGGGATCGCCACCCTTCTCCTTGGCATCGCACTTCAGGCCGACGAAGCGCAAGGTGCATTCGCGCAGCGGGCCATGCTACAAAAACTGCTGGCCAATACCAGGGAAACGGGCCTCTTCACGGGCCATTGGGGACTCCAATGGGAGCTGGAGCAGCGCGGCTGGCGAGCAGCCGAAGCCCAAAGCCACCCGCCGGCCGGTACCTTGCTGCTACGACCTGAACAATCCTGGCCGCAACCCCTGGAGCTATGGGAGTGCGCCCCCCTCGGCGAGGCCGAGGCGACCGCCCGGTGGACCTGGCTGCCCCGGACCTACACGGTAGACGGCCGGGCAAACCTACATGCAAACTGGCAGATGGGGGATCCACCTACCAGGACCATCCTGCCCTGGGCCTTCGGCAGCGATGCCTACGAGCGTGTCCACCTCTGCCGGGCCCGCTAGACCTGATAGTCTCTTGACACCTTCCGTCAGCGGGCCAGACAAAATCGCTCCATGATGGACCCCTCGGAGGTTTGTATGTTCTTCGGACTGCTGTCCCTTGCCCTGGCCGCAGATGTAGAGATCTGGAACTACACCGACTTTCCCCCCGACACGGCGTTGTCCGGCCACGACGACTGGGAAAGCGGCTACGACCAGGACACGTGGTACGGCTACGAAGGGCGGGACGGAACCCGCTACGCCTTGCCGGTCACCGACGACTATGAAGAGGCCGGCTGCGACCAGCGCTGGGCAGCATCCTGTAACAACCTGCTCTTCCATCCGGCCGTCGATGTCAACGACGGACGCCTGACCACTCAGGTCTACACCGAAGACGACGACACCATGGGTGTGGTCTTTGGTGTGAAGGGTTCCAAGGACTATCTGGCCTTCGTGTTGTGCGGGGCCTCCAACGAATCCTCCTGCCCGCTGGAGCAGGTGGGCCCCGGAAACATCGCCTTGATCTCCGTGAATGGTGGCACCGCAACCATCCTCGCCACCGATTCCGGCGGCTACGATCTGCAGACCACCATCGAGATCACCGTCTCCATGAACGACGGGAACATCATTGCCCGCGCGGGCAATCTCCGCCTTGAAGCTGCTTCACCGGACAAACGGAAGATGAACGGTGTGGGCTTCTACTCCTACAACGCCGGCGCCGCCGACCGCAGCTACCTCTACTTCTGGGATCCCACGCTCTCCGCGTTGGACACCGACGACGACGGCGTGATCGACGACGAAGACAACTGTGAAGACGACGCCAACCCCGAGCAGTCGGACAAAGATGGCGATGGAATTGGCGCCGCCTGTGACGACGACGACAAGCCGCCAACCACGGATGACAGCGACGTTCCGACCGACGATTCTGGAAACGGTGGCAACGGCGGCAACGGCGGCAACGGCGGCAAGGACGGTGCAGGTGATGGCAGTGTCGAGCTTTCCTCTCCGGGAAGCTGTAGCTGCGACGGCGGTGCTGGTAGCGTACCGGTCGCCCTTGGACTGCTGGCGGGCCTTCTCGGCCTGCGTCGGCGTCGGTAGAAAGCCGCTGTGGGTGCCGGCCGCGACATTTCTTGATAGCGGCAGGGGATGAACGTTCTCTTCCTCTCCCCTCAGTACCCCATCGAAATGCAGGACTTCACCCGTGGCCTCGCCGAAGTGGGCGCGCGGGTGTACGGGATTGGGGACTCGCCCCCCGCTGCACTCTCTCCCAAAGTGCGGAAGGCACTGGCGGACTATCGCCAAATCTCCCTGAACGACGTGAAGGCGATCCACCAAGCAGTGCGGAGCTGGGGCGTCCAGTTCGACCGCATCGAGTGCCTGTGGGAGCCCTTTGTCCTGTTGGCCGCCGAGCTGCGGGAAGCCATGGGGATTCCTGGCATGTCGGTGGACGTGGTGAATGGCTTTCGCGACAAGGAGATCATGAAAAAGCGGGTGGAAGCCGCCGGGCTGCGGGTGCCCCATCACTTCCGGGCGCGCACTGAGCAGGAGATCTGGGCAGCGGCCGAAAAAGTGGGCTACCCCCTGATCATCAAGCCCATCGCCGGGGCCGGATCGGCCGACACCTACCGGGTGGACGACGCCAAAAAGCTGGCGGAAATCGTGCAGCGCACCCGCCATGTGGCCGAAGTCAGCGTCGAGGAGTTTGTGGATGGCGAAGAATTCACCTTCGACACCGTAAGTATCGAGGGGCGCCCTGCCTTCTTCAACATCGCCCAGTACCTTCCCCGGCCTTTGGTCGCGCGCACCAACGAGTGGATCAGCCCCATCATCGTTGCCATGAAAGATGTCTTTGAACCTCGCTATGCGGGCGGTATCGAGCTGGGCTACGGCGTACTGAAGGCTCTGGGCATGGGCACCGGCTTCACCCACATGGAGTGGTATAAAAAAAGCAATGGGGAGGTTGTTTTTGGCGAAATCGGCTGCCGGGTCGGCGGCGCCCGCCTGATTGACCAAATGAACTTCTCTTGCGATATCGACCTGTATCGGGAGTGGGCCCGCGCGGTGTGCTGGCACAGCTTTGAGCCCTACGGACGTGGGAACAGCCCCAGGCCCCTTCCCAACGGCTTGGTGCCCGTAGAACGCAAGTACAACGCTGCGATTATCTTCAAGCGAGCGCTGGGCCAGGGCAAGATCCGGCGGATCGAGGGGCTGGATACCTTCCGGGAACAGTACGGACGCTACATTGTTGCCGAGGATCTGCTGAAGCCCGGAGAGCATCGGCGAAACTGGCTTCAGACGCTGGTGAGCGACGGCTACCTGATCGTGCGGCACCCGGACCTGCCTACCGCACTGCGGCTGGCGGAGAAGGTGGCCACCGATGTACGGCTCTACGCAGGCTGAGCCCTTGCCGACGCGCCCGGCGCGATTAGCATTTCTACCCTTCAGGAGTCAACATGGCTGGCGCGAACGTAAAGACCTTCACCAATGGGAACTTCGAGGCTGAAGTTCTGAAAAGCGACGTTCCCGTGCTGGTGGACTTCACGGCTACGTGGTGTGGCCCCTGCAAGGCACTCGCCCCTGTAGTGGACAAGCTGGCCGATGAGTACGCGGGCAAAGTCAAGGTTGGGAAGGTCGATATCGACGAGAACTCCGCCATCGCACAAAAGTATGGCATCCGCTCGGTGCCCACCGTGATGGTGTTCAAGGGGGGCCAGAAGGCCGCCCAGCACATCGGGCTCACCAACCGCGATGGGCTGGTGAAGTTGATCGGAGTCTGAAAGCGCTTCAGGGTGATAGGCCCTGGATCCTCCAAAACAAGAAGGCGCGCGGGCCAGAGGCCCGGGCGCCTTTTGTCTGGCCACCCACCTCCGTCTACATCGCCTCCAACGATTTTGTAAGCTGGACTATAACCGATACAAAGCCAGTACAAAGCCAAAGAATTCGCGCCCGCCCTCCCAGTAGCGGCTGCGCACCTCCCAAAAGCGCCGCAGAAAGGCCGCGTGGTCGGGATCGTCCGGATGGTCCCGCAGCCAGGCTTCCATGGACTGGTGGTAGAGCCCTTCGTAGGCATCCCACTCCAGCTCGCTGCTGACCTGCGCACGCACAAAGCGGAAGCCCGCCCGATCCAGGGGCTGCAGGGTGCCCTCCAGATCGGAAAAAATCTCCCGCGGCGCTCCCAGCAGCTTCAAAAAGCTCTCCGAAGGGGGCTTCTTCCAATACACCTGCCCGATCAGAGCATGGCCACCGGCGGCCAGGAGCGGCGCAACGCGGGCGAGGCTGCCCTCCAGCCCACCGAAGATGTGAGAGGCCCCCACCACCAGCACCAGCGCATAGCCCGGTCGCAGTGCAATTGTGCTCGCATCCCCCACCACCACCGCGATCTCAGCGTGTTTTCCGCAGGCCTCCACCATCGCCGGGCTCTGGTCCACCCCCTCCCCGCGGGCGCCAAAGACGCGACACACCCGCGCCAACATGCCCCCGTTCCCGCAGCCCAAATCCAGGATCCGATCACCCTCCCGAATGGGAAGCCGGGCGATCATCCTATCCAATCGGTCGGGATCCACCGGCGAGCAGCAGTCATGCCAACGGTGGGCCAAGGCCGAAAATCGGGCATGATCCACGGCTTCAGCCGGGAACAGGAGCGGGAGCCACAGGCTCGGCGGGGGCGGGGGCCGCGGGCTCTGCCGGCGTGGCCGGTGCGGCGGGGGCAGGGGCCGCCGGCTCTACCGGCGTGGCCGGGGTGGTGGGAGCGGGGGCCGCAGGCGCCGGTGCGGCGGTGTCGGGCAGAGGGCCCGGCGGCAAGTCCGGTACCTTGGCTCCGGGTACCCCGAAGGCGGCGATGCGCTGGATCGCCGCACTCTGCAGATAGTAGGGAGTGCTGGAATTCCCGCTCAGGTAGTAGGCTTCCATCACGAAGTTCCGGTAGGCGATGTTGCCCGCCGCCGGATCGAAGAGCGTGCTGCCGGCCACCGTGGCGTTCACCAACGAGTCGCCGCCGGAGTCCACACCGGCCCCCGCGCTGATCAGGCCGGTGCCCGCCGTCTCGATGAAGACATAGCCATTGCGGGGTTCCAAGTTGGTATAGGTCAACGCCATGGATCCCGAGGTACCGGTGGTGTTGATCAAAGAAAAGATGGGCAACCAGCCCTTGCCGGGCCATCCTTCTTGGTATGCCGCTTCCGACTTGGGAAAAGGCAGATCGAGCATGCAGAAGATGCGGACCAGAAGCAGGCGCTCGCGCTCCACAATGAAGCCCTGCCGGGAGTCGGCGCGTTCCGTGCCATCCAGGTCGATAGCCTGCAGCTTGCCCTGGCTGTTGATGCTCAACTCCACCGTGTAGCCCACCATCCGGTCGGCCCACTCTGTGAGGATTTTCTCCAGCTCTTCCTGCTCGGCCGGCTTGGCGGCCCGCCCGGACAGCTTCAACCACTCAAAGCTGCACCGCACGATCCCCTTCTCGTCGGTCGCCTGGCAGGAGAACTCCGTGGCCATGTCTAAAGAAGTGGCCCAGGCGTCCAGGTTGTAGAAGGCTTCGTACCGGGCCCCCCGCGGTTGGGAGATGTGCGACTCCGCATGAAACTTTACCGGCTCCGAAGTCCATTTCCACGCAGGTACTTGGGCAAAGGCGGTAGAGAGAGTGAGGAGTGCAAACATCTGAAGCTCCGTGGGCGCATGTCAGCCGGCTGTGCACCTTAGCTTAGCAACCCGCCATCGGTAAGGAGTGGCCGAAACAGGACAGAAGTTGACCTCAGCTTTGGCGTCCTGCTTTAGAAAATCGTAAGCCGGGGAAGCGTTTGTCGGGGCGCTGGGCCGCCGCATCAAAGCGGTCCGCCACATCCGGGGCCACTTCAAAAAAAGTGTCGCGGTCCCGAATCCGTAGCTCGCCGATATGCCGCTTCTCTACGCCGCCCTTCTTGCAAAGCAGGGGCACCAGCCAGCGCGGATCTGCATCCTCCTCACGGCCGATGTTCACCCGGAACCACACGCCGCTGCCCCCGGGGGCCGGACCAGTGGGCGGGGGGCGACGCACAGGGGCACGCATCCGGTTCACCGCATGCTCGGTCTCCGGCAGCTCCTCCGGGGCGGGCAGCCCCCCACGACACATCGCCACCAGCCTTGCGGCCAGATCCTCGGCGGTGTGGGTCTCCAGGAGCCGGGTAGCCAGCGCCTTGTCCTCCTCCTCCCCTGCGGGCAGGCCGGAGATCTGCTCCATCAACCGGTCCTGATCGCGCTCGGTAATGGCCGCCGAATTGGGCGGAGGGGTCCAAGGTGCTTCCACCTTGGCCTCGCGCACGAGGCGCTCGGCGATGCGCAGCCGGTGCAGCGGCGCCATGATGACCGCCGTACCCTTGCGTCCGGCACGACCGGTGCGGCCGCTGCGGTGCTTCAACGTCTGCGCGTCCCAGGGAAGATCCGCGTGAATCACCAGGTCCAAGGCTGGAAGATCCAGACCACGCGCCGCCACGTCGGTCGCCACCAACACGCGCGCCCGTCCGTCACGCAGCGAGGTGAGCGCCCGGCCACGTTCCGCCTGAGACAGCTCGCCAGAAAGGGCAACCGCCGTAAACCCACGCTCCAAAAGAGCCGAGTGTAGGTGGTTTACACCCTCACGGGTCATGCAAAATACCAGCGCACCTTTGGGCTCCAGAAAGCGCAGCAGGTTCACCACCACATGCTCGCGCTCGCGCTGGGCGAAGGGCACCATGCGGTACTGAATGTCGGCGTGAGGCTCCTCGGCATCGGCGGTAGCAATCCGCAGCGCATTCTTCTGGTAGCGCCCGGCCAACTCCACAATTTCTTTGGGGATGGTGGCCGAAAACAGCAGCGAGCGACGCGTAGCGGGCGTCGCATCCAAAAGATGCTCCAGCTCGTCGCGGAAGCCCATGTCCAGCATCTCGTCGGCCTCGTCCAGCACCACCGTGGACAGGGCGCTCAGGTCCAGCACCTTCCGGTCCAGGTGGTCGCAGAGACGCCCGGGCGTCCCCACCACAATGTGGGCACCAGCGCGCAGGCCGCGCGACTCGCGGATGGGATCCATGCCACCGACACAGGCTTGAATGCGCAGGCCGGTCTGGGCGTAGAGCCACTCCAGCTCGCGGGCAACCTGCAGCGCAAGCTCACGCGTGGGAGCAATGACCAGGGCACGCGGGGTGCTCCCGGTGCCGGCCAGCAGGGTTGGCCCCATCGCCAGCCCGAAGGCGACGGTCTTTCCAGAGCCCGTGCGCGCCGAGACCAACAGATCGCGGCCTTCGGCATCGGGCACCAGGACAGCGGCCTGGACAGGGGTGGGTTCTTGGTAGCCGTGGGCATCGAGTGCCCGCTGCAGAGGAGCGGAAAGGGGGGGGAATGGCACGCGGGCGGCTAACCTGTTTCCACCCGCGATGCGAGGCCCCCGGCCCGAAGGCTCAGAGTTCCTTCTTCTTCAGCGCCTTGATCATGTCCTCGGCCACGGAAAGGACTGGCCCAAGCCACAGGTTCCGGAAGCCCAGCCCCGACGGCTTCTCACAGACCCGCTCGGTCTTGATCACGGCCTTGGTCTTGGCATCGAACCATGTGGGCCACAGGCAGCCCTGCTTGTCCAAAACCGAGCCGCGCTCGTAGATAAAGACAAGACCCAAGCCGTCCTTGGTCTTCAGGCGGTACTTCTTCACCATCTCGGCGATGGTCTGCGAAGTCATGTCCATGGGGTAGTTTTTGGCCTCGTACTGAGACTCAAAATAAGGCTCTTTCTTCCCCGTGGTCTGGCCCGCCTCGGTGGGCAGGTCAGGGGTGAAGTCTCGCTCCAGCACCTTCTCGAACTCCTCCATCAGGTCGTGCTGGGCCATCATGTTCCACTCTTTCACCAGGTCGTTCCAGGTGTCCTGTGGCTTCTCATAGCGACGCACGGCATCCCGCAGGCCACCCCCGGGGTTGAAGAAGGTGATCTCTTCGGGGTCGTCAAAGGTCTCGGGTACAAAAAAACGCGCGCGCGAGTAGTCGACGCCTGCCCAAATCAGAGCGGCTGCGGACTGGGTTTGATCGTAGATTTGACCGGCAGAAGCAAAAGAAACGAGGAGCAGGCCCAGCATGGGAACCTCCAATGGGCGCGGCGTATAACCCACGGACGGACTTCTTCATCCCCGTCTGAAAATTTCCTGACGAATCTGGCGCAGGAAGGCGCCGCAATCTGTGTGCCACCCTTCTCTTCAAAAGGCTTCGCCCAGACCAAAATGCAAGGTAACTCTTGGATTATCCCCATAGGGGTCCTCCCCCAGTCTTACCCCCAGATCCAGGCGCAGGGGTCCGGCCACAGAGCGGTAGCGAGCGCCGCCGCCTACCGTCCATTGAATATCTTTCGCGTTCAAAGCGCCAAAATCATCCCAGAGCCTGCCCGCGTCCACAAAACCTGCCGCCGAAACGCCCCACAGCAGCTCTTTCCGTAGCTCCAGACTGCCGAAAGCCCGAATCAGCCCCCCTTCGGCGGTGTCGGAGGTGCTGATCCGGGGCCCCAAGCGCTGATAGCCCCAGCCGCGCACGGTGTCCCCCCCGCCCAGAAAAAAGCGTTCATCCAGCGGCACCGCGCCCTTCCCCTCCGCACTATAGGGCAGCTCCACCCCCGCTCCCAGCCGTGCGGCCACGACAACATTGGGATCCCATCCGCCAAGGCGCACAATCGAGCGATAGGTACGGATCTCCCCCGCAACCCGGAAGAAGCCGTAGTCCCCTCCGAAGGGGCCCCCCGCCTCAGAAAACTGTAGTGTCCAATACCATCCACGACTGGGTGAGAAGGGGTCGTTGCGCCCCTCGTAGGTCCAGCTCTGCTCCAGGATCGATAGAAGATATGGATCTTCAAGGACATTGTCGTCTTCTTCGGCAGCCAGGGCCGCCCGCACATCCTCAGAGGTGAAGACATAGTCGGTGAACTTCAGGCGGTAGCCGACGGACAGAACGTGCCGCTCCCAGCCCACCCAAGCAATGGAGGGGTTGTAGGAGGCGGATCGCCGCTGATAGCCGATTTCCAGCGCCTGCTCTGCCCCGCCACTCTGGAGAAAATCCAGACCGCGAACCGGGAAATTGTGAAAGTTCACCGTTCCCTTGATGGAGGCAATCGGCGCAACCGTATCGGTATAGCCAATACCCGCGTAGACCTCCTGCTGGAAGGTCCAGAGCTGCCGGAACAGGTTCCAGTCCTCGTAGACTGCCGAGGCGCCGCTGGACAGTTTTCCACTTTCATACGATGCAATCAAGCCCAAGCGAACAGACTTGGTCTTGGCCTCCCGTAGCTCCACTTTGACTGGGATGGTGGTCCGGGTCGGGTCAGAAAGATCCGGGGTGACGTTGACGAGGCGAAAAACCCGCAGCGCGAAGAGTTTTCTGCGGGTGGCCTCCAAAGTGGACAGGTGGTAGGGCTCTCCCTCCACTACGTCGATCTCCAGGCGTTTTTTGGGCACTTTTTTGGCACCGGTCACCTGCACCGGGCCAAAGCGGCACGCGGGCCCACGCTGCACGGTCACCGCGATGCGCACCTGTTGGCTGTGGGGGTCCACCTCCACATGCCCATCCACTTTGGCATAGGCATAGCTGCGCTCCTGGAGGTCCATGCGGATAGCACTTACGCCGCGCTGGTAGGCTTCCAGCTCAAAAATGTCGCCTTTTTTCAGCTCGATCCGGTCCCGCAGGATGTTGTAGAGCGGCCCGGGAGGCACCCCGTCCAAGGTGATGGACTCCACCACTGAAGGCTCGCGCGGGCGCACGATTCCTCGAACATTCACCGGCTTCAGTCTTCTCTTTTCCCGAACCGTGGGCCTCTTCAAAACCCAGCCGTCCACCTCGGCATTGAAGTAGCCGTGGTGCGCGTAGAAGGTCTCCAGGCGCCGACCATCCTCGGACAGCAATGCCCGGTCCAAGCGCGATACATCCTGACGCGGCCGAAAAAATGTGGGCCGAAGGCCATGCTTCTGCTCCATCGCATCGGAGAGCACGGCGTCGTTGGTGGGATTTTCGAATCCCTTCACCTCGTTGCCGTCGAAGTGCACCTGCCGCACCCACTCCCCCTGCACCTTTTTATGCGCACATCCGCTCAACAGACCCAACAGTCCGGCAATAAAAATAGCTGAGCGGCATGGTTTCACTGGCGCTGCCTCTGCGCAGCCACGCGGGATTTTTGTGTGCCGTCGGGAGCGGAGGCCGATGGCCCGGCGACGGGGGCTGCCCCCAGCGCGGTGAT
This sequence comes from Alphaproteobacteria bacterium, assembly GCA_040376425.1. Lineage (GTDB taxonomy): Bacteria > Myxococcota_A > UBA796 > UBA796 > SXON01 > CAITDR01. The sequence continues at coordinate 131,149 of JBEIQS010000003.1, read as the reverse complement.
CACCGCCTGCAGTCGGCCCACGGCATCCTGTGCCTCGATCACGGCCTCCGGCTGGGCGGCCAGCCGCGTAGTGGCGGTCCGCAGATCGGCGGCCAGAGACAGAAGTGCACTTCGAATACGCACTTCTGCCTCCTCCCGCTGGGCTTCCTCCTGCACATTGGCATCCCGCCCATGGCGACCGCGCTGCGGCTGGGCCTCCTCCACCCACTCCAGGCGCCGGGCAAGAGAAAGGGCAGCTTCACAGGCTTCTTTAGCTGCTGCCCGCCCCTCCTGCCGGGCATTGTCGGGGGCGGCGCTCAGGGCCTGCTGCAAGCCCGCCGCCGCCCGGTATACCTCGCCCAACAGCCCACGAACAGATGCGCTGCGGATCGAAGCCAGACCATCTTCCAGCTCTTTTCCGAACACCACCCCCTCCGAGGCGGCCACACCGGTGCCGACACCCTCAGCCAGAATCGCGCGAGGCTTTGTTACCCACCGCAGCATGGCAGATGCAAATATCAATGCCCCAGCTGGAATAATCAGGGCAAAGGCTTCAGGGTCACCCTTCTGTACCAGCTCACCCAGCGCGATGCCGAGGCCGGGCAAGGCAACGACAGGAAGCGCGGGAATCAGCTTCACAAACCACTCCCGACCGACTTTTCCGGGCGCGTCTGGTCCAAAAACCTCTGACGTCAGCCCTTTTTCACGGAGGCGGGCCACCATGGCCTCGGCGCCGTTGCGGTCCAGACCGTCGGCGGCGATGATGATCGGGCGTCGAAGGGCGGTATCCACGTCGTCTGCGGAGCGTAGCGGCGCTCCGGTCGATTCCGTAGTTTCCGATACAATCGTCTGCTTTTCACTGAAGGTCAGGGTATCGAAGTTGTTGTTACCCCCCAACTTGACCCGCAGCGGCGGCGCGTAGACCCGCGCCTCGTAGGCTCCATTTCCGCGAGGGATCACCGCCGCACGGCGCCCACAGCTTGGACACACCCCCAGCCCACGCACCCGGCGCGCCCCGCAGTGGGAACACAGCGGCCCGGTCTCCACCACCGCGGGGCTCTCCCCGCGCAGGGCCGCCTCCAGCGCTGCGGCAAACTGGTCCAGCGTGGCAAAGCGACCCTCGGGACTGCGGCTGAGTGCCCGGCTCAGCGTGGCGCGGACCGCGGGGGGCAGCTCAGCGGAGGTGCCGGCCTCCTCGCTGAGCTGCTTCCGCAGGATCTCGGCGGCGAGAGCGGTGCCCCAAGGCAGTTGACTCGTCAAGAGTTCATGGATACAGATGGCTAAAGAATATTGGTCGGAGCGGGGATCATCGAGGATACCCTCATAGACTTCCGGGGCGGTGTAGCCCACCGATCCCGCCAGCGCGGCGGTCGCCGTGCCTCCGGCACGATCCTCCAGCCGGGCCAACCCGAAGTCCGCCAGCCGAACCCGCTCAGCGAGGGGACCGTCCCCCGCAAGCAGCAGCAGGTTGCTGGGCTTCAGGTCGCGGTGCAGCACCCCGGCCCCATGCGCCCGCTGCAGGGTGCGCGCGACGGCCGCCCCCACGGCCAGCCCCTCTTCCAGTGGCAGCGGGAGCTGCTGCGCCAGATCGCACTCCGCCCGCTCCTCTACCAGAAAAACATCCTCTTCTTCTTCTACAAAATCAAAAATCTTCAGGCAGCCACCACCGGGAATGCGGTGGGCCGCCACCACCTCGCGCCGCAGCCGCTCGCGCGCCACCGGATCCCCGGCAAGGTGCGGATGCAGCAGCTTGATCGCCACGTCTTCCCCAAGGGTCTGATCCCGTGCCCGCCAGACCGAGGCCACCCCGCCCATGCCGAGCTTCTCCAGCAACGTGTAGCGCCCCGCCAGGACCTTCATGGCTGCTCCACCCATAACAGGGCGGCCCGTCCGGCTAAAACCTTGGAGAGATCATCGTAGCTACCGACCACCTGGGCGGGATCTCCCACCACCACCCGCACCGGCTTGCCCACCGCCCCCACGCCCAGGGCGATCTCGGTGGGGCTCCAGGGGCCGGGGTCCAGGGCCAGCGCGCCTACCGGAGCTTTGCCCACCCACAGATCGGGCAGTTCCCCCGACTGAAAGGGGCCTTTGCTGGCTGAATAGCTGGCAGAAGGCTGGTTGATGCCGGGAATGCGCGGCTCCCGGCGGGTCCAGGCAATGGCGCCCAGACCCACAAAAATGCCGCCCAGAACACCGTAGCCCAACCACAGCCCTTTGGGGGGCCCGGACCTGCCTTTTTCTCCGCCCATCATGGGGTTGGAGGGTGCAGACATGCTCCCCGGGCTGCCGGGAGCGCCCACCCCCCCCGGCGTTGCCCCCGGGTTGTTGCCGGGGGCACCCCCACCCGGGGCCCCACCGGCGGCGCCCATACCGGGCGGCGCCATGCCTCCGGGGGCGCCCATCGCACCGGGCGCCCCGTTCCCCGGCATTCCTCCCTGCTGATCGGGCAAGAACATCACTTCGTGGGTGGAGCCCATCGCACGCCCGTCGGCCTCCAGCCCGATCAGGATCACCGGATCGGAGTTCTCTTCAAACAAAAACTCCCCGGTCCAGGTCTTCCCGCCCGCGCTCACCTTGAGTCGGCCGCTGTCAATGCTGATCGCGGTGGCTTTGGCGGTGTACAGCCGATCGCCGCGCATCCCATCCGGATCCTGGCCATCATCCCGCAGGGTCAAGCTCCAGCTTTGGCCGCTGCCGCTCAGCTCCACGTCTACCTGCTCGCCCAGGCTGCCGTCACGGTCGTGGACTTTGACGGCAAAATCGCGGGCTTCTACAAGCGAGATCAGAGCAAAGAGGATGTTCATCGAAGCTCCCAGGCCATCAGCCACTCGCCGCCATCTCGGCTTTCCCCCAGCGGGGGGCCCAGGGCGTTGTTCAAACCACTCACGATGTCACCGCGCTCATGGCTTTGAAAAAGATCGAGGTGTACCACCACACTCTCCACCTTCAGCGCGCTCAGGGCTTCGCGCACCGAGCCTTCGCTGTCCAACAGGCGATGCTGCAGCTCCCGGCCGGCCGCCAGCCGCGGGCTCTGCGCCATGTCCGTGTTCAGGCAGCGCTCCAGAATGGGGCGCCCGTGGCCCAGTTGGTAGTAGCAGGAAAGATTCTGCTGATAAAAGGCCATATCTTCTTGGGTTCCACCCACCTCCGGGTACAGCTCCAGCACCGCTCCCTCCGGGAGCTGTTCGTAGAGCGAGGGGATGGGCAGCGGGTGCGCCCGCATCCGCGTAAAGGCACCCGAGAGAAAGAAGCAGTCCACCGCCACCACGGCCACCCAGAGGCGCGGCCAACGGCTCCGGCCGGCCAAGTGGGCCGCCAGCAGCCCAAAGCACAGGCTGCTGACCCAGGCGAAGCGGATCGGAAAGCGGTAGGTATCAAAAAGACCCGCTTTCAACAGCGGATAGAGCAAGGTGGGCCATGCCTCCATCCGTGCCACGCCCAGCTCCAGCACCGGCCCCACCGCCAACACCAGGCAGCCGATACCCAGGCCCAGCCACAATTTCCAGCCGGGAAGGCGAATGGCCGGGCTCAACAGTGCCAACACCAGCGGCGCCACGCCCACCGCCGGAGCCAGCGAGTGCCGGTTCAGATCCATCCACGGGTTCCAGGCGACCAGCGTGGCCAGGGAGGCCGAGCCCAGACGCACCAGGGCATCCCCCTCCTCCCGACTATGTTGTCCTCCTCCGCCCAAAAAAAGGACAGCGTACAGCACTCCACTCAGACCGCAAATCCCTAGAAAATACCACGGAATCCGCTTTTCGATTCTGAAAAACCGATAAATCATCAGCACGCCGCCCAGGAGCGTCGCGTTCACCCCCATGTAGGCGGTGGTGAGCAGGCAGAGCAGCCAGTGCAGGCCCGCCCATGCGTCGTCCCGCGGCGTGTTGCGGAGCAGGTGCAGGGCGCAGAGTGGAAGCCAGGGATTCAGGAGGTAGTAGACATGCCCCTCCAGCACGGCGACGGCCGCCAGCGGGGCAAAACCGAAGGCCAGCCCGGCCAAAATTGCTGCCGGCCCCTCCACCTTCAGCCCCTCTCGTGCCAGCTTTTCAGCCGCCCAGGCCGAACACACCGGCCCCACCAGCACAAAGAGGTTGGTGAGAAACAGGCCCGGAACCAGCCCCTGCAGCAGCATGGCCAGGATCAAAAACAGAAAGGAATCCAGGCGCACCAAGGGCTCGCCCGCGGGCCAGGCGGACAATTCGGAGAGTCCATCCCGGAAGGAGGGGGCCGCATGTACCAGCCAGGCCGCCGGTAGCTGATCGAAGTGCAGTGACACCACCGACTCGAACGGATCCAGGATCAAGGGCCAAGACCACAGGATCGAGAAGGCCAGGTAGACGAGCAGCCCGGGCGGGACGTGCCTCATGCCTTCTGCAGCCTCAGCGAAACCGCCCCCAGCACCATCACCAGCACCGCCCAGAAGGTGGCGGCCATCAGCGGCACCACCTCCGTCGCATGGCTCATCCGTCCGGGAGCAGCGGAAGCGCGCCGCACACCCATCAATTTTCCGTCTGGACCGGTGGTGACCTCAAAGGCCACCTGCAGGCTGCGCTCCATCCCCACCCGAAGGGTCCCGGCATAGACATCGCGGCGTTCGCCGTCGATCTCCACCGCCATGCCGATGGTGAGATACTGCGCCGGGCGGCCTTCCAAGGTGCCGGTGTAGACCCGGTCGCCACGGGCATCGTTGGGATCGGTGCCATCGTCCACCAGACGCAATTCATGGCGTTCGCCCGCCTGCTGTACCGTGGCGATCACCGCCGACGGCGTGAGCCCACCAAAGGAGGCATTCAGAACCACAGTCTGCACCTCGGTTTGTGCGAAGGCGAGGGGGATCAGGAGTGCGAGTGCAGCCATGCGTCCTCCACCACACAATCGCCCACCGGCTCCACCGGGCCAGACATCCGCAGATCCAGCGTCGGGCTCACCTCTACAAAAAGCTCACCCCCGTCCATCTGGATGGTGACGGGGCTTTGCACCCATCCCGCAGCCACAGCCGCCGCCGCAATGGCGCAGGAAGAGCTTCCCGAAGAAAGGGTGGCTCCAGCTCCCCTTTCCCAGATTTTGGCCTTGACGGTATTCTGGTTTACAACTTCTGCAAACTGGACGTTTGTCCTTCCTTCTACAGAGTGCTCGATCCGCGCCCCCCTGGCCTGCCAGTCCGGGTAGCTGCCCCAAACCACCGCATGCGGATTGCCCACGGAGACGGGCGTGTACATAAGCTCCTCAAAGGGCCGGGGACTGCCGACCACCGCGCGGCCCATGTCCACCTGCACCTGTGGGGGCCAAGAACGATCATCCACCGAGCAGCTCACTTTTCCGCCCATCGTCCACACGGAGAACACCGCCGGCGCTCCCCGCCGCAGACGCAGGTAGGTGGCGAAGATCCGCAGCCCGTTCCCACTCTTTTCGGCCTCGGAACCATCGGGATTGTAGATTCGCACGCCGTAGTCACAGCCGGCCGGTGCTTCGACCGGCACCAGCAGGCCGTCGCTGCCCAGCCCACGATGCCGGTCGCACAACGCCCGCACCAGGGACGGGCTGAGAGGCCGGTCCACCACCAGATAGTCGTTGCCAAGGCCGTGGGCGCGGAAGGCGCGAAGCGGGGAAATGGAGGACCTCGGGGAGGAGCGCAAGATAACCGCTGCCCGCCCGCGGCGGCCCCGTTAAACCGGAGCAGTGAAGTCTCGCCCCGCCTGCGCCGGCCTCTGGCAAACCCCGATGGTCCATGTAAATGGGGACCTCACCACCTGCTGTCTGGACGAAGGGTTGGTCAACCGACTGGGCAACGTGCTGGAGACCCCGCTGGCCGAGCTGTGGAACGGCCCGGTGCTGCACCGCTGGCGGGTTGCGCAGGCCGAAGGCCGTTTTGCGGAGAGTGGCCCTTACTGCAATCGCTGTAACTGGCAGAGTGCGGGAGCCCTTTCCGACGCCGACGTAGAGGACTACCTGAAGAAGAAAGCGGAGCTGCCCGCGCTGCGGCGCTACCGCGAGAGGAGGGGTTGATGCCCGCAGCGATTCACACGGAAAAACTCGGAAAAACCTACCTGACTGGCTTCTGGATGCGTCCCTTTTTGGGCCTGGAGGATCTGAGTCTGGAAGTGCCCGAGGGCGCCACCTTTGGCTTTGTGGGGCCCAACGGGGCTGGAAAGACCACCACCATCAAGATCCTGATGGGCTTGCAGTCCGCCACCAGTGGCAAAGCCTGGATCCACGGCGTGCCAGTTCCCGACCCTGCGAGTAGGAAGAAAGTCGGTTTTCTACCGGAGAGGCCGTACTTTTATGAATACCTGACGGCCTACGAGTTTCTCGCCTTCTACGCCAACTTGAGTGAGCTGCCCACGGCCGGCCGCGACGCACGGATTCGTACTCTGCTGGAGCGGGTGGAGCTGGCCCGCTTTTCCGATATTCCCCTTGGCAAATTCTCCAAAGGGATGATGCAGCGCGCCGGGCTGGCACAGGCGATGATCGCCGATCCGGAGATGTTGATCCTGGACGAGCCGATGAGCGGCCTGGACCCGATGGGCCGCGTGCTGGTGCGGGACATCATCCTGGAAGAAAAGAAGCGCGGTAAAACCGTATTTTTCTCAAGTCACATCCTCTCAGATATCGAGGCCATCTGCGACCGGGTGGCCATTGTGGTGGGGGGACGCCTGCGTGGACAGGGAACCCTGGCGGAGCTGGTGGGAGACACGGTGGAGTGGGTGGACTGCCGCGTAGACTATCCGGGCGATCTACCTGGACTTCAGCAACGAGAAGGCAGTCGGGCGGAGCTGCGGCTTCCGCCGGAGGACGTGGAGCGGGTGTTGGATCAGGTCCGCAGTGGGGGAGGCAGGATTATCTCGGTGGTTCCCAAACAAAAGACCTTGGAGCAGGTGTTGTTGACCGAGGTGGAGCAGGCTCGGCCGATGGAGTCTCGCCGCATGGGGGTGCTGACATGAACCGGATCTGGGCGGTCGCCACCAACACGCTGCGCGAGGCGGTGCGGGACCGGATCCTGCACTCCATCCTGTTTTTTGCAGCGATCCTCCTCTTCTTATCGCTGGCCATGCGAGAGCTGACCATCGGCGACGCCGACAAGGTGGTCCGGGGCGTGGCCCTGGGCGGAATCTCCACGGTCGCCGCGATCATCGCCATTTTTTTGGGGGTGGGGCTGGTCTACAAGGAGATCGAACGCCGCACCATCTACACCCTGGCCGCAAAGCCCGTCCCGCGCTGGCAGCTACTGCTGGGTAAGTACTTTGGTCTTTGGCTGACCTTATTGGTGGAAGTAGGATTTTTGACGCTGCTCTACACTCTTGTCATCAGTACGCAGCAAGGGCTGCCCGGCGTGGGCGTATACATCGCGGTGGGCATGCTGATGCTGGAGCTGACGCTGCTGACCGCCTGGTGTACGCTCTTCTCCACCTTCTGCGCCCCCACCACCGCCGCCGCCTACTCCATCTGCATCTATGTGATCGGCCATTTCGCAGATGATCTCTATCTTTTTGGTAGCCGCGCGGAAGATCCCGGCGCAAAAGCGCTGATGTTGGGCCTGTACCGGGTGCTGCCCAACCTGGAGATCTTCAACGTCCGCACCGAAGCGGTCCACGGTGTGGCCATTCCCGCCTCTGAACTGGCCTATGCAGCCGCCTACGGCGTCACCTACTCGGCTGCCGTTCTTTTTGTGGCCATGATGGTGTTTGAACGTCGGGACTTCAAGTGATTCGGATGGCCGATCTGGCCGGGCGACACCAGCGTACCGGCGCAGCCACCGAAGCAGCCGTGCTCGATCAGCTCCGCTCCGGCCGCTATGTGGGCGGCCCCACCGTGGAGGAAGCCCAACGTCGGCTGGCCGCCGCATTTGGCTGGGGCTACGGCGTCGGGGTCAACTCGGGGACGGATGCGCTGATCTACGCCTTGCTGGCGCTGGATCTGCCGCCGGCTTCGGAGGTGATCGTGCCGGCCGTCACCTTCTTCGCCACAGCGGGTGCGGTGCTACGGGCGGGCCTGGTGCCGGTGGTGGCCGATGTTCGGGCGGACCTGCCCCCTTTTGGACCCACGGCGCCTGCCGATCCGTGCCGCCACCCGCGCGGTGATCGCCGTACATCTCTACGGAGAAAAATGCCCGTTGAGCGCGATCGGCCTGCCGATCGTGGACGACAGCGCACAGTGCGCAGGCGCTGATCCACAGCCCCGAAGCGGAGAAATTGCGGCTGTCAGCTTCTACCCCACCAAGACCTTGGGGGCCGCCGGAGACGGCGGCATGGTCTTCACCGATCAGGCGGAGGTGGCAGAGCGCCTGCGTCGGCTGAGCCACCACGGAATGTCCACGGCCTACCTGCATGATCGGGTGGGTGCCCAGGTGGGGGCCAACTCGCGGCTGGACGCCGTCCAGGCGGCGGTGCTGCTCGCCCAGCTTCCTGATCTTCCGCTTCGGGTCGAGGCCCGGCGCCGCCATGCGCAGCTCTACGATCAGGAGCTTCCAAGCTGGGTACGTCGCCTTCCCCGCAGTCCGGGGCATCCGGTGCATCAGTACGTTGTGCGCGTACCCGACCGCGACCGACTGCGTGCAAAACTGGCCGATGCTGGCATTGAAACGGCAATCTACTACCCCATCCCCCTTTCGCGGCAGCCCGCGCTGGCCGGCCTTCCCCATGCCGAGACTCCCTGCGCCGACGCCTTTTGTGCGGAGAGCTTGGCCTTGCCTGTCCATGAAGGCTTGACAGGTCAAGAGATAGAGCAGATCGTGGCCACCTTTCGGAGCTACATCCCATGAATCCCCTGTACATCTTCTGTCTGGTCTACGCGGGGATCTTCGGGGTCTGCCTCGGCTCGTTTATGAATGTATGTATCGCGCGGATGCCGGAGGATCGCTCGGTGGTGCATCCGCGCTCGGCCTGCCCGCGCTGCGGCACCCCCATTGCAGCCTACGACAACGTGCCGGTGTTGGCCTGGTTTTGGCTGGGTGGGCGATGCAGGGCTTGCAAGGGGGAGATCTCCGCGTTGTATCCGGTGATTGAGGCGCTGTTCGGTGTGCTGACCGTGCTGCTGTTTCGGCGTGTGATTCCGGATGTGGCCCTTCTGGACGCAGGGCATGTTGCTGCATTCTTCTGGTACCTGTACCTGCTTTTTGCCCTGGTCGCCCTGAGCTTCATCGACCTGAAGCACTACATCATTCCGGACCAATTCTCGATCTATGCCGTGCCCTTGGGTGTAGGGGGCGCCGCACTGGTGACCTACCTGGGCTACCCGGATGCCCCCACCTGGCAGCAGTCGGTGGTGGGGGCGCTGATCGGCGGCGGGCTGTTGTTGCCGATCATGGGGGGCTACTACCTGATCCGGAAGGAACAGGGGATGGGCTGGGGCGACCCGAAGTTATTGGCGCTGATCGGGAGCTATTTCGGGGCGGTTCCCGCGATGCCCGTCGTGATCCTGGTGGGCTCGGTCACCGGCTCCATTGTGGGGGTGCTGGCGGCGCTGATCGGACGCAAAGGACTACGGTTGCAGGTGCCTTTCGGGCCCTTTCTGGTGTTGGGGGCGCTGTTGTGGCTGTTCTGGGGACCGGGGATGGAGGCGCGAATTGTTCCCAGATTGTACGGGTTGGATTGACCCAACGCCCGCGCCCCTCCGACCTCCGTCCGGCTGCGGATCCCGGCGCTATCTCAGCCTGCACCGCAGCACCCACGCTATCTTTTGATAAAAAGTTCGGGGGAGGATGGTCTGACGCCCACCCTCCCCCCGGAATGATCAGCGCGCATCCAGCGCCACTGCCACCCCGCGCATGGTTGCGGCGACACGCACCGCATCCATCACATGATCTTCGGTAAGAGCAGCCGCAAGCACCGCTTCTTCGTGGCTGCGCACGCACACTTCGCAGCCGTTGATGGTACTCACCGCAAGGCACATCAGCTCAAAATCCGCTTTGTTCCCTGCCGGACGGACCAGACGGTTCATCCGAAGACGGGCCGGGCGCTGGCTGTAGCCGGGCTTGCCCACAACGTGCCGGAAGCGATAGAAAACATTGTTCATCGCCATCAAAGCCGCCGCCGCCTGCGCATCCTCCAGCACCTCAGCGCCCACCTCGGCCTTGGCCGCCGCGCGAACCGCCTCCTTCAGCGGGCCCGAGCCGGTGGTGATCGCACAGGCCAGCGCCACCCCCCAGCGCTGGGCCGGGCTCAGCACCCCGGGCTCCAGCACCGCGGTCAGGTTCAGCGCCAAATCGCGCGCCGGACCGGGAATCTCTGCCTTTAAGGTGAGAATTGCTTCCATCAGGATGCCCCCCCACTCAGTGTGGCCTCGCCCTTCTTCCAGTTGCAGGGGCAGAGCTCGCCGGTCTGGAGCGCATCCAGCACACGGAGCACCTCGGGAACGGAGCGACCCACATCCAGATCATTCACGTTCACCCAGCGGATAGTGCCCTCGGGGTCCACAATGAAGGTGGCGCGTAGACAGACGCCTTCGGACTTGTGGAGGATGCCCAGATCGGCAGAAAGTTGGCGTTTGGTGTCGGCAAGCATCGGGAAGGGCAGCTCCTTCAGGTCCGGGTGCTGGTTGCGCCAGGCCAGGTGCACGAAGTGGCTGTCGGTGGACATGCCCAACAACTGGGTGTCTCGGTCCAGGAAATCCTGGTTTTTCTTCCCGAACTCTGCGATCTCGGTGGGGCAGATGAAGGTGAAGTCCATGGGCCAGGCAAAGAGCACAAGCCAGGAGCCGGGGTAGCTTTTTTCGTGGATGGTCGCGAATTCTTTACCGGCCTCGCGGCTGACGACAGAGCTGAGGGAGAAGGAGGGAAGACGGTCGCCGATGGTCAGCATGTGGACTCCAGACTCCGGGGGTTTGACCGGAGGATGCTCTCCCTGAAGCAAAACCCGTGCCGGCTTTTACGCTAGACCAATTCCCAGCCTGAATCCTACTCCATCCCAAACCACCCTCCTCGGCCACCCCGGGCCACACCGAAATCTCGGTGAACTCTACACCGAAGCTTCGGTGGTTCACCGAAAAATCGGTGCAACCCGGAAGCGGAAACACCGAACGACCGAGGTGCCTCCGAGCGGCTCGCACCGATTTTCCGGTTGCGGCCCACCGGGTCACCGATTTTTCGGTGAAGCCGTGGACACCCGGCCGTGGGATGGCTAACGAAAGCCCATGCAGACCGATCTGAAAGAGCTGGTGGAGCTGGCAGCCGACCCGGCCGCCCTGGACCGCATGCTGGAGCGGGCCCTGGACGCACTGGGGACCGTGATCCCCTACGATCTGGCCTCCATTCTGATGCTGGAGGGCAACGAGCTGGCGGTGCGCAGCTCCCGGGGGCCCCTCGCCAACGAAAAAGTCCGCCAACATCGCGTGCTCCTGCGCGCTTTCCCTACCATCCAGCAGGCGATGGAGCTGCGGCGCCCCATCGCCCTGCAGGAGCACCACCACCACAGCGAGGAGGGAGATCCCTACGATGGCGTCCTCGATCTGCCGGAGGGCCACTCCTGTATGGTGGTGCCCCTCTTCGCAGGGGAGCAGAACCTGGGCGCGATCACCCTGGATCGGCGCACCTGCGGCAGCTACCCGCAGGAGGCTACGGAATTGGCCGGGGTCTACGGGCAGATGGTGGGACTGGCCATCGCCTTCGCCCAGCAGGCCCATGCTCTGGACCGCTACCGCAGCCGCCTGAAGGAACAAAATCGACTTTTGTTGGAGGAGGTAGGAGGCGGGAGCGAAGCTGAGCGGCGCCTGCAAAATTCACGGTCGCCCGCCATGCGCGCCCTGGTCAGCCACGCCCGCCTGGTGGCCGAGACCAACACCGCCGTCCTGATTCAGGGAGAGACGGGAAGTGGGAAAGAGGTACTTGCACAAGCTATTCACGCATGGAGCCCTCGTCGGAACGAGGCCTTTGTGAAGCTGAACTGCGCCGCGATTCCCGAAAATCTGGTGGAGTCCGAGCTGTTTGGCCATGTCAAAGGCGCCTTTTCGGGCGCCAGCAGCAACCGCGCCGGACGCTTTCAGACCGCCTCCGGCGGGACGCTGCTGCTGGACGAGATTGGCGATCTTCCGCTTGCAGCGCAGGGAAAGCTGCTCCGGGTACTGCAGGAGGGTACGATTGAGCCGGTGGGCTCCGACCGAAGTATTCAGGTGGACGTACGGGTGGTCGCGGCCACCCACGTCGACCTGCAGAAAGCGGTGCGGGAAGGCCGCTTCCGCGAGGATCTCTGGTTCCGGCTGTCCGTCTTCCCCTTGCAGCTCCCTCCGCTGCGCGAGCGGACCATCGACATCCTTCCCATCGCCGAGACTTTTCTCCACGATCTATCGAAGAAAACAGGCAGGGGCCCCTGGTGGTTGGAGGGAGCGGCCATCCAGCGCCTCCAGGGTCGCCGCTGGCCCGGCAACGTGCGCGAGCTGGTGAACAGCCTGGAACGGGCCACAATCCTACGTTCTTCCGGGTCCCTGGGAGCAGAGCTGTTTGAGGAGGGAGGGGGAGGCGCTCTGCCATCGGTGCGGCCCGGTCCTGGCCCCCAGCCTGCGGAGTGGCCAGACCTGGAAGAATACGAGCGCGCCTACCTGGAGCGGGTTCTGGCCCATTGCCACGGCAAAATCTACGGGGAAGGGGGCGCTGCCAAGCTGCTGGGCCTGCCCCCCTCCACCCTCCAGTCCAAGCTGAAAAAGCTGGGTATCGGCCGCGACATTTTGTCATCGGTCAAAAACACTTCAAGCTGATCCACCCTGCCCTGGAGGCCCTGCTGCACGTTGCTGCGGGCACCTGGAAAAAGCCCCCCAACCGGCTAAGCAATCCTTCCCTGAGGACCTCCGTGCAAAGCTCCGCCGCCACCGTTGCCGACTACCTGGCGTCGCTCCCCGAGGACCGCCGCGCCGCTATCCAGGCGGTACGCGAGGTTTTTGCGGCCAACTTGGGCGCCGGCTACGAAGAGGGGATGCAGTACGGGATGATCGGCTACTATGTTCCCCACAGCATCTACCCCGCAGGCTACCACTGTGACCGGAAGCAGCCGCTGCCCCTTGCGGGATTAGCGAGCCAGAAAGGTCATATGTCGCTGTACCTCATGGGCCTGTACATGAGCCCGGGCATTACCGAGTGGTTCCAGTCCGCGTGGCTGAACGCAGGGAAGAAGCTGGATATGGGCAAGGCCTGCGTCCGCTTCAAAAAGGTGGACACTTTGGCACTGGACGTGTTGGCTGAAGCTTTGAGGCGCCTGCCAGTGGCCGAGTATGTCCAGATCTACGAGTCCAACCTGAAGAAGTAGGCCAGACCGCAGCTCTATCGGCGCAGGCTGCGGATGTTGCGGGCGTCGCTGCGCCGCTCGGTAGAGGGCCGGGCCAATTTGCGGGAGTCCCAGGCCTGGAACTCCTCTGGAGCCGGAGCTGCGCCGGTGTCCAGGTTTGCGCGCAGCTCGGCCAGTGCGCGGGCCGTGTTGGCCAACGGCGCCCCGACATCAAAGAGGCCGGTGGTGAGCGGGCTGATATCCCCGTCGCGGCTGCTCATGCCGTCGCGTAGACCCAGCGAAATCGCGGTCCGGCGCATGCCATCGGCAGTCTCCAGCGCCTGCAGCAGCGCGGGCTCGGCGTCGGGGCCCAAAAGCGCGATGGCTTCGGCCAGCGGACGCACTTCGCTGTCCACATTCACCGGGTAGGAAAGCAGCAATTTCAGACCATCTTCCTTGCCAACCATACCACAGGCGCGGATGGCGGCATGCCGGATCGCCTCGGTGGGAGAACTCAGCAGTACGGGAAGGTGGGGAATCAACTGCATCTGGCCGCTCCCGCCTGCCCAGCTCCAGATCAGGTCCACCCGGGCTGCGACATCCACCTGCTCATCCAGAAGGATGGCCTCCAGCACCGGCACCCCTTCCCGTCCCGCATTCTGGCCGGCGAGGAGACGAACCCCCCAATCCGGATCGGTGAGCGACCGCCGCACCGCGGCCTGCGCCACGACCGGCTGCCACTTGATGATAGTTTGAAGCGCATTTTTGCGCACTGCCGCCACCGGATCTTCGGCCGCGTTGAACTGAAGCCGGGCCACCACATCCGCCTTGATGTTTTTCAGGCGCCGCGCCATCTCGATGAAGTCATAGAGGGTTTCGCGGACCTCGGCCTCTTCCAAAAAGTTACGTTCCACCTTCCAGATCAGCTCTCCTTGCTCCACCTTTCCCTGATCTCCGCGAACCAGGTTCCGCAGGAGCTTGCGCATCCGCGCATCCAGAAGGGCAGGTAGAACGCGGGTATCCGCCACCATCTCCACCTCGCGGTCAAAGGTGGGGTCGCCCGAAAGGTACTCGGTGCCATTGGTATAGGTGACGGCCGTAGCACGACGCACCCGCAACACAGTGGGCAGGTTCCGCGCAATCATCAGCACGTAGGGCGTGCCGTTCTCTTCCTGCGGCTCGATCTCCAGCGCCAGCCCATCCATCGTTCCGGTGACCGACGGACCCCAAGCGGCCCAGGTCCGGGGCGGGTGTACCTCCAGTCCAAGCGGACCTGCAACACGACGCATCACCCAGAGCCTCTGTTGCTTCTGCTGGAGTGGTCCCATTCCGTTGAAGAGGAGCAGCCCGACAAAGATCAGCCACAGGATGATGGCGACGTCTTTTGCGTCCACACAGCGGTTGTACCATGACCGGCCCGGGGTGCAAGCCCCTGGCTGCATGCCACCGAATTTCACTCAGCCGCTGCGATTGATCCAACCCCGGTGCGCTTCGCGCTCGGACGCCAACCACGCTTCACGAAAGCGGTCTTTTTCGGCTTCTGACAGATCGGGCCCCACCAGGGCCCGGCGACGATCCGCCACGGTGCGCAGGATCAGGGCCGCCGAGACCGAGACATTCAGGGAAGTGGTCAGGCCGCACATGGGAATGGTGATGGCGCCGAAGGCGTGGCGGCGGGCGGCGTCGCTGACCCCACGGGCCTCGCTTCCAAAAACCACGGCCAGGGGCTGATCCACCGGCACCTCTTCTGGGGTCCAGGAAGGCTGGATAAAGTCAGCCACGAAGATACGAAATCCGCGCTCCTTCAGCTCCTCCAGCGCGGTGTCGATGGTGGGGATGGCCCGGCTGTACACCCAGCGCTCTGCCCCACGGGCCGCACCCGGGCTGGCCTTGAAGCCGCCGGTCACCAGCTGCACCTCATGCACGCCAAAGGCTTCGCAGGAGCGTAGGATCGCGCTGGTGTTGTGACGACGATGCACCGCTTCCGCCACCGCCACCACCGAGCCCAAACGCCGCGCCAGCGCCGCCTCCACACGCGCCCGCCGCTCAGGCGTGACCTCCTCTGCTGACATTTCCCCTCCCGCACGCGCAACTATCCGGTTGCGGGCTACATTGCAGCGATGTGGCTCATTCTCGCCTGCGTGCCCGATCCGGAGCGCTGGACCCCCGTGGAGGCAGAGAACTTCTGGGAGGAGGAGGCGGGAGATCCATTACCTCTTCCTCCCTATTTCGGGGAGCGCGACTGGATGGAGCGGCCCAGCCCCTGGGGCTATGCCGGGCCGGTGCCAAGCCGCGCCGAAGCCGGAGCCTTTGCCGTGGGCAATGGCCGGGTTTTTGGCCTCGTGGGCCTGGATGACCCTCCCAACACTCTCAGCAACCTGATTGGCCCCAGCTATCAGGTGGAAGGAGGATTTTTCGGCGACAGCGCGGTGGTTCTTATGCGGGGTGAATTGGCGCTGACAGTGCAGGAGGCACAGGTGCAGCGCCCCCAAGGTTCCGTTGTAGTGCGTAGTCGTTTGGACTACGGTAGTCACAAGCTGGAAACAACCGATGTGGCCGTACCCGGCGGCAATTCAATCCTGCGCTGGCTGACGGTGTGGTCGGGAGAGGCGGAGGCGCTATCTCTTCGGGTAGGCCTGGCAAGAGGCTCCGAGGAAGCTGCGTCTTCAGACGGTGCGGCCCTGCTCCAGCGCCGGGGAAACCGCGAGCTGCGCATCGGCTGCGAGGGGGGGCAGAGCGACGGCCGCCAGATCGATATCGCCGTACCCGCCCTGCCCGCTGGGGAAAGCTGGACGACCCTGTGTACCTACCAGTTCGGACCTGCCGAGACGGGGGTCGATCCGCTTGCCGCATTGGACCAAAGCTATGTGGACAGCTCCCGGTGGCTGGCGCAGGGGGCCCAGCTCTATCTATCAGACCCCAAGGTAGAAGCGCTGGTAGAAAGCGCACTGATCACCATGTACACCCAGACCACGCCGCAGGGTATGGTCAGTCCGATGAACCGCTACACCAAGGGCTGGCTGCGCGATAGCGAAGGTCCGGTGCGGCTCTATCTGGATCTGGGCCGCTTTTCCGATGCCAGGGCCATCCTGGATGCGACCTACCGCGCCGCGATCTACGAAGGCGCCATCGCAAACTCCTGGTCGCTGGATCTGCCCCTGGATCAGGTGGAGGATCCAGAGGATCCGGTGAGTTTTTGGGCTTCGGCCGATTTTATGCCCAACCGGGAGCCGGTGGAGGCCCCTTCCTACCCGGTGCTGCTGCACGCCGCCTATGCGCAGGCCACGGGAGAGCCCTGGGAGGAAGCCCGGTTGGCTTTTCTGGAGGCTTGTCTGGAGCGGCAGGAGCGACAAGAGGATGGTCGAATGGCATTTTCCGGCGACGAGACCTTCCGCTATCCGATGGCCCTTGCGCTGGGAAACCTTCCGGAGGCGCTGGGTTGGTCCTCAAACTCCTCCCTTCTGGCCAAAAATGCAGCTTTGTCTCTTGGCAATGCCCAGCTCGCAGCAGAGGCGAGTGCTACCCTGGATCGCTGGTACCTTCACGGAGGCACCTATGCGCCCCTGTCCACTTTTGCCGACGATCTCCCTTGGCCTTCGCCACACGAAGACACCTCCCTTCAGGGCTTCTGGTCCGGCACCGACGATCTGAGCGATCTGGACGCGCTGCTGGCGGTGTTGGCGCAAGAAGATGGCACCCTTCTCTCGAAAAATCTTGGAGGGGAGCCGGTGCTTGGCTACACGGGTATGGTCCCTGGCTATCGTCTGGCCGCCATGACCGCCCGGCACCACCCCACCGAACACGATGCCTTCGCGGACCTCGATCTCACCGCGACCCCCTCCGGCCACTTTGAGGAGCTTCACCTGGCCGACCACCGCGCCATGGCGCTGACCCACAGCGCCGATGGCCTGGGCTCGGATGCCCCGGCCCGCTATCGCCCGTGGGAAACGGGGGACGTTGTGCACGCGATGCTTCGCTATCTGATTGGTGCAAAGCCGGATCCGGCGCGCGGCCACCTCCTCCTCTCCCCGCACCTGCCGCCGGGCTGGCCCTCTGTTCGCGCCGAGAAGTTGCCCTTTGGCGAGGGCAGCTACGACCTCGAGTATTCCGCCTATGAAGAAGGGATTCGTCTGGTCCTGGTCGGAGAAGGTATCGCGGAGGTAGAGCTGGATCTTGCCGACTACGCGCGCTGGGACTTCTGGGTGGATGGCCACAGGGTCGAGGCGCCGCTGCGATTTCCACTGGACGGACGCCTGGAGCTTCTTGGTCTACCTTCAAGGGACCGGTAAAATCTGTAGTCCACACTACTTCTTTTCGGCACCGGGGCTCAGAATCAGCACCAGCGCTCCCAGGCAGACCACCAGGAGCTGCTGAATGCGCACCACCAAGGTCATGGCCAGCGCGTCGGGCATGGACACGCCGGTGGTGGTGACCAGCAATGCACAGAACATGCCATCCCAGCCCACCTGCGAGCCGGGAAAGGCGTAGAGCACCACCGCACCGGCGGTGGCCACAGTGTAGGTGAAGGCGAGCCCGGCGGCCGCGGGCTCGGCACCCAGGCCCGACGCGGCAATCAGGATGCCGCCGATCACGCAACCATGCCCGCAGAAAGCCCACAACGAGGCAAGGGCATAGCGCCGCAGACCAACCCGCCCCACCAGACCCAGGGCCTCAGAAAAACGCAGCAGGCTGCGGTGCAGCGGCGCCAGGATGGAAAAGGGAGCGACAAAGGTCTTGGACAGCGCGGCGAGCGTCGCCGGGCGCGACGACAACAAGGTGAGGACGATCACGCCGCAGGCAATAGCGACGGTTGCCGTGGCGATCCACGGAAAATACTCGGGCGCCACCGGCATATCTGCCACAACAAGCAACAGCAGCGCTACTGAGCCGGCCACACCCAGTCCGACAAAACGTGCGTGCAGACCCGCCGCGAGGGCTACCTCGGCGGTAAGCCCATAGCGTCGCGACGCCATGGCGGCAGCAGCCAGCTCTCCTACCGGCCCCGGAAGGGCATAATTCAACAGGGTTCCCACCAGGAGGATCGAGGTGAGCCCGCCGATACCGATATGCTGGTTGTCGCCAGGCAAGAGTGACCGCCACCGCAATGCCAGAAAGGCGAAGCCGGCGGTCATCACTGAGAAGGCGGTTAGAATGCGGACAAGCGAAAGACGAGACCACAGCGATGTGACGGCCTCCGCACCCACGTCGGTCTGAAAGACCACCACGAGCAACAGCACCATGCCGGCCACCATCCAGCCGACCGACTGTAGTCCGCGGCGCGCAGCGCCCTCGGTCTCTTGGTTGTTCGCGTCCAGCGGTCCTGCCCCTGCTGCAACGCTCTTATCCCGTCAGCAGTTGTCGGAGCCCAAGGGACCTTCCTGCTCCAACAACATCACTGCGGACTCGGTGAGATCCACCCCCACAAGGCGCCCCCCCAACAGTCCGGTCAGCGGGTTGTAGGGCCTGGAGATGGTGACCACCACTGCCCGCTGAGTGACGGTGCCCACCGTGATCGAGGTGACGCAGGCATTGATCGTGACCGCCGCAGGGTCCATATTGAGCATGGTCAACGTCGCTCTTGCCGCATCGTCCGCTGCTGTGCCGGGTGTGGTGGTTCCGGTCTCCGACATGGCTGCGCCCGAGCGGGCACCGGTACGGGCAGCCATCAAGAGTGTGTTGCTCTGCAAAAAGAGCCAACCGAACTCTATAATCCCACCCAGAATCAGGGTGATCGGCACCAGAAGCAGAGCAAATTCGATGGCACTGGCCCCTTGACGACTTCGGCGCATAGCTACTCCACAATCGCAATAGGGACGTTGTTTGCCAGAAAGTGCATAATGTCTTCAAGCTCGGCCGTATTCGCCGCATCCAACGACGGGATCTTCAGGTCCGCCCCCCGCCGCAACGACTCCATGAAGGCGAAGCCGGTGGCGTCGCCTTGCACGGTGATGGGGTAGATGCTGATCCCGGCGGCGTCGGCGATATTCGCGACCTGCTGAGCATCATTCTTACGCGCCGCCGCACAGGGGGCGCTGTAGGGTTCACACTTTACATCCCCATTGGAAACGATCACGATGGACTGGGCGAAGCGGGTGTCGCCGCCCGCCAGCATGTCCAGGGCAGACTGCAGACCATCGGCCGGGTTGCTGCCGCCGCAGGCGGGCATGGAGCCGGTCCCACAGACCGCAAGATCGGACTGCCACTGACCACGAACGGTGGCGTAGTCTGAGCTCAGGTAGGAAAAGGGCGTAAAACCCATGCTATTGGGGAAGAAGCTGTCCTGATACAGCACCATTCCCACCCGATCCTCGGGGAAGTTGTAGCCGGCCATCCCGTCCAGCATGCGAAGCCAGGGCGCAGCGGCAGTGGGAGCCGTATTTCCAGAGGATACATCGACCACGAATACCACCTCGCGCGGGCGCAACGCGACGGTCACGTTCAGGATCTCCGTGGCGGTGCTACGGCCAATCAGGGGCCCGAACAACAGCCCGAGCGGCGCGGAGTGGCTCACGTGGACGGCGTTAAAGCTTCCCGCTGGGGTATAGGTCGCCGTTGTAAAATCGTAGTAGCCGGTTGTGAAGTCGGTGTTGGCAACATTCAGGGCTTTGCCCATGACCAGGTTCTGGTTGCCCGCCTCAATCCCCATGGCGATGGACTCCCTGCCGTCGCCACCGTGCCGGTAGGTGACCAAGGCCCCGTGCGCCGCAGCATCCACCGCACGCTGCATCTGCCCGTGAACGGTACGAATGTAGGAGATATCCACCGCCATTGCTGCGAACCAAAAAAGAACCGTGTGCAGTAGCGCAAAAATCACTACAAACGATCCCTTTCTGCGTCTTGTCAGGCTTCGCCTCATCCACTCACCATTTGAAAGAATAGCAGAAGCGGAAAGAAAGCTCAAGAGAAGCCATAGATAGAGTTGAGAGGCTCCTTCATCTGTTCTACGGATGTCCGCTGTTAGCCCTTGAGGCTTTTCATGGACCGACGCATGGGATCACACCCACGCACTATTCTTCCTTCTTCGCCGTCTCCAGCTTTTCTTCCTGGGTCGCGGTAGCTTCCTCGGCCTGAGTACGGATGCCGGCAGCCTCGGTACCGGAGAGCGGGTAGACCTCGTTAATGGCAGAAGCGCGGTCCAACTGAGACTGCATCTTCAGCGCCATTTCGTAGGCGTTGCCGTGGTCATACTGGAGATGTGCGGGAGATCCACAGGCCAGAACCAACAAAAAAGTGATCACATTCCCTCCAATCTTTTGAGAGCTTCAACGGCCGGTGGATAGCCAGGAGAGGCTTCCAGGGCCGCTTGATACCGCAGAATTGCGTCGGCGTTGTCCCCGCGCCACTCGCAGGCAACACCCATGTTGTAGTTGGCCTCGGCTTCGGTGCCCGCCGAGCGGAACATCACCAGGGCGTCGGCGTCTTTTTCCTGCCGAGCCAGCGCAAAACCCAGGTTGTTGCGGGTCCGATTCTGCGCCGGATTCAGAAGCAGCGACGCGCGGTACCAGCGCACGGCGTCCTCGAGCTTTCCCGCAGACATCGTGACAAAGCCAAGGTTGTTGAGGATAGCCGGGTCCTCCGGCCGGAAGCGGTTGGCGCGTAGAAGCGCGTCCTCCGCACCCACCAAATCCCCGCGATCTGCACGCACAACCCCCAACAATGCCCACACACGGGCATCCCGACGGTGCTGCTTCACGGTGACCGTGAGCAGGTCCTCGGCCTCGTCATGCAGACCCGACAAGTTCAATGCGCGGGCCTGCACCACATCCAGCCAGACCCCGCTGATGCCCTGAGCCCGCAGGTCGGAGCAAAGAGAGATCGCACCTGTATAAAATCCAGCATCGATCATCCCGTCCAGTACCCGGGTCTGAGCCGCGACGATCGAAGCTTCGTCGTCGATCACTTCGGCTGCAGCAACGATCGGGAAAAGCAGGATCATGGCGACGATGACTGGGCGTTCCGCGCCCCAAAGAGGGTGCGGACCCGCAGCATTGCCGGGGCCAACAGCACCACCATCAGACAGGGCAGGATGAACACAATCATGATGATTGTGAGCTTGGGAGAAACCTGCGCAGCTTTTTCCTCGGCTTTCTGCATACGCCGCACGCGCACATGCTCGGAGTGGACCCGCAACGCCCGCGCGACCGAGGTACCGAAGCGCTCCGCTTGCACCAACACATTGACCAGCGACAGCAACTCCTCCAAGCCGGTCCGATCAGAGAGGTGCCGCAGCGCCTCCGCCCGGGGCACGCCTGCGGCAACCTCGGCCGTCACCAATTGCAGCTCGCGCGACAAATCCGGAGCACTCACGGCCATCTCATCGGCCACACGTCGGAAGGCGATGTCCAGGCCGAGACCGGCTTCCACACAGCTCACCAGCAGATCCAGCGCATCCGGGAAGCCGCGCAGCAGGTCTGCCTGCCGCTTGGTGATCACATTGGTGATGTAGAGATGCGGAAGATAGTAGCCAAAGGTGGCGCCAAGCAACACACCAAACAGAATGTAAGTGATCTGCGTGTTCCGGAGGAAGAGGTAGCCGAGGCCGCCCAACGCCAGCAGCAACAGGGTGCGGAGCGCATTGTAGTACAGAACCGCGTCGCGGTTTCGAAACCCAGCTTGCCCCAACCTTTTCCGCAGAGCAACCAGTTCGTCCTGGTCGTCGGACGTGGAGAGCCGGGCAGCGGTGCGCGCAACGGCGGAAACCGTGGATGTGGTAGGCGCGCGTGGCGCTTCGTCCACACCGGTGAAGGCCGCGATACGGTCCGCGGCGGTTCGATCCGGACGGAAAAACATGTACCAGACTGCCCCGGCCAACCCAGCGACGGTGCCCACCGTGGCAACCATCGCGATCAATGCGGTGCGGTCCATCAGACCTCCACCTTGGCGAAGTCGTACATGAGGAACACCCCGAAGCTGAACATCATGATGCAGGCCGCCAGCATGAGGTTGCCCAGAGGGTCGGTCACCAGCGGCATCAGGTAGTCCGGATTCCGAACCATGATCATGCCGGACACGAAGAAGGGCAGACTGCCCAGAACCCAGGCGGTGAACCGCGCCTCAGAGGTCAGCGCCGCCAGCTTGCCTTCAAACAGGAAGCGGGCGCGCACGGTCGCGGAGATATTCTGCAGGATCTCCACCAAATTACCACCGGTGTCCCGTTGCAGGAGCACCGAGCTGACGAAGATCTGGAGGTCGAAACAGCCGGGGTTGCGACGCAGGAGGTTCTGCAGACACTCCCGAAGGTCACGGCCCAGGTTGTTCTCTTCGTAGACCCGGTCGAATTCAGGACCGATAGGTTCGGGAATCTCGTCCGCCGCCATACGCAGGGACTCGCCCAAGCCATGTCCCGCCTGCAAGGACCGGGAAATCAGATCCAGCGCCTCCGGAAGCTGCTCCGTCAGCTTGCGCATGCGCGCGTTGGCACGGAAACGAAGGACCAACACCGGCACCAATGCACCAGCAATGCCGATCAATCCCAGCAGGCTCTTGAAGAGCACCATGCCAATCAGCGCACCGATCAATGCGCCGACCGCCATTGCCGCCTGCAGCGTGCTCATGGGGTAGGGCGACCCGGCCTGCCGCAGCATCACATCCAGCCCAGCCTCGGTGCGGATGCGGGTGTCCACCCCCTGCATCCGCAGCAGGTTCGCCTGCTCGTTGCTGGGCAGCGTGCCCAAGCGGCGCTGCACTTCGCGCGCCTGACTCTCTTGAAGCGACCGCAAAAGCCAGAAGATGCCCTGGCCCAACAGGACCACCACCAGGACGACCAGACCGGCTGCAACCAGGGTGATGTTTCCCATCGCTCAGACCTCCTGCTCGAAGCGGAAAAGATCTGCAGGGAGAAGGATCCCGTTACGCTCCAGCCGGCGGGCGAAGCGGGGACGGATTCCTGTAGCCCGGAATACACCCCGGACCTTCCCATCGTCGTCTACACCCCGCTGTTCGAACACAAAGATATCCTGAGTGGTGATAACACCCCCTTCCATACCGGTGACCTCCGTCACCGCCAGAAGGCGTCGAGAACCATCGGAAAGGCGATCCAATTGGATCACCACATCCAAAGCACGCGCGATCATCTCCCGGATATTTTTGTCCGAGAGGTTGGGCATCCCCATGCCGATCATGGTCTCAAAGCGGGCCAGCGCGTCACGGGTGGAGTTGGAGTGTACCGTCGCCAGTGATCCTTCGTGGCCGGTGTTCATGGCCTGGAGCATATCGATAGCTTCACTGCCGCGAATTTCGCCGAGGATGATGCGGTCGGGCCGCATCCGGAGGGTGTTTTTCACCAGGTCGCGCTGGTTGACTTCGCCCTTGCCTTCCAAGTTCGGCGGGCGGGTCTCCAGGCGGACCACGTGGCTCTGCTGCATCTGCAACTCGGCGCTGTCCTCGATCGTGATAATGCGCTCCCCATCTGGAATAAAGGAGGAGAGTACATTCAGCATCGTCGTCTTGCCGGAGCCCGTACCACCCGAGATGATGGTATTCAGCTTGCTACGCACGCAGCCGCGCAGCACCTCCATCACCTGACGCGGGACTGCACCGAAATTGATCAGCGACTCGGCGGTGATCGCCTTGGTACCGAACTTTCGGATGGAGACTGTTGGACCGTCAAGAGCCAGCGGCGGGATGATGGCGTTGAAGCGGCTTCCGTCCGCCAGACGCGCATCCACCATCGGGCTGGTTTCGTCGATACGGCGCCCGACCGCACTGACGATGCGCTCGATCACCTGCATCAGGTGCCGGTTGTCCTGAAAGCGGACATCGCAGCGGTTCAGGAGACCGTTACGTTCCACCCAGATGCGCTCGGGGCCGTTGATCAGGATGTCGGAGATGCTCGGGTCTTTGAGCAGCGGCTCCAGAGGTCCGAGGCCCAGGATCTCGTCCAGGATCTCATCAACCAGCCGCTCCCGCTCCATGCGGTTGAGCGGAAGCTGGCGGGCTTCGATCTCCACCGCCAGGGTTTCCCGCATCCGGGCGGCCAGCTCGTCCCGGGGCGTGCTGCCGATCTGCTCGAAGTCCAGACCTTCCAGGATTTCATTGTGGAGCGAGCGCTTGATACGCTCAAACTCAGCACTGTCCGCACTGGGGCCCACCCCACGCTGGCGCTGCTGAACTCCTCGGACTCGATCGATGAGGCGTGAAGACAAAGGATCACCTCAGAAGCGGAACAACCAACCCATCACGCTGCCAGACTTCTTCTCCTCCTGCACCTCTCCGTCGGTCAGCAGGGCCACCATCGCCTCCACGTCGCGGGTGATTTGGGCCTTGCGGTCCAATTCCCGGAGCAGACGACCATCATTCACCGCTTTGGCGGCCAGACGGTCTTCAGTGATGATGATATCTACCTTACGACGAAGATTGTCTTCGATCACCGACATCGGCAGGGCCGTGTTCTTGCGATCAAAGCGGTTCAGGATCACATGGACACGTTCTTTTTCGATGCCCATGGTTTCAATAAGCTGCAAACGACGCCAGGTATTCTTGATACCCGGCACATCATGTGTTGCGACCAAGAGAATATGGTCCGCCACCGTGGCGGCGGTCATCGCGGCGGAGTCCAAGCTGTTGCCGCAGTCCACGATGCCGTACTGGTAGGCGCGCGCGACCGCCGTAAGGACCCGCATCACCCCTTCCGGTTGCACTTCCTCCCGAGACGCCAGCTCGGGCGGCTGCGCGAGGACGTGGATCTTGCTGGGATGTACGGCCACATGACCCGCCAACATCCGCTCGTCCAAGCGGTGCAGGTTGCGGAAGAGATCGTGGACATTCTGCGTAGGCGCGAGATCCAGAAAAGCGGCGGCATCTCCCATCGCAAAGTCAAAGTCCACCAGACAGACCCGGTGTACCGGAGACAGCTCGCCAGCCAGATTGACACCCAAAAGGGTGGTACCAACGCCCCCTTTAGAGCCCCAGAGCGCGATCACCTCACCGCCATCATCTCCCGCTCCCTCGCGGAAGGTGGCCTCATGCAGGGCCTGCCGAAGCAGCTCTGCATCGTCCGGAAGTACCACAAATTCCCGGTAGCCCGCACGCATGGCAGCGCGAAGGCGCGCATTGTCAGACTGGGCCGCAATCGCAACCAGAACCGCACGGGTCGATTCCTGGTGGATGGCCGCACCGATGCGGATGGCCTCCTCGAAATCGCTATCGAAACCTACAAGAACCATCTCCGGGCGCATCTTGCGCATCATCGCAAGTGCATCTTCGTAGGGAGTCACCCCCGAAGGCAACGCAACCTCGGCTCCCAGGGCTTCTCGGACCAGCCCCATCGCCCGCGCATCCACACCGATCACCAGGACGGTGGCTGCATTACTGGAGATCCCCGCGCTCCGCATGGTTTATCGCTCCATCCCGATCGCGCCTGCAGGCTGCGAGGTCCGAGTGCCCGGTCCTCCGGTGAGTGCGCCGAGCATGTAGAGGTCGAAGTCGCTCGGGGCGTAGGACTCGGTGGTTCCCGGGATGGGAGGCACCTCGTCGGCCGCCATCGGACGCACCAGGTAGGGCGTCACAAAGACCATCAGCTCCAGTTCTTCCCGCTCATGCTTGACGTAGCGGAATGCACTTCCGATAATCGGAATATCGCCCAGCAGGGGAATCTGTGCCCGCGTCGCGACAGTGCGCTCAGACAGCATGCCGGCCATCGCGAAGGTCATGCCGGAGCGCAGCCGCAGGTGGCTTTCGGCCTTGCGAACTGACAACGCGGGAAGCTGCAAGCCTACAAGCTGGATCCCGTTGGCCGGGTCCACATCGGAGACTTCCACCTTGGCGCGCATGTCCACCACGTCGCCTGAGAGTACGGTCGGAACAAAGGACAACTTGATGCCGTAGTCCTTGTACTCCACCGAGATCACACCGTCGCGCTGGCCCACCGGCACCGGAATCTCGCCACCCACCATAAAATCGGCCTGCTGGCCCGAAAGCGCAACAAGCGTGGGTTGGGCGAGAGTACGGGCAATGTTGTTCTGCTCCAGCACACTCAAAATGGCCGTGAAGTTGAACATACCCGCCGCGCCGGCCAGACCCAGGCCGTAGTCACCCGCAATCACCACCGGCGTGGACAGAACACTCTGCCAAAATCCGCCTCCCGCGCCAACATCCAGAAGGCCATTCAGCCCCATCTCGCGGACGCTGCTGCGGTTGACCTCGGCGAAGACCACCCGGAGCTGTACCTGCGTATCGCCACGCACAGTCATCAGGTTGACGAAGTCCTCGTCGTAGATCCGCGCGACTGCCGCGACCCGCTCCAGCGTTTCCAGATCATCGACCGCACCTTCCACCACGAGGCGATCCTGCACGGTGTACACGCGGGGCACCGAGCCGCCCCCCGTTGACTCAATCCGGCGCCGAACCTCAAAGATCTGGCTGTTGCTGACCATCACCTGATAGGAGACGGGGTGACCCTCGTCGCCCCGGAACCAGACCCACAGGTCGGTCTTGCCGGCGGACATGGCCCGCAATTGGTATTGACCTTCTTCGAGAAGCCGCAGCTCCACAATCTTCGGGTCGCTGATGAGCACACGCGCGACCGGACGGGCTTCTTGTCGGATCACCGACTCGCCGACGCTCACCTCGATCACATTGGTGGTCACACTCGCCGCAGGGGGAGGAGCCGGTTCAGCAGGGCCCGCCAGGGCAATTGACAGCAGAGCAGATAGCAACATTCTCGTCCTTCCCTGGTTCAGCGATTCCGGTTCTTGACGTTCTTCTCGGTGGTGGAGCCATCCGGATTGAAGACGATCTCGCCTTTTGATCCGCCCTGAATGACCTCGGCACTGGGGCCCGCGGGTGTCTCAGTCTTGGTACCGCCGGTCACCGCCCGGATCACCGCCTGCTGCGGCTGCGGGCTGCCGTCCTGCGTCATGCCGATGATCCGGGCCGCCGTGGTAACGCCCTGGTTCTTGATCTGGGTGAAGTCGGTGTCCGTACGCAGCGTGACGTGCACGTCCCCCTGCGAGACCGCCAAGGCTAGCTGCTCGGCTTCGTCCGGCAACAACTCCAGCGTGATGGAGGGCTTGATGTTCCGCATGTTCGTGGCCGGACGGGCGTTCTTGTCCTTCGGGTCTACCGGACCCGACTGGGAGGACAGGTTGTTCCCTACCGCCAACACTTTGATCCCTTGCAGAATGGTTTTGGCAACCCACTTCGCTCCCACCTGGTCGGGATTCTCCGGCCGGATGGTGACGATGATGTCCACGTAGTTCCCGGGCTGAAGCAGACCGGCAACCGCCGTTTCGGTATCCGTGGCTACCGTGAATGCCCGCTTTCCGGGGGCGATGATAGCGTTCAAGCCCACCCCGGCATCGGGACGCGCCAGACGTTCTTCCCGCACCAGCTCGTTGGCCAGGATGCGCTCGCGCGGAGTGCGGCCGCGCACCTCGTCCAGGGTGCGAAAGGTGGTCTCCTGCGTGACCATGACCGGATCGAGCTGGGTGATCATCACGTCCTGATCGGTCACCGGGACGCCCATGTACAGGTCGTGCACCGCCACCACCACAGGCACCGTTTCTTTGGGCTTGGAGGCCGCCGCAGCAAGTTGCTGCGACCGGTTTACCACTTGCAGGACGAAATACCCTGCCCCAACGGCCGCAATCAACGTCCCTCCCAAAAAGAGAATAGGGAGGAGTCGGTTTTGGGCTTGCGTCCGGGCTGCCATTCGGCTCTCCTGAACCTCATGAAAGGTGAGGCTACTGCGCCACCCTATATCCCATCTTGCAGGGATGCAAAATTACGAAGCAGCAACATGCAGAGATAAGACGTAAAAAAAGCAGAGGAGAAGGCATCATCTGCCTTCTCCTCTGGGCATCTGAAGCGCGAGCGCTCAGGAACCGGTAGCGCCACCGACGGTGTTGGCCACTTCGTCGAACATGTCGCTGAGGTTCTGGCCGAGCAGGGTCAGCGCGGTGATGATGGCCACGGCAACAAGCGCTGCAATCAGGCCGTACTCAATGGCGGTAGCGCCGGACTCATCGCGGAAGAAGCGGGTAAGCATGTCAGTACTCCTAGGTTTTGGATGGTGGACACCGTCCACCGGCAGTCTATCGAGCGCCTCTACGATGTGCCAACATGGCACCCGAAGAGGGAGAAAAAGAGATCAGGAACCGGTTGCGCCAGCAACGGTGTTCGCCACTTCGTCGAACATGTCGCTGAGGTTCTGGCCGAGCAGGGTCAGGGCGGTGATGATGGCCACCGCAACGAGCGCCGCAATCAGACCGTATTCAATGGCGGTAGCGCCGGATTCGTCCTTGACGAAGCGTGCAAGCATGGGATTCTCCTGTCGAGCGTTTTTGGAGCGGACGCGCCGGATGGGCACCCGACCAGTCCACACACACAGTGTATACGGATCTTGTCTCAAAAGATAAAATTTTTTTTCAGGTTTTGACGATCGCCCATTCCTTCGGCATCTGAATCGAAGATTCTCCGCTTAGAAAGGTAAAAAAATCTCCCCCCAAAAGCCGAATCCGCCAATCCTCTAGTGCTTCATTTCTTGATAGCCTTCCGAGCACACGCTCGGTAAGAACGAGCTCCACAGCTATCCCGGTTTTCAACTCCACAATTCGTCCCGCAGCGCGCACCACGTCCACCCATGCCCGCGGGCGGGAAATGGAGGGTGGCGGCGCAGAACCGGGCCGATGGAGCAGATCCAGAATCGCGGCACCATCCCGCTTCCAAACCTGAGAGGGCATTCGACGGTTGGCCTGCATCCCTTCCACGGTTTTCGGGCCTCTTCTCGCCAGATCCAACATCAGCGCGTCCGAGAGCACCCCGTTGCGTGGAAGGTCGCGGGCCTGTGCGGTGGCGTCCCGCCAGCGGGCCAGCGCCTGCAGGGCCCGCCGCCCACCTTCGTCCAGGTTGGCTGAGCCGGGCACCATCCGCCACAGCTCGCCCGGGTCCTCCGCCCCCGACAGCACCTCATCCGTCAAAAAAGACGCTATATCGACAACAGATCGCTCCTCAAGCTCCTGCCGTAGGATGCGCTCCAACGGCGGGAGCACCCAAACATCGTCGGCAGCATAGCGCAATTGCTCTTCGCTCAACGGCCGCCTGGACCAATCTGAAAGCGTCTCGGCCTTGTCCAAGGGAGCCTGTAGCAGCCGCCCGACCAGATCCTGAAGCCGGCAAGGCCAGCCCATTCCCACACAGCCCGCAGCGACCTGTATGTCAAAAATCTGTCTGGGAGCCACCCCCACCACCCGACGGAGGATCTGCACGTCCATCTGGCCCCCGTGCAGCACCACCGGCACCTCTTCGATCAACGGCCGCAGCAGTGCCAGGTTGACGGTGAAGGGATCCACCAGGAAAATCTCGCCCTCGTCCCCCCGAAGCTGCACCAACATCAGCTTGGGATGGTAGGAGCGTTCCGTATGAAATTCTGTATCCACGTACAGTTTCGTCGACGCGAGTAGCTCAGGCAATACCGCACGCAGCTCTGCATCCGTGCGAAGGATGCGTGTGCTCGGCCGTGGTCCAAGGAGATAGGGGGAAAGCATGCACCTCCGCCTTATCCTCTCCCGGTGAAAAGTGGATAGACCACCACAGCTCTGGTCTTGGGAAGACCCGCAGTTGCTCCTGGCCGCGCTCGGCCCGGTTGTCGGGAAGCGGGTTTTTGTGGTCGCCGGCGCGGGCGAGAGCGCCTTTGCATTCCTGGCAGCAGGTGCCGCAGAAGTGGTGGGGTCCACGCCCGATCCGGCCCTCCGCGCGGTCGCTGAGCTGAAGTACACGGCGATTCGAATGTTACCCGTACAAAGCTTTCGCTCGTTGCTCGGGATCGGCTATTTCGGACGCCGCGTTTGGTTCTATCACTATGTGCGCGAGGCGTTGTCCAGCGAGACGCGCCGCTACTGGGATGCGCGAGAACAGCTCATTCGGGAGGGACTTTTGCTGGGTGGCCGATGGGAACAGCGCATCGATCAGTTCCGTCGGGAGATCCTGCCACTCTGCCACCCCACACGCGAGGTTGGGCGCCTCTTCTCCTTCCCCGATCTGGCGGAGCAGCAGCGCTTCCTGACCCAGCACTGGGAGCGGCGGCGATGGCGCTGGGCACTACGTGTTTTTCTGCTTCG
Source organism: Alphaproteobacteria bacterium (assembly GCA_040376425.1). Taxonomy (GTDB): domain Bacteria; phylum Myxococcota_A; class UBA796; order UBA796; family SXON01; genus CAITDR01. The sequence goes on along the minus strand of JBEIQS010000003.1, from coordinate 100,923 downwards.
GTGTGGACTTCCAGCAGAGGCCATCCAGCAGCGATTGGCCAGGGCGATGTCCCAACAGCTCCTGTGTTCGAACTTCCTCCTTCGGCTCGCCCTGACCGGCGAATTCGGCGACCTGGAACAGAGCTATCCCTCGCTATCCTCCGAGAGCTATCCTCGAATCCAACAGGGGTCGGGACGCCTGCGCCTGGTGGCACAGTCCACGTTGGAGCTGCTGCGCGAGACAGAGTCCTCCTCCATCAGCACGTTTCACCTTGGTAATCTCCGGCCCACCGACGTTGCCCCGCTGCTCACCGAGGTTTGTAGGGTTGCGACGCCAGGCGCCCGCGTGATCTGGTGGGGCAACCTGGAACCGGCAGCGGCGCCGCCCGGGCTGCCGCTCCGAAGCTGCCCCCTGCCCATGGAAGACCGTGCCCTTTTTCGGGCCGCCATCCACCTTGCAGAGGTGGTCTGAGCGCCCCCGCGCCGATTAGCTTAGAACCGTGCTCTCCCTCCTCGCCCTTGCTGCTGCTGCGCCCGAGCCGACCGGCGGCATTTTCGGTGGCCAACGCTACACTTTTCAAGGTACGCCGGCAGGCTGGGAGGGTGGTGCACGCGTTGGAGTCAGGATGATTCCAGCCTTTGACCTTGAAGTATCGCTCTCGCGTGCATCGGGACCGGCTTGGTGCTCTGTTGCCCTCTGTCCCGTGAGTCCGGAGGGTCCGCAGTCAGCGTGGGTGCATTGGTCACCTCGTTTGACGGCCTTGTACCACTTCAATCCCGACCAGCGCTTCGATGTTTTCCTGGCTGTGGGCGCCGGAGCGGGGATCCTGCAGGTGGAAGAGGAGGAGCGCCGCAACCAATTGCAGATCGAGGCGGGTCCGGGCTTCACCCTGCAGCTTGTGGGTCCCTTTCACCTGCGGGGGGACCTTCGCTGGTTAGGTAGCTTTGACGAAGCTTTTGTGGACAACCACGCGGAATGGACCATCGGCTTTGACTTCCGCCCTGAGCTGCCCCCCGATCTGGACAAGGACGGCTACAAGAACAAAAAAGACGGCTGCCCAGAGGACGCGGAGGACTTCGACGACTTCGAGGACGAAGATGGCTGCTCCGAGCCGGATAATGACCGCGACGGGCTGCGTGACGAAGGAGATGAGTGTCCCGATGAAAAGGAGGACTTCGACGACTGGGAGGACGACGACGGCTGCCCTGAAACCGATAATGATCGCGATAGAATCCCCGATCGCCGTGATCGCTGCCCCAACAAGGCCGAAGACTACGATCAGACCGATGACGAGGATGGTTGTCCCGACAACGACAACGATGGCGACGGCATTGCCGACCGGAAAGACGGCTGCCCGGACGCGGCGGAGGACCTGGACAATTGGGAGGACGACGACGGCTGCCCAGAGGAGGACAACGACGGGGATGGTCTTCCAGACGGCAGCGATCTTTGTCCCGATCACCCTGAAGATCTCGACAATTTCGACGACGGCGACGGCTGCCCGGACCGCGACAACGACGACGACCGGGTTCCCGACGTGGTGGATGCCTGTCCGTTGGAGCCCGAGGTCTACAACCAGGTCCTGGACCAGGACGGATGCCCGGACGAGACCCCTCCGGAGATTCTGCGCTTCACCGGAGTCATACGGGGGATCACTTTTGAGACCGGTAAAGCCGTCATTCGTTCGTCCTCAGAGTCGGTACTGTTAGAAGCGTTGGATGTCTTTCAGCGCTACCCGGATCTGACACTCGAGATCCAGGGGCACACCGATGACCGGGGGGAGGCCGAGGCCAACTTGAACCTGTCGCAGGCCCGGGCCGAGGCGGTGGTGGCATGGTTTGTGAGCCGCGGGATCGATCCACTGCGTTTTGTGGCGGTTGGCTATGGAGAAAACCAACCCATCGCCGAAAATCGATCGGAAAAGGGCCGCTCAGAGAATCGACGGGTGGAGTTCCGCCCCCTCCAGCCCTAGCGCAATCGCGACATTTCTTTTCTTTCAAGATTTTTGCACCACATTCCGCCGGTTCCTGAGCATTCCCGAGGCGACCGCCGCTTGCCATTTTCCGCGGGCCGGGTGTAGTCAGGGGGCCGGAGTTACCATGGCCAGGCCCCTTGTCATCGTCGAGTCCCCCGCGAAGGCCAAGACCATCGGACGTTTCCTTGGAAGCGGCTATATGGTGGAGGCCAGCATTGGCCATATCCGCGATCTTCCCAAGAGTGCGGCCGAGATTCCCGACGAGCACCGTGGCCAGGCCTGGGCACGTTTGGGCGTCGACGTAGAGCACGACTTTGCACCGCTGTATGTGATCTCCGACCAGAAGAAAGAGCAGGTCAAGCGCCTGAAAGCGCTGCTCAAAGAGGCCTCCACCTTGTACCTCGCAACCGACGAGGATCGCGAGGGGGAGAGCATCTCCTGGCACCTGTTGGACGTACTGCGGCCCAAGATCCCCGTCCATCGTCTGGTCTTTCACGAAATCACCCAGCAGGCCATCCAGAAGGCACTGGCTTCGCCCCGTCAGGTGGACCAGAACCTGGTGCGCGCACAGGAGACCCGCCGGGTGGTCGATCGGCTCTACGGCTACGAAGTCAGCCCCCTCCTCTGGAAAAAGGTACGGCCAAAGCTGTCTGCGGGCCGCGTGCAGTCCGTGGCGGTACGCCTGCTGGTGGAGCGCGAGCGGGCGCGTATGGCATTCCGCTCTGGCGACTGGTGGGATCTGGAGGCAAAAATCGACGTGGATGGCGGACGTTTTGGCGCCCAGCTCTCCGAAGTCGATGGCAAGCGTGTGGCGACTGGCAAGGACTTCGACGAGGCCACCGGTCAGCTTGCCAAAAAAGATGTGATCCTCCTCAAAGGGCCCCAGGCCACGCAGCTTGCTGAGCGGGTGAAAGGCAAGGCCGGGAAGATCGTCAAGGTGGAGTCCAAGCCCTACCGCGAGACCCCGGCGCCTCCCTTCACCACCTCCACCCTTCAGCAGGAAGCCAACCGCAAGCTGCGCTGGAGTGCGCGCCGCACGATGCAGTTGGCGCAGAAATTGTACGAGAACGGCTGGATCACCTACATGCGTACCGACTCGGTGGCGCTTTCGGACCAGGCCATTGCGGCGGCGCGCGATCTGATCAAGAATGCCTACGGTGCGGAGTACATGCCCGCGTCCGCGCGTGTGTACAAAAACAATACCAAGAACGCACAGGAAGCGCACGAGGCCATCCGTCCCGCGGGCGCGGCCTTCCGCGGGCTGGACGAAGCCCGCAGCGAGCTGGATAGCGACGAGGCGCGCCTCTACGAGCTGATCTGGAAGCGCACCGTGGCCTGCCAAATGGAAGATGCCCGCGGCCATCGCCAGCTCTACCTGACCCGGGTGGAGCTGCCCGCCGCCGCCGGCGCGGATGCAACCCAGTTGTCCTTCGTGGCCACCGGAAAGACCATCGACTTCGCGGGTTTTCGGCGTGCGTACGTGGAAGGCAGCGACGACCCCGAAGCCGAGCTGGCGGATCAGGAGCGGGTGCTGCCCGCCGCCAAAGTGGGCGACAATGCGAAGGTGCGCGAGGCCGGTGCCCGCGAGCACCACACCCAGCCCCCCGCTCGCTTGACTGAGGCAACGCTGGTAAAAGAGCTGGAAAGCCGTGGAATCGGCCGTCCCTCCACCTATGCCTCGATCATCGACACCATCATCGAGCGCGAGTATGTGACCCGTCGGGGCAACACGTTGATTCCTACCTTTACCGCCTTTGCGGTGGTGAAGTTGATGGAGCAGCACCTTCCCGGCCTGGTGGACTACAGCTTCACCGCGCGGATGGAGGACGAACTGGACGAGATTGCGCTGGGTACAAAGGATCGTTTGACGACCCTCTCGCGCTTTTATTCAGGCGACAAAGGCCTGATCCATGTGCTGAAGGCCGCGGCCGACGGGGTGGATCCCCGAACCGTCTGCACCATTCCGCTGGGGACGCACGAGGGCGCCGAGGTGGTGGTGCGCGTGGGCCGCTATGGGCCTTTTGTGGCTTCTGGCGAGGCAACTGCGCCAGTGCCGGACGACACCGCTCCCGACGAGGCGACGGTACCCTGGGCGATCGAGCAGCTCCAGAAGAAGTCCGAGGGGCCGCGCGCCCTGGGCGATGCACCCGATGGAACGCCTATCTTTTTGATGAATGGGCGCTTTGGCCCCTATGTGCAGCGGGGAGAGGCCAAGGACAAGGAAAAGCCGCCTCGCTCCAGCCTGCTTCCGGGCATGGGCCTGGAGGATGTGGACTTGGACGTGGCGCTGAAGCTGCTGTCCCTGCCGAGAAACCTGGGCAAAGATCCGGCCTCGGGCGAGGAAGTGACGGCCACGAACGGGCGTTTTGGTCCCTACGTGAAGAAGGGCAACGAGAGCCGCTCCATTCCCGCGGGCATCTCGCTGTTGGACATCGACCTTTCGCAGGCACTTCCTCTTTTTTTGGAGCCTGCGCGCCGCACCCGCAGCGCCCCCGCTCCTATGCGCGAGATCGGCAATACCCCGGCGGGCAAGCCGATCAAGCTGATGAGCGGGCGCTTTGGACCCTATGTGAGCGACGGTGAGACCAATGCCACCCTGCCCAAGGGCATGGCCCCCGAAAACCTCACCCTGGAAGAGGCGGTAGAGCTGTTGGAGCGCCGCGCTGCGGCCGGTCCCAGCACCAAGGCCAAAGGTCGGAAGAAGAAGGCCCCGGATCCGATGACGGCACGGGTGGTCGAGCCGGGCGAGAACAAGCCTGCCCGCACACGTAAAGCGGCAGAGAAGGCGAGCAATGTGGAGAAAGTGGCCAAAGAGCCGAGGAAGGCACCGCGGAAGGCGGCCGCCGCCGCGCCTGCAGCACCCGCCCCCCTGAGTGCGCTGCCGCCCGCCTTGGCCGACGGTCCGCGCGGAGCGGCGAGCAGCGGTGCATCGGCCCCCAAAGCGCCGCCCAAGGCAAAAAGCCCGGGGAAGGCCCCAAAGAAGGCCGCGGCGCCGCCCCCTCCACCTCCCCCGAAAATGAACAATTTCATAACGGTAAAAGCGTCAACCGGAAAAGCGGCAGGCAGCCATGAGAAGCCCGCCGAGCCGATCCCGGCGCTACCCCCCGGACTGACGCGTCGCCGTTAGGTCAACCCTTTGGAGCTCCCATGGCGTACTGGCTGGTTAAAAGTGAACCCGATGTCTACTCCTGGGACGATCTGGTCCGGGACGGGAGCACCGTCTGGAGTGGGGTGCGCAACTACCAAGCGCGCAACAACCTTGCTGCGATGAAAGAGGGCGAACGTGTTCTCTTTTATCACTCGCAGTCCACCAAAGATGTGGTTGGCGTTGCCACGGTGTTGCGAACGGCCTACCCCGATCCCACCATCCCCGAAGACCCCCGCTGGCAGGCGGTGGACATTCGGCCGGTATTCAAGCTGAAAACCCCGGTTACCCTTGAGCAATTCAAGACCGACGACACTCTGAAGGAGTCGATCCTGGCCAAACACTCGCGCCTTTCGGTGATGCCGATCTCGGACGCGGTCTACGCCCGGGTGATGAAGCTGGCCGGTTCAACCCCGGAGTAGGCCCAGCCCCACCCGCCCGAAGGTTGGAAGGGCAGAATAAAAGGGGATGAAGCCGGAATTCAGCCCCAGGAAGCCCTGGAAGCCCAAGGGTGAAGCGGCCAAGGCGCGCACCAATCGGCGTCGCAGCCAGGGTCGATTCGCCACCCATAAGAGCAAGCGGGTCAGGCGTCGGTGTCGCCGATAGACCGCTTGCCACGCACTTTCATAGTCATCCGGGCGCCCCGCCACCGTACAGCCCACCAGGGCCTCGGCGGCTTCAAAGCCCAGGTTCAGACCTTCGCCGGTGATGGCATCCACATAGCCCGCGGCATCCCCGACCAACAGCACTCGTCCCTTCCGACGTTGTTCCACCCGCACGTCGAAGGGGCCCGCGCCGCGAATCGCCGAGCTCGGCTCGCCCAGGCGGCCCGCAAGCTCGGGAAAGCGCTCCAGAAAAAGCTCGTAATTTCCCCGCGCCCCACTCCACAAAAAGGCGACCCCCACCTGCTCGGGGCCGACGGGGGTGACGTAGGCTTCCACCCCGTCCGACCACCAGACCTCCACATGGTTGGACCAGGGACGCACCGCAAAGTGCCGGCGGATGCCCAGGCGACGACCCGGCCCCACCTTGGTGGGAATCCCGGCCCACTTCCGCACCTGGCTGTGCAGGCCGTCCGCAGCGACCAGCCAGCGCCCCCGAACGGCCCCGCGGGTCGTCATCAGCGCCACATCGTCGCCCGTCTCCGTGAGCTCCAGCGCTTCCACCCCGGCGCGCAGATCCACACCCAGCCCGATCGCACGGTTGCGAAGCTGCTCGGACAGCACCAGGCGCCGGATACCCAGTCCCGGGCCTTCCAAAAAGTCAGCTTCGGCGATCACCTCGCCGTCGCGGTAGCGGATACCCTTGAAGGGGTGGCTGCCGGATTCAGGAATCTCAACGCCAATACGCCGCAGGTGCGCCAGGCCGGGCGGCATCACCCCCTCGCCGCAGGCCTTGTCCACGGCCGCCTGACCCCGCTCAATGACCACCACCGACTTGCCCGCCATCGCTGCATGGATGGCGGTGACCAGTCCTACAGGTCCACCACCAACAATCAGGTAGTCAACGGCGCCGCTCAGAGAACGGCTCCCAGGCGCACAAAGGCCTGATCCAGATCGGCCAGGGACACCGCGCCCACGCTCATGCGGAACCAACCCGAGTCTTCGGGCAGGTCAAAGGCCTGGAAGGGCACCACCGCGAATCCCGCTTTTTCCAAGAGCCAACGCCGAACTTCTTCGTTGGTCGTCATGGGCTTTCCTTCCAAACCCTCTCGACCGAACAGCTTTGCGAAGCTGACGGAAAGATACATCGCGCCCTGGGGCACCAGGTGTGGCACACCAAGCTGGGTCAGGCCCTGATGCAGGCGATCCAGGCGACTGTGGAGCTTGGTCTTGAACTCTTCGGAGAAACGCAGGGCTTCGTCCTCGCGGGAGAGCAGATCGGCCGTCGCCATCTGGTAGGGGCGGGGGGCCCAGGCCCCGATGTGGCCGATCAGGGCGCCCATCCGCTCGGCGAGCACCGGCGGCAGCACCGCCCAGCCCACCCGCAGGCCGGTGGCGGCCCACATTTTGGAGATGGCATCCACGGTGACCACATAGGGTGACACCTCCGGCACCAGGGCGCAGGGGTGGGCGTGGCGCACCGCGCCGTAGCACAGGCGCCAGTACACCTGATCCCACATCCACATCAGCGGGCGCTCGCCGGTCTGGTCACGACGGCGATTTTCCGCCAGCACCACCTCGGCGATGCCGCGCAGGGCTTCGGGCGAGATGGCGGTGCCGGTGGGGTTCAGCGGCGAGTTCAGCGTAAAGAGGCGCGCCTGGCGCAGCACCGGCTCCAGTTGAGCGGGTGTCGGGAAGAAGTTGTGTTCGGCCGAGGTGGGAATGGGGAGGGGCCGCGCGCCACAGAGTTGGGCATAGTAGCCATTATTCCAGGAAGGAACAGCAAAAGCCATACCATCGCCCGGCTCCAGAAACAGGCGAGCCGTCGAGTACATCACCGGGCGGGCGCCGCTGGCGACGATCACCCACTCCGGCCCCACTTCGATACCCAGGTGCCGTGCATACCACGCGGCTACCGCTTTCCGAAGCTCCAGAATTCCCTCGGGGGGCGGGTAGGCCGTATGACCGGCGCCCGTCGCAACATCGGTGCGTTCTTTCAGAAAGGAGGGGATGGCAAACTGTTTGGCGTCGAAGTCGCCCACCGTCAGGTTGCAGACAGGTTCGCCAGCAGCGATTTTTGCCCGTACCTGGCCAGCAATCTGAAGGATCAACGAGCCTTGCATTTGCTGGATGGTGGGGGTGACAAAGTGCGCGCGGCGGGCGGGATCGATGGGGGTCAACGGTGGCATGGCCGGGGGTCTAACCCATGCGGGGGGCGGGGTGCCAGGGTGGGGTGGCGCGAAGGTACAGATGGCTCAAACAGGCCGCGGGGGCGCCTGATCCTCCAGCATTTCCTGCCATAAGCGGCGACCCAGACGGCGGCTCAGGCGACGCCCGCTGGGCAGACGATCCACCCGATTCTGGACGCGGATCAGCTCCCGCACCATCGGCAGCAGGTGGTCGGCCGGACCGGGGGAGAGGCCGAGGCTGTCGGCCACGTCGTCGCCCATGGTCCACCGGCAGACCGAGGCGGTCAGGGGCCCACGGATCGGGCCCAGCGTGTGGCGCAGCAGTGGGCTGGTCCAGGCGCCGCCCGCCTGCACCAGGGCGGCGGCGAGGCGGCGCGAGTCGTCGTCCGGGGCGCCATCACAGTCACGAAGCACGTTCAAAAGGGCACTCCCCTCTTCAAAGCTCTCCTTCGCCAAGCCCGGCTGCACACCCATCATGCGGCCGGCCCGCGCCCAAAGCAGGCAGAAGGCGTCGGCCTCGTCCTTGCTGACTTCCAGGCCCAGTTTTCGAAGTCCTTCCACCAGAAGTACCGAAAACAGCAGCGGGGTGCCTGCCATGTCGTACTGGCAGACCGGCAGACCCCAGGCTTCCGTCTTCCATGTGCCGGTGGCCAGAAGTCTTCGACGAACGCGGCTATGGAGCAGGCGAACATGCAGGGTCTCACGATAACCGGGGGCACCCCGGGGCCAGTCCACCCGGATCGCAGACGGCCACCACATAGCGGGCGGTCCGCAGCAGGCGGGGCAGGGCATCCTGCGTGAACATTCCACTTTGGATGAGCGCTTTGTTGCCCGCCGGTGAGGCAAAGGCCACCATGAGCGACCCCGCCGCCAGCACCTGGGTACACCAGAGGCCACCCCGAAACAGCAGGGCACCGGCGTCTCCCCGGGGCAGGGGGATCCGCAGGGTCGCGACCAGGGCGCGCAGGGCTTCGGGAGCTTCGGGGGGAAGGCTGCCCGATCCAGCAGCTTCCATCCATATCCGGCGTTGGGCGTCCGGCAGGGCCGCAAGGGCTTCCTCGGCGGCGTCCGCGACAGGGTCACCCTGCAAATAGGCGTCGGCTACCCTGGAAAATGCAGGGGGAACCGGCTGGGTGGGCTGGTAGCGGGTCGGGATCACGGGGGCTCCGGAGAAGAGGGCGTCCTTCCCGGCGGGAATGTAGCCGGTTGGGTGAAAGGCGGGAGATTTTCGCAGGTGTCACCCCAAAGGCGCTCGCGGCTCGGCCGCGCGCGCCTCGCATGATCCTGAAAAGACCTGCCTTCATCCCCCTCCCTCGTCCCCTCCAAAAAAATCGCCCCCCACCGAGATTCCTTTTCGGCTACGATCCCCTTGCGGGTCTGATCCGCACGAGGTGATCGATGTTGCTGATGTTGCTGGCCTGTACGCCCGACCCTGACAAAAACCCCGGCGGGGACGACTCGGCCACCCCGGGCGACGCCCCCACCTGGTATCAGGACGTGGCTCCGATTGTGGTAGAAAACTGTTCAGGATGCCATAGTCCAAGTGGCCCCGGCTTCGACCTGAGCGACTACGCCCATGCCGCACCGATGGCCGCTGCCATGGCCAACGCCACCAGCGCCGGCAGAATGCCGCCTTGGGGCGCCAAGGAGGACGAAAATTGCGCGCCTACCACCCCTTGGAAAGACGACCGCCGCATCAGCGAAGAGCAGATCGCCACCCTGGCCGCCTGGGCCGAGGCGGACGCGCCCGAGGGTGACCCGGCGAGTGCCGCCCCCACCAATGATCCCAAAGGGGTGGGTTTGGAGGACTACGACCTGGAAATCGGCTTTGTCCAGCCCTACTTTACCCAGGGCGACGCCGACGAGCTGATCTGCTTCAGCATGGACCCACAAACCAGCACCTGGGCCCTGCTCTCGGGAATCGAGGTGGTGCCGGGCAACGAGAGTATCGCCCACCACGCGCTTGTTTTTGCCGATCCAACTGGCGCTTCTGGCGCTTTGGCCGGTGCAGATGGCTGGTACGACTGCGGCAGTGGCAGCGGCGTGAACGTGCCCCAGGCGCGCTTGTTGGCCACCTGGGTGCCGGGCGCACCGCCGACCCGGGCGCCCGAGGGCACGGCGATCCCCTTCGAGGCGGGGGCCCGTGTCCTGGTGCAGATGCACTACCATCCGGGTGGAAAAGTAGGGGAAGAGGACAATACTCAGCTCCGGGTCAAGCTGGCCGAAGGCATTCCCACGGCCGCACTCTACCAGACCCTGGTGGGCAATTTTTTTAGCGAAGCCACCGGTCTGGCGCCCGGCCCGAATGACCGTGGAGCTGCGGAGTTTCGGATTCCCGCAAATGTGAAAGATCACACCGAGACCATGAACTATGTGGTTCCCGATGGTGTGACCGATTTGCCCTTGGTGTCCTTCGGCGCACATATGCACCTGGCCGGGGTGAGCCTGAGCGTCAAAGTGAACGGCCAAAGCGACGACCAGTGCCTCCTGAACGTTCCCGCCTACGACTATGACTGGCAGCAGCTCTACGACTATGACGCGGGCTTGGATGACGTGCCAACGGTTTCCGGTGGCGACGTCGTGACGGTTCAGTGTACCTACGACAACACCCTGGACAACCCCGGTGTGCAGCGAGCGCTCGCAGAGTACGGCTACGACGAACCTCAGGACATCTACCTGGGGGAAGGGACCATGGACGAGATGTGCCTGGCGATGGTAGGCTTTGTGTATTCGATTCGGTAAGGGACGCCTGGGACAATCAGCCCGCCGGGGGGCTCCGCCACCGCCAGCTCATCGCGGCGGCGGCCCCCACCGGAAGGAAAGCAACCACCCACCAGCCGAATCGGCCGGAAGGTGCTACAGGCGCCGACACCACCGGCTGGTTGCGCACGCAGAGCAGGGAGCCGCCCACCTCCCGGCAACTTCCCCGGTACAGCTCGTGCGCCCCATTTTCCCAGGAACATCCATCGCTCAGCACCTGCTGAGCGCAGACCTCCCAGGGCGCGCGGTCGCTGTGGCCATCGTGGGCCAACACCAGCGGACTGAGGAAGAATAGGGGAAGTATCATGGCTATTGGCAGTCCTCAGGACAGTTGTCCGCGGTCTCGGGTCCGTCGCAGACCGAATCTCCACAGCAACGGGAGCTCTGCCCGTCGGCACAGTCCACGGCCCCACCCCCACCGGCATCGGAGGTCCCCACGATGTCCCCGTGGAAGCAGCCTAGGAACATGTTTTCTCCCGGTCCGGCCACATGGTAGTGGTAGCCGCGGGCGTCCTCGTGCCCCCGACATGAATCGAGGTCGGTGGGCTCCGCGCCATCTTCGTTGTTCATGGCATGGATGGCGTAGCCGTCGAGCGCGTAGCCAATGATCGGCGCATGGCCGTCGGTCGTGGCAACCTCTTTGGAGCAGCCCGTCGCCGCATGGTAGTGGTAGCCGGCGGCGGTGTTGACGTGGCCACCGCAGTCGTCGAAGGCCGCGATGGTATGTGCGGCGAGGATGGCCTGGACCGGGGCCGGGGGATCAAAGGCCACCCCGTTGAAGGCGGCGCCCACCACCGTCGCCATGCCAATCTCCATCGGTTGCGACAGGGGTACCGGCCGCACCGGAATCAGGATCGTCGTCTCCACACCGCCGTCCACATAGTCCAGCGAGCACTCCACACAGTAGTTGTTGTACTCGGGGTCCACATCGGGGCGGGCCGCCGCCTCGCAAGCTGCTTGGGTGGTTGTGACGCGGACTTCACCGGTCTGCTCGTCATAGAGCATCCACTCCGGATCACTGTAAAACTCGGCGAGCCCGGTGATAAAGTCTCCGTCGACATCGTACACCGAACCAGACTCAATCCAGATGCCGGCCACCGACGCATCATCGGTGATGTTGCGCGGGCAGAAGGGCCCCACGTCGTGATCCACGGGCGCACCTTTCAGAGGAATCCGGTAGCAGGTGGTCTCAGTGCCACCGGAAAGGGTGCATGCTTCCTCGGTGATGGCGGAGGCCAGGCCGTCGGCCTCAAAATAGCTCGGGTTGGCACCGCCCTCGGTGACCACCTGCGAATCAACGCCGGAGGAATCAGGAACAACACTTTCTTTGCCGGTATCACAGGCCGCGATCAGCGCGAGCCAGGGAACGAGTGTGTGTCTCATCGGAACTCCCTTCTGCACGATGGCTATAGCCAGGCGCAGGACCAAACCGGCTCGGGCGCTACACTATGCAACACTTCGAAAATAAGCGGAACCTTTGACGGCCGGGTGTGAAGATGAGCGGAGTTTTCTCTACACCACGCAAGGCGCGTGCGGCCCGAGCGCCGCAAGCGCCTTTTGGGGGGCAGGGAACCCGGGGGAAATTCCCGAACGGGCGCGCTCAGGCCACTACACACGCCCGGAGCTGCCGACGCAGCTCGGCAGCGGTGGCCGCAAGATCGACGGTGGCGAACCGGATTCGGTGACCTTGAAGAATGACTTCTTCGGAAATGTGGTCCCCCACGGCGGGATGCAGGAGCAGACCCGATGCATGATCGGCCAGCGGATCCCCGCGGCCCACCTGCGTACGCAGGTAGGCGTAGATCTGGTACAGATAGCCGCTGCGCAGGCTCTGATCCCGGTACCAGCCCGTGGTGAGCAGGGCGTTGAACTTGGTATCGATCACAATTCGCTGTGGTGGAGCCGAGGCCTCCAGCACGATGTCGGTCCTCATCTGCGGCAGGATAGCCGCCACTCCCACACTCGCCCACTCTACCGGCCAGTCCAGCACGCCACCGGTGCGGACCCGCCAGCCTTCCGGCACCAGGGTTACCCGGTAAAAACCACCCACGGCCTTCTCAAACAGCCGGCGGACCCAACGCTCCTCCCGTTCTGGAATGGGCAGGTGTTGTTCCCCCGGCATCTCCGTAGGGATAGCCAGCTCCAACGCCAACAAAGCAGCCGTGACCATCGGTTGGTCCTCCGCGTCGTTGCGACCCAAGGGGTCGGCCCGCAGCTCTGCCGGCGTCGGAAGCCCGGACACAACGCCCTCTTCCACCATCCGTGCCGCCAAGCCACGGCAGCGGCGCTCCAGAGCCACACTCCGCACCCGCCCGGCCACCCGCTCCAATGCCGCCCGCACCAGCCGGTTTCGCGGCCGATCCACCGTGGTGCCCTCAAAAAAGCAGGCAATCCGCCCTTGAGCCAGCAGGCCACGGGTCTCGGTGGTCAGCACATCCATTCGCCCCCGTACCCGGTGGAGCACCGCGTGGGTCGCCAGGGAGCCCGAGCGCAGGCGCCGCCGCAGCCGCCGCTCCACAAAATCGGCCAAGATGGTCGCCACAAGGTCCGGGAGATCTTCCGGACAATGCTCCACCTCTACCCGTCGGGACCCCAGCGTCCGGTAGAACTCCGACGCATAGAGCATCAGCAGCCACAGGTTCCGCACCGGAACCCGTCCCACAAAGCCGGCCACCTCGACCACGGCTGTCACCATCCCTGCAGTAGGGCCGTCACCGCACGCTTCGCCTCCCCCTCGTTCTCAAACCAAAGCTCTTCCAACAGCGGTTGCAGCTCGGTCTCCACCACCTGCACAAACCACGCCTGTGTACCCCCGGGTGCCAAGGGCGCGGCAGGGGTAACGAAGCTCTGACCCACCCGGTACTGCCCACCCAGCCGATGGTCCGCGGAGATGCGAAGGTTCAGCTCCAGGATTCGCCGCTCGACCTCAGGCGCCAAGGAAGGATCGACGCCCAGATTTTCGACCACCCACCGCCGCCAGGCATCCCCGAGGCGGGGCTCCAGGCTCACAAAGGCAAAGCGCCGCCGCAGCGCCATGTCTACCATCGCCAGTGAGCGATCCGCCAGGTTCATGGTTCCGATCACGTAGAGGTTCTCCGGCAGGTAGAGCGGTCGACGTTGCCCATCCACCGGATCGGGGTAGCAGAGTTGCAGGGCCTCCCGGGGGTGGCGCTTTCCCGCCTCCAAGAGGGTGAGAAGCTCCCCGAAGATCTGCGCCGGATTTCCACGGTTGATCTCCTCAATCAGCACCACCACTTTTTTGGTGCTGTCCGCCCGAGCCGCGCGGACGGCCTCCAGGAACAGTCCGTCCACCAAGCTCAGGCGACCGTCGCCGGAGGGTCGCCACCCCCGCACGAAGTCCTCGTAGGAAAGGTTGGGGTGAAATTGAACCGCGAACACCTGGCTTTCATCGCGCCGACCCACCAACGCATAGGCCAGACGCCGTGCCATCCAGGTTTTGCCGGTGCCCGGTGGCCCCTGGAGCACGAGGTTCTTTTTGACCTCCCATCGGTCCAGAATCGCGGCCAAGCTGCCCCGCTCCAGAAAACAGCCCTCTTCCAGGATGTGATCGACCGTGTATAGCGGAGTGACCGATGGGGTAGGGCACGGCGCAGTGTCAGAAGAAGACGTAGTTTGCGGCACCACTTCCTCGTCGTCCTCTTCAGGTAACGTCCCCTCGGGGGCATGGCCCCAGGCTGCCAGGGACAGCTCGGGGAAGGAGTGTACAGGGCAGTCCTCCAGCGGAAAGCGTGCAAGAAGACGATCGCGGATTGCGAGATACTCGTGACCACTGCTGCGCTTTTTGGCCCCGCTCACTCCGATAGGAAGCTTGAGGCGGTTGGCGATATAGCTGCGCGACCCGCTGTCCAGGGTAACAAACTGCCAGGGGCGCGCCCAGTAGAGACCGCAGCTCAGGGTCCAGCCTACGATGGGGTGGGCTGAGGCCCGGTCATAGGCGACGGCGAAGGCCTCCCGATCGGCCTCCTCTGCCGCATCTGCGAGGCCCAGGCCGCGCTCGAAGACCTCCCACAAGTGATCGATCTGCTCCGCCGGCCGGTCCTTGTCGTAGGGAAACAGCCAGGATCGCTGGTTGTTCAAGACCGGGATTCCTTCAAAAGTTTGGGGGACCGGCTCGGCCACGCCCACCAGCTTGCCAACGGCCCCCGCGATCGCGCGGCGGTTGCTCTCCTTCAGGCCCCGGTTGAACAGACCCATCGTCGTAAATGGACAGATATCGCGGAGAAAACCAGTGCTACCGTCAGCAAAACGATCCCCCTCCAACAGCCCCAGCCCCTCCAGCTTCAGGCTGCGGAGCCCGGCCACCAGCTCGGAGCGACGGTGGCGATAGGCCAGGAGAGCATCCGCAAAGGCCTGATAGAAGGTAGTCCATACGAAGCGAGGAGGAAGATCGCCGTAGCGCGCTCGCCACGCGGGGGCATTGCGGAAGCGGTCAATATCCTGCGGCTTCTCGTCAAAGGAGAAGGCCAAGAGAGCCTCTGACTCCCAACTTCCCGCATCCACCCGCCACACCGTGCCCCGGTGGGTGTAGAAGTACCACTCCCGGGGGCTCTCCAACGGCGTCCAATTCACCCTCAAACGGCGACCATCCCCAGCGTTCCCGACAATGGTGCCTATGGCCTTGATGGCAAGTACCGAAGTGCTGTGGCCATGATTGTTGAAGGGAAGGCCAAGTTTCCGGGTGTAGGCCGCCTTGACCGCGATCCGGTCCCCGACCTGCATGGAGCGGACCAGATCGAGATAGCGGTCCTCATAGCCGTTTTCCCAGCTCCCCTCCTTCAAAAAACGCGGTAGCTGATCGTCGCGCCCGTTGTAGGTGGCTCCCACGAACCACGCCGGTCTTCCTGCGATCGCTGCGCGCTCAGGCATCCACCCTCCCTGCGGGGCAATCGTGCCCGTGTGCCGGGTTTTTGTCAACGACGCCAGCTTGGCGGTAGAGAGATTCCTGCCGGCGCACCACCACTGCAGAGCTTTTCGAGTGTATAGACATCTATACACTCGAAAAGCTCACGCCCCGACGGAAGAACCTCCTCTTTCGACGGACAACGCTTCGCCTCTCCACTGGAAGGATCGGAGCGACGACAGCCGAGACCGGGCCGGCTACTTCAGCGCACTATCCCTCCTTCAAAAACATCGCCTCCAGGCTCTTGATCTGGTCCCGGATCTCGGCAGCCCGCTCAAAATCCAGCTTCGCGGCGGCAGCTTTCATCTCGGTGCGCAGCTTCTGGATGGTCTGGGGAATGCGCTCGCGGTCCAGCTCGGGCGTCTTGGCGCGGGCTGCCTCCAGCTCATCGCGGTCCTTGGAAGGCGTCACATAGTCCGCATCCAGGATCTTCCAGAGCGGATTGTCCATGTTCTTCTTGATGGTTTGCGGGGTGATGCCGTGCTCGGCGTTATAGGCCGACTGGAGCGTGCGACGGCGGGCGGTTTCGCCAATCGCATGTTTCATGGACGGAGTTTCGTGATCCGCGTACAGAATCACCCGGCCGTCTGCGTTGCGGGCCGCCCGCCCGATGGTCTGGATCAGCGAAGTGCCGCTGCGCAAAAAGCCTTCCTTGTCCGCATCCAATACCGCCACCAGGGCCACCTCGGGCAGGTCCAGGCCCTCCCGCAACAGGTTGATGCCCACCAACACATCAAACACCCCCTGCCGCAGCTCGCGTAGGATCTGCATCCGCTCCAAGGTGTCGATGTCAGAGTGCAAATAGCGGCATTTGACCCCCAGCTCCTTGTAGTAGTCCGTCAGCTCCTGAGCCATCCGCTTGGTGAGCGTAGTCACCAGAACGCGCTCTCCCTTCTTGGTACAGGCCCGCAATTCGCCGAGGAGATCGTCCACCTGCGACGCCGCCGGGCGCACCTCCACCAGCGGGTCCAGTAGCCCAGTCGGCCGGATCACCTGCTCCACCACCACCCCCAACGACTGCTGAAGTTCGTAGGCACCGGGGGTCGCCGACACATAAATCACGCGGTCCACGCGCTGATCGAATTCCTCGAACTTCAGCGGCCGGTTGTCCACCGCCGAGGGAATGCGGAAGCCGAAGCGCACCAGCGTCTCCTTGCGATTCTGGTCCCCCCGGTACATCCCGCCCACCTGGGGCACGGTTTGATGGCTTTCATCCAGAATCAGCAGCCAATCCTTCGGAAAGTAGTCCAGCAGTGTGGGCGGAGGGGTGCCGCGCGCGCGACCCTCCAGGTGCAGCGAATAGTTCTCGATCCCCGAGCAATAGCCCAGCTCCTCGATCATCTCCAGATCGTAGGTGGTGCGCTGCTCCAGTCGCTGGGCTTCCAGCAAAAAGCCCTGGCCGCGCAGCTCTTCCAGACGCTCTTGCAGCTCCGTACGGATGCTGTCCATGGCCCGCAAGAGCTTGTCCTTGGGCGTCACATAGTGGGATGCGGGGAACAGGCACATCTTTTCCAGCTTTTCGATGCGTTTCCCGGTCAGCGGCTCGAAGAAGGACAGGCTTTCAACCTCGTCTCCAAAGAGCTCGATGCGGATGCCCTTTTCGGTATCGTAGGCGGGGATCACCTCGATCACATCGCCCCGTGCGCGGAAATTGGCCCGCCCCAAATCGGCGTCGTTCCGGCTATACTGAAGCTCCACCATCTTGGCCAGAATACTCTTCCGACTGACTTTTTCTCCCACCTCCAGCCGCAGCAGCATCCCCTGGTAGGCCTCGGGAGAGCCCAAGCCATAGATGCAGGACACCGACGCGATGATGATCACGTCGTTCCGCTCCAGCAGCGAGCGCGTGGCAGAGTGCCGCAGCTTGTCGATCTGTTCATTGATCAAGCTGTCTTTTTCTATGTAGGTGTCGGAGGAGGGGATGTAGGCTTCGGGTTGGTAGTAGTCAAAGTAGGAGACAAAGTACTCCACCCGATTCTCGGGAAAAAGGCTCTTGAACTCCCCATAGAGCTGGGCCGCCAAGGTCTTGTTGTGGGCCATGATCAGCGTCGGACGCCCCCACGCGGCGATCACCTGCGCCATCGTAAATGTCTTTCCAGTACCAGTAGCCCCTAAAAGGGTCTGCCGCATGTCCCCCCGATGCAGACCTTCCAACAACTGCGCAATCGCGACGGGCTGATCTCCCGCCGGCTTCAGGTCCGTGGCAAGCTGAAAGGATGGCATATGAACCCCTGCCCAGGGATAACACGGCTGCGGTGGCTCTGACCAGCACCACAGGCTGAGAGCACGGTGTAATTGCGACGTGCCGGATAGTGATTAAAGAGCCTCCCCGGTGGCCATATGTTTCTTCTGATGGTTGCATCGACGCTCGCGGCTGAGTCCACCTTTGCCGGAACCCAGGATCCGATTGAGGTGAAAAAGGCGGAGACCCACCTCACGGCCAACCTGGGGGGTAACCTCGCCGTCGGCAACTCTGAGTCCTTCTCGTTGGGCGCCGGCCTCACCTTTACGAACAAGTGGAAGTCGAACCAAATTGGGGTGCTCGGGGCGGCGGCCCTCGGCTATGGTGCAGTGGATGCCAACGCGGACGGCTTCTTGTCGGCTGCGGAGCGCTGCTTGGGGGTCAAAGGCAACCCCTGCCAGCCCACAACGGAAATGTTCGCGTTAGAAGGACGCTACGACCGCTTCTTCAGCGAGCGGAGCAGTCTCTACCTGCTGGTCGGGGGCCTGCATGACAAGTTCGCGGGTTTCCAGCTTCGTAGTCACGTTCAGGTCGGTTATGCCTTCCACATACTCGCCACCGAACGCGACAACCTCAAAACGGAAATCGGTGTGGACTTCGCGAACGAGGCCTATGTGGAAGGGGTGGTCCCCAGCTCTACCAAGCTGCTCGCCGCCCAAGTGGCCGCGGTCTACAGCCACAGCTTCAGCGAAAATGTAGGCTTCTCCAATAGCCTTACCATCTACGAGCCGATGCTGACCCAGCCGGACGGCTCCCCCTTTGCCCCCTACTTCACCGACCTGCGCATCACCAACGTGGCCAGCATCAACGCGAAGCTCTCCAACAAGTTCAGCATCACCTTCTCGGATACGCTGGCTTGGCGAATGGAGCCGGTTGCGGCGCCGGTAGGCATCAGTGAAAAGCGCTCCCCGGTCGACAACAGCTTAACGGTGGCTTTGGTGGCCTCCATCCTTTAAACAGGTAGACAATGCTATTCAGTCTGTTGATATGCCTCTTTCTCGGTACCGCTATGGCGGGCCCTTCTGTGCCCGCCGACGCCTTGGAGAAAATCTCCCCCGCCGAAAGAGAGGCCATCGCCGCATTGGAAGCACAGCTCGCCACCCTGAATGGCCAGCTCGCGGATGCCAAGCAGGACAAAAAGGATGCGACTGCCGAGCGTTCTGACGAGGCTGCCGGCGTGGGTGAAGCACGCGGAGGGGTGGCCGTGGCCCGCGATGGACTGGCGGGGGTGCGCGAGCGGAACGCGGCCGCTATTGAGTCGGCCAAGGCCAAGCTGGTGGAGGCAAAGGCGAAGGTGACCGCTGCCAAGGCCGCAGAGAAAGAGGCGAAAGCCGCACTGCTGAAGGCCAAAGCCGACGCAAAGGCCGCCGAGCGCAAGGCCAAGGAAGGTATTGAGGCGGCGCAAGGGGAGGTTTCCGAGGCCAAGGACTCCGTGGATCTGGCTTCGGCAAAGATCACGTTGGCCCAAGCCAAGCTGCGCCAGCTTCAGGCCCAGCGCGATCTGGTAGAGGCCCAGCTACAGGCCACCCGCGCCAAAGCCGCCGTGGCCGCCGGAGAGAACTTCGACATTGCCGAGTTCGAGGCCGAGATCACCAGAAGCCAGGCCGCCATGGACAAGGCCACACAAGAGGTCAGTGACGCCGAGCGCGGCGTTCAGCGTGCCCAACCCGCACCCTAGCTCACCTGCTCATCCTCGCCCAGGCCAAGATCCAGGCCGGGAATCACACAGTGGACCCGCACCGTCGCTCCCAGCTCCCGCACCGTCTGGATCAGGGCGCGGCGCGGTCCATCCCACGACGCCATCACAAAATACACCGCCGACAGGCGGCTGAGTTCAGGCACAAGCAGCGCCTCCAACGCGGCCGGGTCCAGACTGGCTCCAGGCTCCAGACCTGCCAGCAGCTCTAACACATGCTCCATTGCGTCGACCGCTGGGCCCGCCTGGATGCGATGTACCTGCTCCCCCGCCGCAAAGATGTCGATCAAAAAGTCCTGGCGGGCCAACGCGTCGGTGATGGCCGCCCCACGGGAGATGGCCTGCTCTACCCTTGCTTCCTCTTCGATCCTGGCCGCGGCCACGTCCACCACCAGCGCCACGCGGGCAAAATACTCTTCTTGAAACTCGCGTACCACCAGGTGCCCCATCCGGGCATAGGTGGGCCAGTGTACATCCCGAAGGCGATCCCCCTCCCGCCAGGGCCGCAGCCCGTGCAGCTCCGCCGAATCTCCCTGCTTGGACATGGGAATTCCACCCGGCTGGTGCGTCTTTCCCACCGGCACATCCAGGTGCTCGATGGCATCGAAGCGCGGGTACACGATCACGCGGTCCACCACCGAAAGGACGGCCCCTCGCTTGATCAAGCCGGAAGGTTCCGATTGAGAGACCTGTATTTTGTCGAGCTGATGAATCCCGCGCAAACGACAAAATAGCTGCAAGCGCACCGTCGCGGAGGCCCCCGGCTCCAAGAAGGGAATGGTCGGCGCCTCTGCCACCGGACGCAGGGCCGCACTCAGGTTGCGCTCCTCCACCAGCAGGTTGTGGAGCGGACGCCCCGATGTATTCGTGACCGTCACTTCATAGGACCAATTTTCGCCGCGCGACGCCGGCGGCGGCAAACGCCGAACTACCTCCACCCCCGGGCGCGGTCCCATCCCGGAAACCCAGGCCCCCAACGCACCGGCCACAAAAAAAGCCGCAACATAGGCCAGCGTACCCGAAAGGCCACCCATCAGAAATGTAATGGAGGCTACAGTTCCCCAGAAGAGGCCACGCCCCTCGGGGGTCAGCCAACCCCGATAGTAGTCCTCCAGCACCCGGAGGCGCCGGTGATCCACCGCCTCCATCCGAAAGGACCAGCGGCGACGGGCCATCAGCGCGGCAAAGCGAGCTGTTTCAGCAGCTCATTCACCAGCGCCACCCGGTCGGCGCCCGCGTACTTTGCGCGGGTATCCAGCACCAGGCGATGGGCCAGCACCGGCACCGCAAGCTGTTGCACGTCGTCCGGAATCACAAAATCCCGCCCCTGCAGCAGCGCGCGAGCGCGGGCCATACGCCCCAGGTGCATCGCGCCACGGGTGCTCACGCCGGTCCGAAGGCTGGGATGTTGCCGGGTGGAGCGAATCAATTGTACCAGATATGACGCTACGCTGTCCTCCATCCGCACCTGCTCGATGTGGTTCTGCAGCGCCACCAGGGTCTCCGGGGTGGCCACCATCGGAAGCTCCGGCGCCACCATTCGTTTTTGTACCAGCGCGCGCTCTTCTTCCTCTGGGGCATAGCCCAGAGAGAGCTTCACCATAAAGCGGTCCAGCGAGGCTTCCGGCAGGGGGTAGGTGCCATGCAGGTCCACCGGATTCTGCGTAGCAATGCACAAAAATGGAGCTTTCAGCTTGCGGGTGCGCCCCTCCACCGACACCTGCTGCTCGGCCAGCGCCTCCAGAAGGGCGGACTGGGTGCGGGGAGAGGCCCGGTTGATCTCATCGGCGATCAGGATGTGCGTGAACACCGGACCCGGACGGAAAACGAAGCGCCCTGTTTGAGGCTTGAAGATACTTCCGCCTACAATATCTCCCGGCAGAAGGTCGGGTGTAAACTGAATGCGCTTGAACTCGCAGCCCATCGTCTGGGCCAGCGCGCGCGCCAGGGTGGTTTTGCCGGTACCCGGGATATCTTCCAGAAGCACATGCCCACCGGCCGCGCAGCAGGTCAGCACCAGCTCCAATTGCGCCCGCTTGCCGCGAATGGCCAGCTCCATCGCGTCCAGGAGGCGTCGAAGCAGATCACGGGAGGAGGCAGCGCTAGTGGACATAGGGGTTTTTAGCCCGAAGGGGGGGCGGGCGACAGGGGCCGGGAAAATTCCTGACCGGGGCCCTTGCGCCCGGGCCTCCACCGGTTAATAGGTTGACGCCTTGCTTGGAGGTGTGACCGAGTGGCTTAAGGTACACGCTTGCTAAGCGTGCGTTGGGGAAACTCAACCCCGGGTTCAAATCCCGGCACCTCCGCTCCTTCACAGCCAGTAATTTGCGCGCCCATAGCTCAATTGGATTAGAGCATCTGACTACGGATCAGAAGGTTGGGAGTTCGAGCCTCTCTGGGCGCACATCTCAAATGCCGCATGCGGGAAACCGGATGCGGCATTTGGTTTTTTTGCTCACGACTTTCGCCGGTACCCCCGTGTTAGGTTGCCTCCCCCCGAGGTCCCCGTGCAGCTTCAAAACTACCGCCGCCTCACCTGGACCGTCATCGCCATCAACCTGGGCGTGATTTTGTGGGGCGCTTTTGTGCGGGCAACGGGTTCTGGCGCAGGCTGTGGGGATCACTGGCCGCTGTGTAATGGCGTGGTGGTCCCGCACGAACCCAGCGTGGAGACCCTGATCGAGCTGACCCACCGGCTCACCTCCGGGGTCGCCCTGATCAGCGTGGTCGCCATGGTCTACTTCGGGCGAAAGCTCTTTCCGCCAGGAAGTCCCGTCCGATTTGGCGCCTGGGGCTCGCTGATCTTCATCGTGATCGAGGCCCTGCTTGGCGCGGGGCTGGTGCTTTTTGAGTATGTAGCTGGGGATACAAGACCATTGCGGGGAGCTGTAGTGGCACTGCACCTGGTCAACACCCTGCTGCTGCTGGGCTGGCTGGTGCTCACCTCTTTTTGGGCCAGCGGCGGGCGTTGGCTGCGCCTCGAAGGCCGAAAGTTCTGGATTCTCCTGCCGACGATGGCCGCCTTTCTGGTGTTGGGGGCCAGCGGCGCCATCGCTGCCCTCGGCGACACCCTGTTTCCGGTGGAGAGCCTGAAAGAAGGCATTGCCATGGACTTTTCAGAGGGCGCTCACATCCTGGTGCGGCTGCGGGTGCTGCACCCGGTGCTGGCCATCGGCACCGCGCTCCTGGTCTACCTGTGCAGCGCCGCCGTGGCCACACAAAAAAGCAGCGAGAAGGTACGGAAGTGGGCCATGGCTCTGGCCGGAATCTTCACCCTCCAGCTTGGCCTGGGCTTCCTCAACCTGCTGCTGCTGGCGCCGGTGTGGCTGCAATTGGTCCACTTGTTGGTAGCGGACTTCGCGTGGATCTGCCTGATGTTTTTGGGAGCCGAGGCGCTGCAGGAGGAGGAATCCTGACGGTCTGGCATCTCCTGGCGGGGCCGCGGGCACTCCTAGTCCCCCAAACGCCTGGCGCTGCCCGCTAGCCCTTCAGCTTCCGCCGCTCCGCGATCAGGGGAAGGGCCTGCGCCACCCGACGCTGCCGCGTCTCCGCCCGATTCGCTTCTGTAATCCACATTACATATTCGCGTTTGCAGGAGACCGAGAGCGTCTCCCAGCTCGCCAGCGTCGCCTCGTCCATCGCTGCCCGCAGGTCCTCCGGCAGCTCCACCTCGCGCGGGGTCGTGTCCAACACCACCCGGACATGTACCCGATCGCCCGCCTTTTTCCCCAGCTTCGCCACCACATCTTTCCGGCAGAGCAGCATCGCACAGTCCCCGCCCATCATCGCCAAGCTGCCCTGGTACTCCACCCGACCATCCCACAGCACCCGCACCGGCACAAGGTTGCCTTTCCCGTAGGTTTCCTTCAGGTTCCAGGGAAAGTCCACAAAGCAGGCCGCCCCCGAAGAATCGGATCGAAGCAAGGTCGCCTCGAATTCCAGCGGGCCCGGATCCTGCAGGGGACTCACAGCCATCGGTCGTCCCCCAGAAAAGTGGCCAGAATGCGGCCTCCTTCCTCCAGAGAGGGCGCGCCCAAGCCAGCCAAAAATGGAAATTCAACGACCGAAACGGAAGGCAGCAACTCCCGGAGATCCTCCAGATTGCCCGCCGCCGAGGAATCCGGAAGCGCCTGCCGGACCAGCACCAGCCCCACCACCCTCAGCCCCCGCCGTTGCACCGCCTCCACCGTCAGCAGGCTCTGGTTCAGCACCCCCAGCCGGTTGGGCGCGACCACCAACACCGGAAAACCCAGGTCTACCGCCCAGTCTGAAACCCGGAAGCCGCCCAAAGGCACCTCCCAGCCACCCACCCCTTCCACAATGCGAGGTCCGGGCTGCTTTTTCACCCAGGCGGTCAGCGCCCCCCGATCCAGCACCACCCCCTCCATCCGGGCCGCCCGATGCGGCGAAAGAGGAGCTTTCAAGCTATAGTAGCTGCGCGGCTGGTGCCCCGCCCCCAGCCCCAAGAGCGCCGCGTCCTCTCCCACACCTTCCACACCCGACGCGACCGGCTTCAGCGCACTCGGCCGCCGCCCCTGCCCGCGCCACAGCGCGGCCAGCGATGCGGAAACAACGGTCTTTCCTACACCGGTATCCGTACCGGTGACAAAGACATCAAGCGCCATCTTTGGGCTTCCGAGGGGCCACCACATCCAAAACCCCTTCCGCAACCTTAAAAATTCCACCCCCCAGGTCCCCGAGGCCCGTCACCAAGGGGGACCAGCCATTTTTCCCCTCTACGGGGTCTTCCACATGGGCCTGCGCCACGCGCACCGCGTCCAGCGGCTCCAGCGGGTGCTCCTTCAGCCCCTCTCCCGCCGCATGAAGCAGGCGCCCCAACACAACTCCCGCCTCGGAAACAGCCTTATCCGCGTCCACCCCCAGCGCGGGGTCTGCCGGGACCTCCTCCATTCCCACCGCCTTGGGGCCCAGAAAGCGCGCCGTCACTCCGGTCAACGTGCGCCCCAGCGCCTCGATGCCCTGCTCCAGCTCGGATGGTTTCTCCACGCCCGCTCCTTCGGGCCGCAGCCCTGCCTACAGGATATTCCCTTCTGGTCGAGGTGTACATGCTGTCTCTTCTGCTCTCCACTGCGATGGCCGGCCCGGGCTGGACCCTGGTCATGCCATTTGGGGTTGGCCTCTACACACACGGAAAACCCGTCCGGGGCACCGTCTACGCGGGCACCCAGGCGGCGGGAATTGCGGTCGCGGTCAGCGGCAGCCTCGTGGGCGATCAGGCCACCATCGCGGGCGACGATCAGACCGCCCTGACCTGGCGTTTTGTCACCCTTGGCGGAGCATCTTTGGGGGTCGTATCCTACTTTGTCTCCCTGCTGGACGGCTCCAGGGTACACCAGCTCCAGCTTGGCTCCCTTCCTCCCCCCACCGACCGACCGGAGGACTACGCCTTCCTGCTGACTACGCCGCCTTCTCCCTACTCCTTTCGCTGATCCGTTCTTATGCTTATGCATAACCTGTGGATAAGTTCCTCCGTGCCTATGGATAAGCTGGGGACATATATCTGGTAGTTGGGGACAACCTGAGCCACAAGATATAGTGGTTGGCGGTTGCCGGCGGTCGAGCGGCCGTATAGATGGTGCCGTCCCCGGGGGCACCTGATCCCGCCCCCCTGTGGATTTACCTGGATTTTTGCTTTTTTGGTGTTTACGCACCGAAAGGGCCCCGCTTTTTCTTCCACTACCGCCCCAAAGCCCTCCTGGAGCCCCTCCGCATGCGCGTCCCTCGTCGCTTTACCACCGCTGGCGCCTCTCCCTATGCCGCTTTTGAGTGGGCCTCCCGACGCTCGGAGATCCGGAACCCCGATGGTTCCCTGGTTTTTGAAGCCGATGATGTGAAAGTACCCTCCACCTGGTCGCAGGTGGCCGTCGACATCCTGGCGCAGAAGTACTTCCGGAAAGCAGCCGTTCCAACGGCCACGGAGAGTGTGAAGGAGGAGGGGGTGCCCGAGTGGCTGTGGGCACGCCGTCCAGCCGAAGGTGCCAAGCGCGGGCCCGAGCGGGATGCGCGCCAGGTCTTCGACCGGCTTGCGGGCTGCTGGACCTATTGGGGCTGGAAGCAGGGTCTTTTTACAGAGGAGGAGGACGCCAAGGCCTTCTACGACGAGCACCGCTACATGCTCGCCGCGCAGCTATGCGCGCCGAACTCTCCGCAATGGTTCAATACCGGGCTCCACTATTCCTATGGCATCGACGGGCCTGCCCAGGGCCACTACTACGTGGACGAAAAGACCAACGACGTGGTCGCTTCGGCCTCCTCCTACGCGCGGCCCCAGCCTCATGCCTGCTTTATCCAGTCCGTAAGCGATGATCTGGTGAACGACGGCGGGATCATGGACCTGTGGGTGCGCGAGGCCCGCCTGTTCAAGTACGGCTCCGGCACCGGCACCAATTTCAGCCGGATCCGTGGGGAGAACGAGCCTCTTTCGGGTGGCGGACGCAGCTCCGGCCTGATGAGCTTTCTCCGCATCGGCGACCGCGCGGCCGGCGCGATCAAGAGCGGCGGCACCACCCGGCGCGCCGCCAAGATGGTCTGCCTGGACATGGACCATCCCGACGTGCTGAAGTTTGTGGAGTGGAAGGCCACCGAAGAGCAGAAAGTGGCCTCGTTGGTCACCGGCTCCCGGGCCATCCAGAAGGCGTTGAACGCCATCTTTCTGGCATGCGCCCCCACCGAGGAGCTGGACGGCGCCCGTCGCTTTGAGCCGCGCCACAACGCACGCCTGCGGGTGGCCATCCGTAACGCCCGCAACGCCGGCGTGTCTGACAACTACACCCTCCGCACCCTGCAGCTCGCCAAGCAGGGCTTTACCGGCGTAGAATTCCCCACCTACGACACCGACTGGGATGGCGAAGCCTACGGCACGGTGGCCGGCCAGAACTCCAACAACTCCGTCCGCATCCCCAATACCTTTATGGATGCGATGCTGCGGGACGAAGAGTGGCAGCTCAAGCGTCGCTATGACGGCAAGCTCTCCCGCTCCCTGCCCGCCCGCAAGCTGTGGGACGCCGTGGCTCTGGCCGCATGGGCCTGTGCCGATCCCGGGGTGCAGTACGACTCCACCATCAACGACTGGCACACCTGCCCCGAAGATGGTCGGATCAACGCGAGCAATCCATGCTCCGAGTACATGTTCCTGGACGACACCGCCTGCAACCTCGCATCGCTGAACCTGATGCGGCTCTATGACGTGGCCGCCGGCAGCTTCGACCTGGACGCCTACAAGCACGCCATCCACCTGTGGACGATGGTGCTGGAGATTTCGGTGGGCATGGCGCAGTATCCGAGCAAGGAAATTGCGCGTCTTTCCTATGACTTCCGCACGCTGGGTCTGGGCTATGCCAACCTGGGCGCACTGCTGATGGTGATGGGCATCCCCTACGACTCCCCTGAGTCCCGCTCTATCTGCGGGGCGCTCACCGCCATCCTGACCGGCGAGTCCTATGCGGCTTCCGCGCTGATGGCAGCGGAGAAGGGTCCTTTTCCCAGCTACGCCAAGAACCGCAATGCGATGCTGCGGGTGATCCGCAACCACCGCCGTGCGGCCTACAACGCCGGTTCCTACGAGTACGAGAACCTCGCGGTGCGGCCGGTGGGACTGGCACCGGAGAAGGCGCCCCCGGCCATGCTGTGGGCAGCCCGTAAGGCTTGGGATGCGGCGTTGGAGCTGGGTGAGAAGCACGGCTACCGCAATGCACAGGTGACGGTGATCGCACCCACCGGCACCATCGGGCTGGTGATGGACTGCGACACCACCGGCATTGAGCCCGACTTTGCGCTGGTCAAGTTCAAGAAACTCGCGGGCGGCGGCTACTTCAAGATTGTGAATGAGTCCGTTGTTCCTGCCCTTCGCAAGATGGGCTACGGGGAGACCCGTATCCAGGACATCGTGGACTACGCCCGCGGTCGCGCCACCCTGAAGGGTGCGCCCTTCGTGAACCACGAGAGCCTGAAGGCCAAGGGTTTTGACGATGGCACCATCGCCAAGCTGGAGAAGCAGCTTGCGGGCGCCTTTGATATCAAGTTTGTCTTCAATCGCTATTCGCTTGGAGACAGTTTCTGCAAGGACATCCTGGGCCTGAGCGCCGAGCAACTGAGTGAGCCCTCATTCAATTTGCTCCGGGCGATTGGCTTTGATACCCCAGAAATCGAAGCCGCCAATGCCTACGCCTGTGGGACCATGACGCTGGAAGGAGCGCCGGGCCTCAGCGCCGAGCACATCCCCGTTTTTGATTGTGCCAACCGCTGTGGACGTATCGGTCAGCGCTACATTTCCGCGGAGGCCCACATCCGCAT
The DNA here is from genome assembly GCA_040376425.1 of Alphaproteobacteria bacterium. Taxonomy (GTDB): domain Bacteria; phylum Myxococcota_A; class UBA796; order UBA796; family SXON01; genus CAITDR01. The sequence continues at coordinate 73,100 of JBEIQS010000003.1, read as the reverse complement.
GATGGCCTCCTGCCAGCCCTTCATCTCCGGTGCCATCTCCAAGACCATCAACATGCCCAACGAGGCGACGGTCGAGGACATCAAGGCGGCCTACCTCCTGGCCTGGCGCCTGGGCCTGAAGGCCATCGCGCTGTACCGGGACGGCTCCAAGCTGTCGCAGCCGCTGTCCACGGGCGCCGCCGAAGACGTCTTCTCGGCAGTGGAAGAGGATGAACCGGGCGTCTTCGATCGCCCCGATGGCGAGCGTGCGGTCTATGTGGCCGAGAAGGTGCTGGTCCGCTATCTGGCACGGCGCCGGCGTCTCCCGGATCGTCGCCGTGGCTACACCCAGAAAGCCGTTATTGGTGGCCACAAAGTCTTTCTCCGCACCGGCGAGTACGACGATGGCACCCTGGGCGAGATCTTCATCGACATGCACAAAGAGGGCGCGGCCTACCGCAGCCTGATGAACTGCTTTGCGATTGCGATCTCCATTGGCCTCCAGCATGGCGTCCCATTGGAGAAGTTCGTCGAGCAATTTTTGTTCACGCGCTTCGAGCCGAACGGGATTGTACAGGGTCACGACCGCATCAAGATGGCGACATCCATCATTGACTATATGTTCCGCGAGCTGGCGGTGAACTACCTGGGCCGCCACGAGCTGGCCCATGTGGCGCAGGAGGCCACCCGCCACGACGCGCTCCACAATGCGGGCGACGAGCCAAGCTGGGAGGAGGAAGAGGAATACTTCACCGATCCCACCACCCTGGGCACCGACGTGGGTCCTCTGGCCGGTTTGGCGGCCTACGGCGCCAAGCCGCCCGCGGTACCGCCCATTGTGGCCACCTTGCCCGCAGCCACACCGGCGCCTCTACCCGCTGCGGTGGTGACCAACGGCACCTACACCAATGGCAACAGCCGCAACGGACTGCATGTGGGTGAGTCCCAGACCTCTCATGTGCGCATGATCTCTGGTAAAGCACAGCTTATCCGCGATGCCAAGGCCATGGGCTACGAAGGGGAGGCGTGCCCGGACTGTGGCGCGATGACCATGGTGCGCAATGGGACATGCCTCAAGTGCGTGACCTGTGGGGCGACGAGCGGGTGTAGCTGAGCCCCAAAGCCCCCACATCAAAATCCTGTCAACCCCCCAAAGCCCGCTCAGAAAATGGTACCCCATTTCCGGGAGAGAGGATGCCGAAGGGACTGCTGCCATGGTTTTTGCTGGGGGTGGGCCTCTTTTTCATCGGGATGATCACCGGGAATGCCGATTTGAAGTTGGCATCCAAGGCGATTCCGGTGGTGGTGCTCGCAATCTCGGTTTGGGGACGAGGACGGATGGGGCGTACCGTGGGGATCGGGCTGGCGTTGGGGGCGGTGGGGGACATCGTCCTGGAGCTGGGCCATTTTCTGCCCGGCCTCGTGGCCTTTCTGATCGGCCATCTGTTCTACGTGGTCGCGTTTTGGCGTGAAGAACGCGCACTTTCCCCACTCGCCGCGCTGGCACCGCTGGTCTACATCGCCGCCCTGTTGAGCCTGGTGCTGCCCGGAGCGGGCGCCTTCGCCGGGCCCATCGCGGTCTATGGGCTGGTGATCGGCACGATGGCCTGGCGGGCCACGGCCTGGGGCAACACGTTGGGGATGATCGGCGCCTACATCTTCGCCTTTTCCGACTCCGTGATCGCCATCAACAAGTTTCTCCTTCCCCTTTCCTACGCCCCCCCGCTGATCATCCTGACCTATTGGGCAGGGCAGTTTCTGATCGCCGCTTCAGTGCCCAGCCGTACGGAGTGAACCATGTGGCTATTCGCCCTTCTGCTCGCATGTGGTGAGTCCGGTCCCTGCAAAAGTGCACAGATCGACAAAGTGATCAGTGCGATCGAAGTGACCTCCAAACCCCAACGGGTCGCGTTGGTAGCCCAAGGCCTGGTGGAGTCCTGCACCCTGCCCCCGTCTCTGAAAAAGAGCTTCACCGACGTGCCCCGCCTGCCACCCGAGATGCGCACGGTGGTGGCCATGAAGACCGTGACGGAAGACCCCCAAGCCTGGGAGAAGGCCTGCCCCGGCGGCACGGCCATGCTCGCCGAGGCTGCCACCCTGGGGCCTTCCGGCCGGGTGAAGAAGGTGGTGGAAACCTGCGAGGTGGACTTTATCGACGAGAACGAAATGGGGCAGGCGCAAGACACCCTATTGCTTGCAATCCTGCTCCGTTCTGAGCTGAAGGGAATCTCCACAAAGAACCGTTCGATTCTGTTACGGACCCTCTCCGGCCTCTGAGAAGGCGGCCCTTCAGCCGACTCCTTCCAACACCGCCGCCGCACCCAAGCCGCCGGCCGCACAGATGCCCATCACCCCCCGGCCGCCGCCACGAAGCTCGTGTGCCATGTTCAGCACCATCCGGGCCCCGGTCGCACCGAAGGGATGCCCGATGGCGACGGCACCGCCGTTTACATTCAGCTTCTCATCGGCAATCTCGCCCACCGCACGGTCAAGCCCCAGGCGCTCCCGCGCAAAGGCATCGCTGGCCAGGGCTTTGCGGATACAAAGTACCACCGCCGAAAATGCCTCGTGGATCTCCACCCGGTCCAGCTCGCCAAGGCTCAGCCCCGCCCGCTGGAGCGCCTTGGGCATCGCAAGTGCAGGCCCGATCAGGAGCTGATCCGCGGGGTCCACCCCGACATAGGCCCAGCTTCGGAAGAAGGCGAGCGGTTGGAGGCCGAGGCGCCTTGCCGCCTCCTCCGAGGCGATGATCACCGCCGCGGCGCCATCGGTCAGCGGCGAGCTGCTGCCGGCAGTGATGGTACCGTTCTTCGCGAAAACCGGGCGGAGTTTGCCCATCTTCTCCACATCTGTATCCCCGCGTACATTTCCGTCCCGCTCGATACGACGCCCATCGGGAAGCGATATTCCAACCACCTCTTTCGCCAACTTTCCGCTGTCCCAGGCTCGGGCCGCACGGTGGTGGCTCTCCACCGCAAAGGCGTCCTGCGCCGCCCGGCTGATCCCGTGGCGTTGCGCCATGTCCTCGGCGGCTTCGCCCATCAATTGCCCGGTGGAGCGCTCGGCCACCCGTGGCTGCCGCGGCAGCAGATCCTTGCCGATCGATAGCCGGGCCGCCAGACCCAGGTAGTCTCCAAAACCCGCCTTCTTCCCCATGACGACCGGCCCCACTTTCCGGATCAGCGTCTCCGGCATCGTGAGCGCCGCATTGCTGGTGGAGTCCGAGCCGCCCGCCAGCACCACCTCCGCCTCTCCCCGCTCCACCATCGCCACCGCATCGGTGATCGCCTGGAGCCCACTCGCACAGGCGCGGGTCACCGTGTGCGCGGGACTCCGAGGAGGTAGGCGCAGCTCCAGTGCCAGCTCGCGACCCACATTGGGCGCGGTCGGCGGCAGGATCACCCCTCCCCACAGGATCGCGTCCAGGTCCTCGGCGCGCAGTCCAGTGCGCTCCAGCGCGCCGCGCGCGGCGGCCGCCCCCAGGGCGATGGTGTCCAGTTCGGTGTAGTCGCTGAAGGCACGCAGGAAAGGAATCCGGCCGCCACCGCAGATCATTGCTTTTGACATGTCAAGCCCCCAACAGGTTACCGCCACAGACCCGGAGCACGCGGCCGCTCAGGGCACGCCCGCTGGGGCTGGCGAGAAAGGTCAGCACTTCGGCGATATCTTCCGGCTGGCCCCCCTGCGACAGGTTGCACAGGCGCCGGGCCACCTCCCGGGTGGCGAAGGGGATCGCCTCGGTCATTTTTGTTTCGATGAAGCCCGGAGCCACCGCACTCACGGCGATCCCGCGCTCGGACCAGGGGCCTGCCAATGCCTCGACCAGCCCGATAATACCTGCTTTCGTAGCTGCATAGTTGGTCTGACCCACATTCCCACCGATACCGCCGATGGAGGAGAGGCAGACCATCGCGCCGCCTTTCCGCAGCTCCACCTTCTCCGCCAGCTCCAACACCGCCGAAAGGTTGACCGAAAGAACAAGATCCCAGAGAGCCGGGTCCATCCTCCCCAGCGTCTTGTCCCGCGTGACCCCCGCATTCTGAACCAGGATGTCCAGCGGCCCCACGTCAATCACCACCTTTCTCCCTTCCGGTGTCGCCAGGTCGCCCAGCACCGGCACCCCATTCAGCTCGGCCGCGAGTGCCTCTACCGCCTCCTTTGCAGAGGGGTGGTCATGGACATACACTTTGGCACCCTCGCGCGCCAGTGTGCGCGCGGTGGCCGCCCCGATGCCGCGTGCCGCGCCGGTCACCAGCGCAAGACGACCATCCAGAGGGCGCGTGGGTGCAAACAACGACGGTAGATAGCCTGACATCTTCCAAGGTTGCCCGCTGACGTAGGCGCTTCTCGGGCTCATCAGAAAGGCCAGCACCGGCAGGAGCTGCTCCTCGCAGCCCGGGGGCACCTCGATGCGGTTGGCGGTGGCGCCGCTGCGCCCCAGCTCCCGGGCCAGGCTGCGGGTGATGCCATCGATGGCCCATTGTACCGCTTGATCGGTCGCTGTTCCCGTCGCCGGACGGTTCAGAAAGATCACCCGGCCACAGCGGGCCAGCCGGCCCAGGCGAGGGGCCAGGGCTTCGTGCACAAAACGAAGCTCCTCCACCGTTCGGATGCCGGTGGCATCCAGGACAATGCCATAGGGACTCGCCGTGGGCTCCGGTAGTGTGGGGCGGGCCCAGGCCTCCCCGGCGGCCTGGAAGGGAGCCAGGTCGCCCACCACGCCCACCGTCGCCCCCAGGCGCGCCAGGGCCGCAGCCAAGGGCGCTCCCAAGGCTGCCGAAGCGCCCAACAGCACATCCACGGAACGTCCGGCAAGACTCTGCTCTTTCCAGGGGCCGGAGTCGCGCTCCAGACCGGGTGGCAAGGAGACTCCAATCATCTTCGCAACCCGACGCGCGGGCGAAGAACCGGAGAGGGAGAGAAGGCGATCAGCCATTGTGCGACTCCAACTTGGCAAGAAGGCGAGGTCCGGTGCGATAAATTTCCTGAAGGGTGGCAGCAGAGCGGGGCTCCGCCTTCTCCAACCAGCGCTCCAACAGCTCGGCACGCTTGGGATCTTTCTTGCTTTGCTCCAGCAGAATCTCGCCAATCTGCGCATCCGCCAGAAGGCTGATCAGCCGCTCGGCGTGCAGCATGGCCAGGGCAAAGTCCCGCTTGGGGTCCCACTTTTGCAGCCAGGACTTCCAGATCCCCGGTTGGCTCAGGGGAAGCTCGGAGAACTTGCTACCCGCGAGCTTGCGGATCAGGAAGGAGATCGCCGACAATACGTTGTAGCGCAGCCCCACCACCCGCGCCTGCGGGCCACTGCCCAGACTGCCGGTGCGCGCAGCGGCAAGCTGCGCAAAGAAGGGCCCTGGCGCCTTCAACACCCCCAAAAGGTTGTCCTTCATCGCCATCAAGGCCTGGATCTGGCTGGTGCCTTCGTAGATCGGAAAGACCATCGCATCCCGCAACAGTTTCTCCACGCCGGTTTCGCGGATATAGCCGCTTCCCCCATGCACCTGAATGCTCTTTCGGGCGATGTCCACACAGCGCTCAGACGCAAACCACTTGAGTACCGGTGTAAGCTCCCGGGAGCGCCGGCGGCAGCGGGCCTGCTGGCGCAGAAGGGACTCGCGGCGGGCGGCATCCATCGGCAAAAAGCGAAGGGCCAACTCAATCTTCTGGGCCATCTCCTCGTTCCACGCCGCTTCGATGCCCATCGCCCGGATGGCCTGGATGTCGGTCTGCATCCCCTCCAGGATCTCGGCGATCATCTCGTGCCGGTCGATGGTTTTGCCCATACTCGGGCGCTGGGCGGCGTAGTCCTTGGCCGCGCGCCATGCCGCCTCGGCCACTCCCAGGCTCTCAAAAGCCACCCCGATCCTGGCATTGTTCATCAACACCAGCATCTGCGAAAAGCCCTTGCCCCGCTCGCCCACCAGCAGCGCCGGGCTCTCTTCAAAGACGATGGTCACCGTGGCCGATGCGGCGTGGCCCAGCTTCTGCTCTACGCCTGCAAAGCGCGCTTTCCAGATTTTCTCCCCGTTCGGACCCCAGTCCCAGGCGGGCACCAGGAAGAGTGACAGCCCCTTCAGCCCGCCGAAGGCGTCCTCACCCTTGGCATCCTCGGTGCGCGCGATGACAAAATGCCACCTTCCATGCCCTGAAGTGATGAAGATCTTCTGCCCGCTCACCACCCAGGAACCATCCGGCCGCTGCACGCCCCGCGTCGTAAGCGCAGCCATGTCGCTGCCCGCGCCGGGCTCGGTGATGTCCATGCTGCCCCAGGCCTTCCCGGCCACGATCTCTTCCACCATCTCCTGAAAGCGGGTTTTCAAAATTCGCGGCGGATTTTCGGTGAAGGAGGTCGTGCCTTCCAGCACCGAGTACAGCAGGCCCGCCATCGCGATGCCGCCGTGAAAACCCACATGGGCGCACAGGCTGGTGTCCGCCCGCGCGATCAGCTCCTGGGTGAGCTGAAAGAGGATCAGCGGCATGTTGGTGCCCCCCAGCTCCCGTGGCACACACAGTCCAAAAAGGCCCATCTGCCCGAGGCCTTCGGTGAGCTCGCGCACCACCTCGGCCTCCTCCACCTCTTCCCCGCGCAGGTGCGGATGGCCTGCATCCAGCTCTGCCCAGCGCGGCGCCACCGTCTCCGCCACAAAGCCGCCCACCGCATCCAGAATATCCCGGTAATTCGCCACGGCTTCTTCGACCGTGGCCGGGGCATCCGGTGCCTGCATGTCGTATTCGGTCAGTCGAACGATGGGGTCCCAGTCAATCCCTTTTTCCAGGTACCACTTGATATCTTCGTTGTCATCGAAAAAGTTCTTCATGCGACCTCCCCCAACAGCGTACTGCGTGCAATCCGGCTCAACTCAACTTCCTGTGCCTCCAAGGCGGGCTCTCCGGGAACCAGGGCGGAGGCGGCTTCACCCACCGCCACCATCCCCACCGTACTCGCCACCAGAAGCACGACAAAAGACTCCGGGTCCACCCCCGCTTTCAGCCAACCGCCCTGCTGGCCCACCCGGATGGCATCCACCAGCAGGCCCGTCCACGGCTGCAGGTGGACCCGCAGCAGCTCCCTCAGGCGCTCCGGGCGATCCAGCGCCTCGCGCAGCACCAGGCGTGCCAGGGCCGGCTGAGTGCGGAAAAAGCCAGTCAGCGCCCCCAGAAGCGCATCCAGGCGCGGTCCCTGCCGCGCCGCCGCCAACATCCGCGGCAGATCTTCGCTCCAGTGCCGCAGCACCCGCTCCAGCACCGCATCCCGCAGCCCTTCTTTGCTGTGAAAATGATAAATGATGGTAGGTCGGGTGATGCCGGCGGCCTCGGCCACCGCCTGGATCGATGTGCCATCGTAGCCACGCGCCGCAAAAGCCTCGCTCGCTGCCCGCAGGATCTTCTCGGGGACGGGATCTTCGGCGGAGCGCGCTTCACTTTCCGGTTGGTTCACGGTTCTCTACCATTTGGTAGAGAAGGCTCTATCGCATGGTAGGGAGCACCGCAAGCTCAGCCGCGGCCCGGGCGGGTAACAAAAGCTCCCGAATGCAACCTCCGCTCCTGCCCGTGGTGCCGGGTTACAGGGGCAGCCATGCTTGCTGCGCACGACGCCCTTCCCCTTGGTGCCCACCGGCTGAGCCTCCAGCAGGTGGCCGATGTGGCGCGAGGTCCGCTTCTTCCTACACTTTCCGAGGAAGGCACCCTGAAAATGGAGCGCTCCTGCGGCTGGGTGCGCAAGGTGCTCCACGAGCGCCGCCCCATCTACGGGGTCAGCACCGGTTTTGGCAGCCTCGCCTCTACCTTTATCGAGCCCGAGCAAAGTGCCGCCCTCTCCCGCAACCTGATCCGCTCCCATGCCGCAGGCGTGGGCAAGCCCTGCCCAACAGATGTGGTACGGGCAACCATGCTTTTGCGCGCAAACGCCCTGGCACAGGGGGCCAGTGGCTGCCGCCCGGAGCTGGTCCTCACGCTGTTGGCCATGCTGGAAAAAGGCGTCCATCCGGTAATTCCCCAGCAGGGAAGCTGCGGCAGCTCGGGGGATCTGGCGCCGCTTTCGCACCTGGGGCTGGTGCTTTTTGGGGAGGGGGGAGAGGCGGAGTACCAGGGCCGCATCTACAGTGGGCCAGAAGCCATGGCGAAGGCGGGAATTCCCACGCTGGAGACGCAGGCCAAAGATGGACTGGCGATGAGCAACGGCGCTCAGCTCACCACCGCGATCAGCGTCCTTACCTGGATCGATGCGGCAAAATTGCTGCACACGGCTGAGCTGGCGGCAGCCATGAGCATCGAGGCCCTGCGCGGCGTCAGCCGGGCCTTCCACCCCTCGGTCCATGCCCTCCGCCCTTACACCGGGGCCCTGGCCTGCGCGGCGCGCCTGATGTCGCTCCTGCAGGGCAGCAGCCTCGTAGACTCCACGCCCAAGGTGCAGGACGCATATTCTCTACGTTGTACACCGGTTGTGCTGGGGTCGGTGCGCGACTTCCTGGACTTCACCGGACAGCAGCTTGCTGTAGAGGTGAACGCTGTGACCGATAATCCGGTTTTTGTAGACGAGGGGGACGATCTGGGTGCCTTCTCGGCCGGGCTCTTCCACGGCGAGCCGGTGGGCATGGCCGCGGACGCCCTGAAGCTGGCGGTGGCCGAGCTGGGCTCTCTGTCCGAGCGTCGCCTGTACCGCCTGACCACGGGCAGTCTTTCCCAACGTTTGCCGCCCGCTCTGGTTGGGCAGGACCGCCCGGACTTGGGCATGATCGTTCCGCAGACCGCGGCGGCCGCGCTGGTCTCCGAGAACAAAGCCCTTTGTTGGCCCGCTTCGGCGGACTCCATCCCCACCTGCGAGGATCAGGAGGACCATGTGGCCATGAGCACCACCGCCGCCTGGCGCCTGCGGGAGGTGGTGCAGAACAGCCGCCGCGTGGTGGCGGTTGAGCTGCTTTGTGCCGCCCGCGCCCTGCATTTTCGGCAGCAGGAGGACCCGGGCGTTCGTTTGGGCCTTGGCGCAGCCTGGGCCCTGGAGCGCCTGGCAAAAATACCGGAAGAAGGTGTGGCTTCAGAGCAGATCGAGGCCATTGCGCGGCTCATCGAAGAAGGGTTGGAGGGGCCATGCGCCTGACCGGACGGGATCTCAGCACGGCGGATGTGGTGGCGGTGGCCTTGGGGGCCCGGGTGGAGCTGGCCGACGAGGCGCGTGCCGCCATGTTGAGCTCGGTGGCGGTTTTTGCCAACGCCCCCAATGTGCTGGACCAGAAGCGCAGCTACCTGTTGGGCGACGTTCGGCCGGGTGCGGAGGGTCTGGCACGCAGCTTTATCCTCGGACATTGTGCGGGGGTGGGGGAGCCCCTGCCGGTGCCCTATGTGCGGGCCATGATCCTCTGCCGCGCCAATGTGCTGGCGCACGGGGCTTCCGGCGTGCGGCCCGAGCTGGTGGATGCACTCTGCGCGCTGCTGAATGAGGGCGTAACACCCATTGTTCCCTCCCAAGGCTCGGTGGGCGCAGCCGGGGATCTGGCGCCGCTGGCCCATGTGGCCCGGGTGCTCTGCGGCTTGGGAGGCGCGGTGATCATCGGTGGAGAGCGGCATTCCTCCTCTCCTTTGCCCGCCTTCGACCCCACCCCCAAAGAGGCCCTGTCGCTGATCAACGGCGCAACCCTGACGGTGGCCTTGGCGGCAGTGGCAATAGAGCAGGCTGAAACCCTGCTTCTTGCGCTTGAAAGTGCCTGTGCCATGAGCATGGAAGCGCTTCGGGCCGACCTGCGCTGCCTGTCGGCCGCGGCGCAGCAGCACCGGGGGCAGCCCGGCGCAATGCGGACGGCCGAGCGTCTACGGGAGCTTTTGGAGGGCAGCGAGCTGTGGGAGGAGCACCGTCCACCCGACGCTTTTTCGCTACGCGCCGCACCCGCAGTGATCGGTGCCGCCCGGGATGCCTGGGCCCACTGCAAAGAGGTGGTCGGCCGCGAACTCAATGGCGCTTGCGACAACCCACTGTGGTTCTCGGAAGAAGAAGGTATCGTAGAAACTGGTAATTTTCATGGCGCTCCCGTGGCGTTGGCCATGGACTACCTGCGCATCGCGCTGACCCAGGCGGCCACTCAGTCCGAGCGCCGCTCCTTCCGCCTCACCCATGGCTCCATCAACCGGGAGCTGCCGAGCTTCCTGGTCGAAGGTACCGGTCTCAACTCGGGTTTTATGTTGGCACAATATACTGCGGCCTTGCTGGCCAGCGAGTGTAAGGGCCTCTGCCACCCGGCCGTTGTGGATACCATCCCCACCATGCAGCACCAGGAAGACCACGTCAGCATGGGCCCCATCGCCGGGCGCCTGTGCTTGCGGGTGCTGGAGTGTGTGGCCGATATTGTGGGCATCGAAGCGCTCCTCTCGGCGCAGGCTTTGGATTTCCGGCGGGAAGGCTGGCATTTCCAGAATCGGCAGCGCCTGCTGGGGCATCCGGCCCGCTTGGGGCTGGGCACAGAGCAGCTCCGCAGCACGGTGCGGGCGGCCACCCCCTTCTGGCACGACGACCAGATCCTGCACCCCGCGCTGCGGGCGGTCGGCGATCTGGTGCGCGCCGGGCGACTGGGCGGCAAAAGCGGCTGGCTGGGTCCCGCCTAGGGCTGACGGGCGGCGCGGTGGTGTGTAGATTCGCTTTTCTTCGGAGAGGGCATGGAAGAGCTGCTGACGAGCCCCACCCTGTGGCTGAGCCTCCTGGTCCTGGGGCTGCTCGCGGGAATCTTTATGGTTCTACGCCGCCCCACCATGCCGGCACTGGGGACAGAGGCTCCACCGGCGCCCACCGACATCCTTTTTGCCGCCCTGGGGCGCACCCGCGAGGCCCTGGCCGGGGCCTTTTCGGGAGTTTTTGCCAGGGAGAAGGTGGATGATTCTGCCTTTGACGCCCTGGAGGAGGCGCTGCTCCGCGCCGATGTCGGACCCAAGACCACGCTGAAGCTGCTGGAGGAGCTGCGGAAGGAGGTTCCCAAGGACGCCCCCATCGCCACGCTGGAGAGCGGTCTGAAGAAAAAGTTGGAACAACGCCTGTTGGCACGGCCCGGCCGCATCGCGACAACGACCTCGGGGCCGCTGGTGATCCTGGTGGTGGGCGTGAACGGCTCCGGGAAGACCACCACCATCGGGAAGCTGGCATCTCGCTACAAAAAGCAGGGTAAATCCGTACTGCTGGGCGCTGGGGACACCTATCGTGCGGGCGCCATCGACCAGCTCAAGGTCTGGGGGGAGCGGGCCGGGGTGGACGTGATTGCTGCGCCCGAAGGCGCCGATCCCGCTGCGGTGCTGCACGACACGGTGAGTGCGGGCGTGGCCCGCAACATCGACGTGATCATCTGCGATACGGCGGGCCGCTTGCAGGCCCACAAGGCGCTGATGGACGAATTAGGAAAGATTAAGCGGGTGATCAGCAAGCTGCTGCCGGGCGCCCCCCACGAAGTGCTGCTGGTGCTGGACGGAACCATGGGCCAGAACGCAATGAGCCAGGCGCGAATTTTCCAGGAAGTTGCTTCGGTCACCGGCGTGGTGCTCACCAAGCTGGACGGCACCGCCAAGGGCGGCATGGTGGTGGGCATCTCCGAGGAGCTGGGCCTGCCGGTGAAGCTGGTGGGTGTCGGCGAGAAAGTGGAAGATCTACGCGACTTTGAGCCGCAGTCCTTTGTGAAGGGGCTCTTCGGCTAGACCGACCAGGGGCGCTTGGGGTGCCCCCTTGTCGGCTTTACCCCTCGGTCTTCCGCAGCAACGACTCGCCATTGGCCGCCCCGGAGTAGGGGGAGCGGATGCTCCCGTCGTCTTGGAGAATGTACTCGTTCTCCAGCGTCCAATTGGTGGAGGGCATGGTGGTGCGAACGTGGATGGTCCCATCAAAGCGCAGGTTTTCGAGGCGGAAGGACTCGCCGGTGCTGGAGTCCCAGGCCTGCATCAACAGGGTGTCGCCGTTGACCATAAAGCGGTAGACCGCAGTGGAGTCATCCCCTTTCCACAAGCCAGAATAGCCGGCAGGGACGCCGGGAGCGCGAATCTCTACGGTTTCCACCGCCCCGTAGCCCCCAATCACACCCAGGCGGCCGCCCTCCACCTCGGTTTGTTTGGGCGGACAGGCCAGCAGAAAGAGGCTCAGCAGGGTGGACATCAAAGGCTCCGTTGTAGGCCCCTTAGCGTGGTGGAGGGGGCATCGCCAAGGCCTAGGGCCGGGCAGAACCGGGTTAACCGGGAGCCATGTGGTGGACAGCACTGGGACATGCGATGGGCTGGGTGGAGGCCGAAGGCTATCGGATCCTCTTTGATCCTCAACTGAGTGGCAGCCACCACCAGGGACTCTTCCGGGTCTTCCCAGAGCGGCAGTTTGCACGGGAGCTGGACCCGGATCTGGTGGTGGTCAGCCATCGGCACCCCGACCACTTCGATGTGCCCTCGCTGGCGCAGCTGGGCAAGCGGAGCCCAATCCTGGTGACGCCGGATGTTTTTGTGGGTCAGGTGGCGGAGCGCTTGGGCTTTTCGGTGTGTATTCTGCGCAATTATGAGCCCTTGCACTTGGATGGCCTGAGCCTTCTTCCCACCCCATCCTTTTGTAAGGTGGTCGAGTGGGGGATGATGCTGCACTCCGAGCGGGGCTGGCTGTGGAACCAGGTGGACACGGAGCTGCAAAGCCCGGCGCGCGTGGCGGAGGTGATCGGGCGGGCGCAGGCCATCCTGGGTGAAAAACGGGCTCCAGATCTGGCAATTGTGCGCTGGCAGCCCCTGCATGAGGTGGAGCCGGTGCTGGGCGGGGCGATGGGCTTTCCGCTGCGCGACTGGGAGCGCCAGCTACAGCTTGCGGTCGCGACGGGTGCGGAGAACTTTATCACGGGATCGGCTGGTTTTGCCTATGCGCGTGGGCGGGGTTGGCAGGATCGGAGCACCTTCCCGGGCACCGAGGGGATGTTTGCGCGGGATCTGCGGGCGCTGCGACCGGAGGCGAAGGTGTGGGAAGCGCGGGTGGGCGCGGTGTGGGAGCTGGATGGGGGCGTACGGGAGGGGGAGGACGCCGACTGGGTGCGGGTAGAGGAAGAAGCCGATCCCCGCCTGTTTTTGCCCTGGGAGCTGCCGGCCCTGGTCGATCCCCGACCGGTGAGCGATGCGGAGCGACGGGCAGTGGCCCTTTGGCTGAGAGAGGAGCTCTATCCTGCGCTTGTGCGGGCCTGGCCAGGCTGGGGACTGGGGAGGGCGGTCCGTCTGGCGCTGCGCCTGGTGGGACCGGAGGGGCCACAGGATCGGAGTCTGCGGGTGGACGGGGAAAAGGTGGAGGAGGAGGCCGGAATTGTGCCGGACTACGACGCCGTGGTGGGCATCACCCTGTCCGGTCTGGCGGGGGTGATCGACGGGCGCTTGCACTGGGGGACCGTGCTTCTGGGCGGCGAGCTGCGGGCCACCCAGCGCCTGTGGGCGGTGCGCGATCAGGGGCTACGAAAGCTGCCCTTTCCGGCCATCTTTCTCTACGAAGCGCTGGGCTATGAAGCCTCCTTTGAGCGGATGATCTGGCGGCAAGTAGAGGAGCTGCTTGCGACGTGACTCTGGGGTGAGTCACGTCGTAGATAGGATTCGTTTGGGTGGGGGACTGTGGCGCTGCTGTTCAGGCTGCGCTACGATACAAAGAGAGGTGTTGCATGGTGCTTCACGCGCAGGAGTACTACCCCGAGGAGGGTCCGAAGTTGGGTCAGGGCATGTTGCACGCAGCGCTCACCATTCGGCTCTTTGAACAGGCGAAGCGTCTTTTGGGGGCACGCGGCTATTTTTGCGCATTTGATATGTTCCTGTATCCCCAGCGGGGCAGCAAACAGCCTGTGTCTCCCGATCTGATGTGCGCCCAAAGGTCCCCATGTTCTCCCTGGAAGTGCTGGGAGCATGGGGTTCCCGAGCTGGTGGTGGAGATCTGCTCGCCCACCACGGGGCGGAAAGATGTAGGGTCGAAGTGGAAGCTCTATGAACAGATCGGCGTTCCATTTTATGTAGTCTTTGATGCCGAGGGCTATTTCCAACCTCAGCCGCTGACGGTCTGGGAGCATGTGGATGGTCAGTTCCGTCCCCTGCCAAGCGTGGATGGTTTCGTCAAGATCCAAGCCATGAAGTTGGGGTTTCGGGTTGTGAACGATATCCTCCAGTTGACGGATGAAGCAGGCGTGCCAGTACGGACCGATGAAGAAGAAGCTGCGGCACAGCGCGCTATGGCAATAGCGATGGAGGAGCGGGTCAAGATGGAGAAACAACGGGCAGATCTGGCTCAGTCTCACGCGGAGAAGCTCCGCCAGCGCCTCCTCGCCCTGGGCGTGGACCCCGACGCACCCTGATCAGCCGATCTGCTCCACCCAGGCCCGGAAAGGACCAATCCAACCCGGCGCTTTTTGAAGGAGGAAGGCCTCGGTGGCGGCCACGGCAAGCTGCTCCCGCTCCTGGTGCAGCGACCAGCCTTCGCTGTCCTTTCGTGTGTCCCCCTGCGGGCCCTCCACCAGCGGGTCGGTGAGCGGATGTACTTCTTCGTGCAGGACCTGCATCACGATGTGCTCCCGCTTTTCCAGAAGCGAAACCGCCACTCTCCGCTCCTCTCCCACCTGCATGGCGCGCCCCCGACGCCCCAGCGCAGGCGCATGCAGCACCCTCAGCGGCGGCGGCTGCCGATCCCGGTACAACAGGCCCCGTAGCTGCTCCAGATCCCGCGCAAGCTGGCCGGGAAGCGCGGGAAGGCTCTCCTCAGTCTCGGTCAACCCGCCCAAGAAGACCCGCACCAACGCCTGCCCGGCCCCGTCCCGCAGGGGGGCAGGCGGCGACTCCAGCGCTGCCCTCAGACTGCCCACTTCCCGATGACGCAGGATCTCCGCCACCAAGCTCAGTCGCCCCGGAGCGAGGTTCCAGGCTTCCGCGAGCTCAGCCGCCCAGGGCGGCACAGCCTGCCCCGCCTCAAACTGGGTGGCCGCGTCCAACCCCAGATCCACGCCTGAAAACACCCGAAAACCCGCCGCCACCCCCGGCCAATAGGAGAAACTCAGCCGCGGCGCCATGCCGTTGCTGCCCCGTGCGGGCACCCACCCACCAGCCCCGCCAAGCACCCCCACGATCCCCCGACCCAGCCGCCGCTCCCCCTCGGCGGTGACACAGAGCAGATCCTGGCTTCGGAAGCGCGGTCCCACAAAAAAGCATCCTCGCCCCTCTGGACGGAGTGCGTGCCGGAACACCGGCAACAGCTTCGGCAGGGCCGCGCCCAGATAGAGCCCGTCGAAACGACCGGAAATCGACCAGGCCTGCTCCGGCTGCCGCCCCTCCACGCGCACCTGCGGCCAGGCCCGCAGGCTCTCCGCCCAATCCTCCACCTCTGAGCCGGGCACCAGCGCCAACACCTCGCCGTTGCGCCCCACCAGCTCTGCAAAAAGTGCCGCCATATAGCCACTTCTCGCCAAAAGGTCCGCAGCGCGCTCACCCGGGCCCAGCGCCAGCTCCTCCAGTACCCGCACCAGCATGGACAGCCCCACCCCCCAGGGAGCCTCCCCCTCGGGAACAGGCACCACCCGGTCTGCGAGCAGCGCCTCCGCCACCGGCTCCGGCATAAAGGCAGAGGGTTCCACCTCCAAAAGTGCCTCCAGCACCGCCTCGGTACGCAGCAGCCCACCTTCCAACATCCGCGCCACCGCCTGCTCCCGACGGCGCACGCGCGGATCGCGCACCTGGAGCCCCAGCGGCCGCCCCGGCTCCAACTGAGCGCCGCCGGTCTGAATCCGGCGCCCCAAGGCAATCATTTTGTCCCGCTGGCCCGCGTCCAGGTTGGCACGCTGCTCGGCCAGACTGCGCTCAAACACCCGATCGATGTTCCGGCCCTGTCCCCGAAAGCGCTGCTGCACCTCCGCCATCAACGGCCCGTATGCGTCGTGATAAAAACGCACACGATCTTCGTAGGACAACTCTCTTGACGGGTCAATATGCTGCGCCTGAAATGGGCCATCATACCAACTTTTCCACCACTCCTTGTGGTAGAAGCGACTGCCGTAGCGCTGCTCCCACTCGGCCATCTGCTGGTGTACCTGAGCGCCGGGGTACAGCCGGAAGGGGTCCACCGAAAGCCACCCGCAGGTTTCCGGGGCAGAGAGGTACAGGGCCTCCAGAAAATTCCGCGTCTCCCACATGGTCTCGGGAGTTTCTCCTGGATGTCCCACAATAATGTTGGCCGCCCAGTTCAGCCCGAAACGCCGCGACCGCTCGGCGAGGCGCAGGATGGCGCCCAGGTAGGCCTCGGGGTGGTTGCCCTTCTGCATGATCTTCAGCATGGTGGGGCTGCCACTCTCCAGCCCGATGCCGATAGAAAAGCGGGCTTTTGCCAACAACTGCACGTCATCCTCGTCCAGGTCGTCGCTGCGGGTCAGCGTCCAAAACTGGCGGGGAACCAGGCCGGCCTGGAGGATGCCTTCCAGCACCTCTTTGCGCCAGCGCCGCACAAAACCGAAAAGAGGATCCGCAATATTGACGACCCAGGCACCCAGATCGGTGTGCCGAGCGAGGTTTTTCAGCTCCTCCACCGCGCGGGTGGGGGAGAAGGCCCGCCACTGGTAGCCGGTCTTTGCGCGCTCCATGCAGAAGGTGCAGTGGTAGGGACAGCCACGGGAGAGCGTGATTTGTAGCTTTCTTCCCAGGGAGTGGGCGCGCGGCCAGTAGCGATCCAGCAGGCTCCAGTCCATCAGCGGCAGCTCGTCCAGCTCCTGCACCAGCTCGGTGGGGTAGCGGCGCTGCGGGCGCTCTCCGCCCAAGAGCGCCCGGGCCACTTTCAGGATGGGAAGCTCCCCCTCTCCCTGCACTACCACATCAAAAGGAGAGCCTTCAAAGTCCAAATCCTCTGGGAGCGCAGAGGCATGGTAGCCCCCGGTGACCAGCACCGTGTCCGGATAGAGCTGCTTCAAAAAACGACCCACCGATAGGCAGCGGCGATAGTCGAAGCTGCTGTAGGTGGAAAGTCCTATGAACAAAAATGGGCCCAGCGATTGAAGCGTCTGCGCCAGCGCCCGGTGATCGCTGCCTTCGTAGCCCAGGTCCAGGATGTGCACCTTCAGCCCGAGCTCTTTCTGAAGAACCGTCCCCATCGCCACCAGGTGTGGCAGACCAAAATCCTGGTCGGACCAGCGGATCACTCCCGGGGAAAGGAGCAGTACCGAAGGGGGATTCATCCGCCCAGACTCCGGGCCAGCAGGGGCTCCGGGTGGCGATGGTCCCCGTAGACAGCGAAGGCGCTCTCTTTGCAGCCGCCCTGGCAGCTATGCTCGTAGGCACAGCCCCGGCAGATGTCCGGCACATTGCTACGGAATTCACGCGGGTAGGGGTTCTGCATCAGCTCGGCCCAGTCCGACTGCACCAGGTTTCCCATCACCTTGGAGGACAGGTTGCAGGAGCGTAAATTGCCTGCCGGGTCGATCACCACATTGGGCGACGGGGTCCCGGTAGAGCAGAAGCCGAACTGGATGTTCGGGTAGCGCTCCAGCGAAAACAGGCAGGGAAGCAGCGGCATTGCGGTCCCCACGCGAATGCCGTAGCGCGGGCCCAGGTGCTCCAACACCTCCAGATCCGCCTCGATCTCCTCGACCGAAGGCATCAGGGCCTCGACCCCATGCACCGCACCACCGGTGGGTGACATCCGATTGTATGATAGACTACGAACTCCCAGGGCACAGCACAGCTCCATCACCGCCGCCAGCTCTCCCGCGTTGGCGTGCATGGCCACAAAACACACCTGCACCGAAACACCCGCCTCCTTCAAGTTCAACGCGGCACGCAATGTGTCGTCAAAGCAGGCGGCGCCCTTCAAGCGGTCGTGTAATTCTCGGGTGCCCGCAAGCAGGGTGAGCTGCACCTGTCGCAGTCCGGCCGCCTTCAGCGCCAGAGCGGTTTCCATCGGCACATGGCTGCCGTTGGTGATGAGCTGCACAGTGGGCACCAGCGCACAGGCGTGACGGACAATCTCCAGCGCGTCGGCTCGTAGAAGTGGTTCTCCTCCCGTAAGGCACAGGTATTCCGCCCCACTCTGGCGCACCGCCTTCTCCATCAGGGCCTTCAGCCCCTGCGTGGAGAGGGGGCGGCCGGGCTTGTAGCCAAACTGCGGATCGCCCGGAGAGGCGTTCCACACGTTGTAGCAGTGGCCGCAGCGGTGGTCACAGCCGGAAGAAAGCTCAAAATCCAGGCGCGGAACCTGATAGTCGGCCTCACCTACCGACACGGTCATCCCGTCGGGCGGCGTGAAGGCGGGCCGCCACATCCTCGGGCAGCACCCGCCGCTCCAACACCTTGTCCACCACCTCCTGAAAAGCGGTGCTCCCCTCTGCCACATCCAGCACCCGTGCGGCGCTGCGCCCGCTACGCTCGCCCTTTTGGGCGTCGCCACTGCCAGAGTCTGCGCTGTCCCCGGAATCCCCGGAATCGTCCGAATCGCCCGAGTCATCTGCCACCATCATCAGGCAGGCCTTCATCTCCAGACAGGGCCCCAGCCTACAGGCAGAGGAAAGCCCCAGAGCGGCCAAAGCGATAGGTGAAAGAACCTTTTCTGGCAGTGGCATCAGCGCTTCTCCTCTGTGCTCCGCAGGGCCCGCAACCGTGCGGCGACATCCTCCGGTAGCACCCGCCGCTCCAACACTGCATCTACGGCAACCGTAAACACCTGGTTAAGCTGTGTTTTGGCCGCATCCAACACCCGCGCCATTCCGCCGTCCTGAGCCTGCTGGCCGCTGTCACAGCCACTATCGCCGCTATCACAGCCGGTGTCGGGCGGCATGTTCAAACAGGGACCGATCACCGAGTCCTGGGTGTCGCGCGAATCCCAGCGAGAATCTACACTATCGCGGGAATCCCCCGGCGAGTCGGAGTGGGGGGCAATGTCCAAGCATGGCCCCGTATCGGTATCGATGGGAGAGAGGCACGGACCGGTGCCCGTATCGTCCCGGCCGGTGTCGGTGTCCAACTGCGACAGGCAGGGCCCGATGTCAGGGTCGGCAAACTTCAGGCAGGGGCCCAGGCGACAGGCCGAAGACAGGCCGATCGCGGCCAGCACGGCGGGCGAAAGCTGGCGCAGCTTGGGAGATGCGGGCATGGGGACTCCACCCCTTCAGTGTAGCACGCCAAAGTCCGTAGTGTCGCCTACGGCACCGGCGGGAGCTGCCGCATGCCGCGGGTGGCTTCCCAGCCCATCAGCAGGTTCAAGTTGACCACGGCCTGGCTACCCGCCCCACGACAGAGGTTGTCGATGGCACAGAAGACCACCGCCTGGCCATCCTCCCCCTCCACCACCGCCAGATCGGCGCGGGGAGAGCCCATAACCGCGAGGGTATCGGGCGCGGTATCGCAGACGCGCACCAGCGGATTCCCCGCATAGAAATCCTGATAGCGCTCCGCCGTGGCCCCCGGCAACGGGATGGTCACCAGGATTCCCCGGCGCAACGGCGCGGAGATGGGCACAAAGTCCAGGCGAAAGCCGCCGCCCAGGGCATTCTCCACCTCGGGGGCGTGCTGGTGCTTCAGCACTTTGTCCTTGTAGGGACGCAGGTTTTCGGCACGGGTGGGGTGGTGGGTTCCCTCGGTGGGAGATGCGCCCGAGCCGGTGCTGCCGGTCAGTCCCACCGCGTTCACCACCGGCGGAAGAGCCCCGTGCATCGGGAGTAGTGCCAGTGCAAGGGCCGTGGCAAAACAGCCGGGATTTGCGACGCGATCCACCTCCGTATAGCGGTGGTGGCCCAGCTCGGGAAGGCCGTACAGCCAGGGCTCGGTCGGCCGCTCCAGCTTGTACCAGTGCCGGGTCTGCTCAGTGTTTAGCCGGTGATCCCCAGATAGATCGATGATTTTTCCGGAGAGCTGAGGGGCCAGCTTCGCCGCCTCGCCATGTGGCAGGCAGAGAAAATACACGTCGGCCGACGGAGGCTCCGTCGTCAGGGTGATGTCGCAATTCAGCGAGGGCCAAAGGGCGGAAAGCTTCTTTCCTGCGTGCTTGTTGGCTGTCGCTCCCACCAATTGAAGGTCAGGGTGGCCCAGTACCCAGCGCAGGGTTTCGGCCCCGGTGTAGCCCGAGGCTCCCAGGACAGCGACGCGGATCATCGGCCTTTCACCGCCTGAAAGACCACCTCGGCAAGGCGATCTCCCTCTGCGCGGGCGTTGACTGCCGGGATCCCCAGGCTGTTTTCAATAAAGCCGCGTCCCACGCCGTTGTCGGTGGTGGGGCCGGAGATCACGGTCAGCTTGGTTCCCAGCTCTTCTTCGAACCAGCGGGCCGCGCCCCAGGCCCCCACCGGATCGTTCGCACACATGACGTGTGCGGCGGCAAACTTCATCAGGTCGGGCGTACGCAAAATCTCCTGGACGCCATACTCACCCATGATGCCATCGCCCAGCTCCACCACCACCACGTCCAGCTTGATGCCCTCGTGGGGATCCTGCAGCGCCTTCAGCAGGCCGCGTGCCACAGGCAGGGCGGTTTGGGGGCGGGTGGAGACGATGCCTGCATCGGTGAAGGAGAGGGCCCGACTGGCACCTACATCCTCCATTTTCAGGGTATCCCGCCGAAGACTCACACCCGTCAGCTTGGCGGCACCCACCTTCAGCCCCCGCCGGGTGAGACCCCGGATGATCTCACAGGCGGCAAAGGTCTTGCCTGCATTCATGCAGGTTCCGCTGATATAGACCAGGGGAACACTGGCTTCTAAGAGATCGGAGAGCGCCAGTGCGTTGGTACGGATGTTGGCAGGCTCGCCCACCCGCTCGCCCAGGCGCGGGAAGGAGAGGATCTGCCCCAATACTTCCACACGGCAGGGGGGGCCCACATCGGGGTTGGCCGAGGTGCACAGACCCACCACCCCACCCAGGTTCAGCAGGTGCAGGGTGTCACCCACGGCGATCTTTTCAGGGACAATGCCGGTATAGCCGCGCAGAGCGCGCCGCTCCCCCAGCACTCCGGCGATGATGTCGCCTTCGTTCACGGTGGCCATGCGGCCGTGGATGTCCTCGACCTCGTTGTAGACCGTCTTGCGATCCATCGCGCGCACCGCCACCACCGAGCCTTCCTTGGCAACGATGTTGGAGGTGAGCATGACCTCGCGGGCAACGCGCGCATTGCGGGTGGACGAGGTGATCTTATTCAGTAGTACTTTCACGCCCTTGCCCTCGCCGCCAGAACACCCTGTAGACCGTAGACCGTCGCAAAACCGCGCGCATCGGCACCAGACCAGAGGCTGTTATCCTCTCCATACTTGCCGACCCGCTCGTCCATCATACTGTAGGCGCTGCGCAGCCCACGCACTTCCACCCGACCACGCTCCAGGTGCAGCCGCACGTCGCCGGTGACCACCTGCTGGCTGGAGTCCAAAAAGGCCTCGATATCCCGCATGATCGGGTCGAAGTACAGGCCTTCATGGAGAAGTGCCCCATATTGTTGTGCCAGCACGTCCTTGGTGGACAACTGTAGACGCGTCAAGACCAACTTCTCCAGCTCCCGATGCGCAGTGAGCAGAATCTCTGCTGCAGGCGCCTCAAAAGCAATGCGGCCCTTGATACCCAAAATGGTATCGCCCAGGTGATAGCCCCGACCAACGCCATGCGCCGCACCCACCCGCTCCAGCTCGATCACCTTCTCCAGGCCACCCACCGGCAGACCTTTTTCGAAGGAGAGTACAAACTCCACGCCCCCTTCCGGGGCATTGGCCGGATCGACCGTGGTGGGCCACACCTCGGCGGGGATGTTCTGCCAGGGATCATGCGTCTCTTTCCCACCGATGGTGACGCCCCAGAGCCCCTGGTTGATGCTGTAGTCCTTGCGGGCCGCAGAAACGGGGAAGCCCTGCGCGGCCAGGTAGGCCGCAGAGATATCGCGGGTGATGCGCTCGTCGCGGATGGGCGTCAGAATCCGCGCACCGGGAAGCAGCGTGCGGATGGCCACATCGAAGCGGATCTGATCGTTGCCGGCCCCGGTGGACCCGTGGGCCACCGCGTCGGCGCCAAACACGCGGGCCTGCTCGGCGATCACCTGGGCCTGCACCACACGTTCGGCACCCACGCACAGAGGATAGACACCTCCGCGGCGGATATTCCCCTTGATCAGGTAGGCCAGATGCTGAGCGTACACCCGCTGCCGTGCATCCACGAGCTGGTAGGCATCTGCCCCCAGCTCCGCTGCCCGCGCCGCAATGGCATTGCGCTCCTCTTCAGGAAAACCACCGGTATCCACGGTGATTGCCGTGACCCGATGGCCCTCCGCCACGAAGCGACGAAGCAGGTAGGAGGTGTCGAGACCCCCAGAAAAAGCGAGGACGATATGCAACGGCGCCTCCGAGGCCCCCCGTCTATTCGATAGGGCCCGCAGCGGCCAGCAATCGTCGGTCCCGCAAAATCCCCCTTGCCCGTTTTCGCCTGTGCCGCTATACGCGCGCGGCGGAGTTCATCGGATGATTCAACTGCCCAGCGAGATGCGTGTCACCCTTATCGAGCAGCTCGATGAGTACCTCGATTCCCAGCCTCAAGCTCCAGACGCGGAGACCATTGCCGAGGAAGTGATCCAGATCATCGAGACGGTTGCCGAAGAGATGAAGCTTGACGATGCCGACGAAATCATCGTAAAGCTTGAGTCTTCGGGCGAGCTGGAAGCCAGCCTGGTCGAGGTGCTGGAGGACGAGTTCGACGGAGAAGAGGACTTTGACTACACCGGCACCGACATGGTGCGGATGTTGGAGAAGGTCTGCGACATCGAGTGGTCTTCGACCGACGATGACGACGACGATGACGACGATGATGATGATGACGACGAGGATGAGGATGAGGATGATCCCGATGGCTTCTTTGAAGACATCGGTGGGGACGACGAGGACGAATAGTCCGCTTCGCGCTCCTTCATCGCCAAAAAAAGAACCAGCCCGAGACCGATAAGGTTCCGGGCTGGTCTTTCTGGTTTTTCCTCAGTAGCGGCCGATGGCCACCATCAGATCGATCACCGCCAGATCGCGGTTCATACGCTCCGCAAGCTGGCTCATCCGTGCGGCCTTCCAGCCCAAACGCGCGTCCTCCAGGTCCAGAAAGGTCAGAGTCCCCGCCTGGTAGGCCACCTCAGCGAGGCGCAGGTTGTCCTCGGCCAGCCGTACCTCGCGCTCCACGGCCGCGACCGCCACCGACGCGCGGTTGTACTCTTCCCAGGCCAGGGTCACCTGCTGCTCTGCCTCCAACCTTGCCTTCTCTTCGGCGTCGCTGGCCTGCCGGTACTGGCTGGAGGCCACCTGGTTGGCCCCGATGCGCATCCCCCCATCCCACAGGTTCCACTGCGCGTTGAGGATCAGCTTCCAACGGGTGGGATCGGGGTTGAAGTCGGTCTTGGGGTTCACGTTCAGGCGGAAGACCCCGGTCAGCGCCGGCAGCCAGCCCGCATAGGAGAGGTTGCGGTTCGCCTCGGCCGCGTTCATACGGTAGCCGGCCGCTTCCAGATCTGGCCGGGAGGAGAGTGCAGCTTCTAAGGCCGCTTCCAGGCTGTCCACCGGCAGCGGCAGGGTCTCGGGAAGGCTGACCGGCGTGGAGGGGTCCAGACCGGTCATCAGCGCAAAAGCCTGCTCGGCCCGCTGTACCGAGGCATCCGCATTCGCCCGCTCACGCTCGGCCCGCGCCACCGCAAGCTGTGCCTGGAGCGAGGCGTTGGGCGGCGCCAACCCTGCTGCAAGCTGCTTTTCTACCATTTCGGCGTGCTTGGAGGCATTGGCCACGGCCTCGGCGGTCAGCTTCTGGGCCTCGCGGGCCACCACCAGACCATAGTACACCCGCGCCAAACCGCCGCGCAGCTTCCCGCGTACATCCTGCTCTTCCGCACGCGCCGCCTTCAGGTTCTGGCCCACCAGCCGCAGCCCCGGCAGAGCCTGGCCATTCAACAACGGCTGAGCGACCTGCAGCTCGTAGGTGAAGTAGGACTTCTGCTCGATCACTGTCGGGGGAATCTCCACATCTTCAAAGAAAGGCGCGAATTCCTCGGGCAAGGAGTCAAAAAGCCCCGAGCCCAGGTCCACCTCGGTGGCCTTGTCATTGAAGATATAGTTGCCGGTCATAGAAATCTGCGGCTGGATCGCTGCAAAAGCCTGGAAGCGGGTGGCCTGCGCCTGCACAACCTGCTCGTGAACCAGCGACAGATCAAGACTGTTTTTCTGGGCTGCATCCCAGGCTTCTTCCAGGCTTACCGCCAGCGCCGATGCACACAACCACAGAGACAACATCCGACCTCCCAGGCCGCAGGGTCTATCCTGTTCGGTCGGTCAGTGGGGAGGGAAAGCGGGCAGGAGTTGGCGGTCGGCCCCCGGGGGGCTACATGCCTGGAGCGGGGAGGCGGGATGTTGCTGTGGTTGGGACTGATGCTGGCCCGGGCAGAGGCGCCGGTGGTGGGCGCCCAGTGTACCCTGGCCAAAGACGTCAAAGTGATCACGGAAGACGATGCTACCATCGCCTTGCATCATCACTTTGGTCGCGGGCCGCCGGTACTTCTGGTGCATGGAATCTCCTCGAACCACAGCTTCTGGGATCTGGATCCCCAGCACAGTCTGGCCGAGTGGTTGGTGGGGAGAGGCTGGGATGTGTGGGCCGTGGATCTGCGCGGCCACGGCACGGCCATGACCACTCCGGAGGGGCGTGCTCAGCGCGCCGGTTGGAAGATCGACGACTACGGCCGCTACGACCTGCCCGCGGCGGTCAAGCACGTCCGCGCCTGCACCGGCTACAAAAATGTGGCCTATGTGGGGCACTCGATGGGGGGCATGGTGGGCGCCATCTACATGACCCACGGCGGCGCAGACCAGCTCTCTGCGAACATCGCCGTGGGGAGCCCGGCCTCCTTTGTAGATACCGGAGATCCGATGGTGGGTCTTGCCAAAGTGGGATTTTCCCTCGGGGGCACCGCGTTTTTGTGGGTGGCCACGCCCCTGGCGGCCGATTTTGCGGCCATTGCGCCGGGTCTGGTGCCTGGCCGGCTGCAGGAGCGCCTGTACAACCCGGCAAACATGGATCCCTTCACCATCGCCCCGATGATGCGGAACATCGTGAGCCCGCTGGCACGCGGCGAGATGAAGCACTTTGCGCGGATGCTGCAGAGTGGCGAGTTTATGGACTTCCGCGGCGAGAAAAACTACCTCACCGACCTGGGCACCGTGCAGGTGCCCACGCTGGTGATCGCCGGGGAGGGCGATCAGGTGGCCCCACCCGCCTGGGTACGCCCCTACTACGATGCGATGGGCGGAGAGAAGGAGTTTTTGTTAGCGGGTCCCAGCAGCGGTTTTGCCGAGCCCTATGGGCATTTGGACCTGGGACTGGGAAAAAACGCAACTACCGAGATTTTTCCACGCATTGAGGCCTGGTTGCAGGCGCACCCACCGCTCAAGGGGCCCTGATGGAAGAGCTGCTCGCCCGGATCCCCACGCTGCTGCAGTCCCGCTACCCCCTGATCTGGCTGTTGTCTTCAGAGGAAGAACGGGTAGAACGTGGAATGGAGCGAATGGCAGGCGCAGCCGGACTACCGCTGTACCGCTGGCGCTCCAGCCAGGGACTCTCCGATCCGGTGGGAAACAAAGTAGCGGAGACTACCGATGCTCTGGGAGTGTTGCTGGCCATCGGGCGGATTGAAGGCAGCGCGCTATTTTTGTTGGAGGACTTCGAGTCCGCGATGACCGACGGCCGCGTGCTGCGGCGCGTGCGCGACATGATTCGGGACCTGGAGGCCAAAAAGCAGGCGATAGTCTTCCTTTCCTACTCGGTGACCTTGCCACCCGAGCTGGAGAAGGACGTCGTGCTGCTGGACCTGCCGCTGCCTCGCCGGGCCGAGGTGGGCAAGCTGCTGGCGCTGCTGCTCAAGAGCCAACGGCTCGAGGTTTCCACCGATCTCTTTGAGTCCTTTGTGACCGCATCGTTGGGCCTCTCCGAAAAGGAGATCAAGCGCGCCTACGCCCGGGTGTTGGTGGACGGAAAGCGCTTTTCCAGCAGCGACGTGGAGCTGCTGATCGAAGAGAAGGAGCGACTGATTCGGAAGTCTCGCTTTCTGGAATATGTACGCCCCGAGATCGGGCTGAAGGATCTGGGCGGCATGGAAAACCTGAAGGAGTGGCTGCGCCAGCGCAACATGGCCTTTACGGAGAAAGCCAAGGACTTCGGCCTGCCCGAGCCCAAGGGACTGTTTTTGTTGGGAGTTCAGGGTTGCGGGAAGTCGCTGTCTGCAAAGGTGGTGGCAAACCTCTGGCGCGTCCCCCTGCTTCGTCTGGATGTTGCCGCTCTTTTTGCGGGTCGGGCGGAAGAGGGCCTGAAGGAGACTATCCGGGTGGCCGAGAGTCTGGCACCCGCGATCCTCTGGATCGACGAAATTGAGAAGGCCTTTTTTGGAGAGGCCGGCGGCGGCCGCGTCTTCGGGAGCTTCCTGACCTGGATGCAGGAAAAGACCATTCCCGTTTTTGTAGTGGCTACCGCCAACGAGGTGCGCTCTCTACCCCCTGAATTGCTGCGTAAAGGACGGTTTGACGAAATCTTTTTCGTAGACCTGCCGAATGTACACGAGCGACTTGAGGTGCTGGAGATCCACCTGCGGCGGCGTGGCCGCTCGGTGGAAAACTTCGATCTACTGGCCATCGCCGAGGAGACCGACCGCTATTCCGGTGCGGAGCTGGAGCAGTTGATCGTGGCCGCGATGTACCGGGCCTTCGCCGCAGACCGCTCGTTGATCCAGGAGGATCTGATACGCACGGTGCGCGAGACCATCCCCCTGGCCGTGACCATGGACGACCGCCTGAAGGAGCTACGGGATTGGGCCCGACCGCGCGCGCGGCCCGCCTCGCTGGATACTCGCCGAATCGCCTTCTTTGACGACTGGGAGCAGGAGACCTGACAGAAAGCGGTGCCTGCGGGCACCCTGCCCTTGTGGGAGGCGGGCATCCCGGTGCATACTGCCCAGATGTGGCTGTTGTTGCTTGCCTGTACCGCCCCGGAAGAGTCCCTGCCCAACGAGTCCGCAGCCGACAGCGGCGATACGGGCGAGCTGCCTGTGCTGGCGGTTCCCTGGGAAGATCCCAACTTTTGGACCGATCCGGGCCCTCTGCAGCCGCTGATGGAAAACCCGCAGGATCCCCCCGGCCCGGAGTGGGAAGTGCGGATCGCCACCAGCGACGATGGGCAGACCTGGGTGGCCGAAGACCGGCTGATCGCACGCGGGATATCCAGCCTGCACCTGCTGATCACCGACCAGGGCATGATCTTCACCGGGGTGCTGGATCGTCGGCACCTGGAGGGCATCGGGTTGGATCTGCCTTCCGACGCACTCTATGCGCTGGTGACCGCGGATCTGGAGACCTGGGGCTCCCATGCGTGGACCATCGAGGGTGCGGACTACGCGCAGGCCATCGATCCGTTGCTGTACTGGAACCCGAATGGAGAGGTAGAAGCCGCGTGGTTTGGCACCTCCTTCGACGGAGATCCCGCACAGCAGCCGGGCCCCCACCCCATCCTGGGCGCGGTGTGGGATGGGCAGGTCTTTCTGGCCGAGCAGGAGCCACTGTGGGAGGAGGAAGGGCTCGCAGACCCGGCTATCTGTAGTTTGGAAGGACAATCCTGGATGTTCGCCACTCAGGACGCCGGTCGGGTGGTGGCAGCACGATCGGAGACTGGCCGCAGCTATGCGCCCACCGAGCTGTCCTGGGGTGGCCCTACCGTCCCGTTCTGCTGGGAGGAAGCGGATCATCTGATGGTACTGGCGCAGACCACGGGCGGCGCCCAGCCTCCCGAGCTGCTGCGGGTGAATGCCGACGGCAGCAGCGAGCCGCAGGGACAACTCTGGGATCGCAGCCCCTTTCCTTCCGAATTCGGTAACTCCTGCACCTCGCCGGTGCTGGGGCAGCTCGACGGGCTTTGGGTCTTCGCCTGCGCGATGAGCCGACCGGGCTGAGCGTTACGGGGCCCGGCCGGTGCAATTATACGGTCCCACCAAATAATACTGCCCGGATTATTCAGATAGACAGGAATAACGCCGGGACGCTACATGTAGGCTGGAGGTACGGCATGCGACACACACGAATTGCAGTTCTGGCGTCCATTCTGATGAACACGGGCTTCTTGGGCTGTGGAGAGCCCGCCAAAGGCGGAGGAGAGGACAGCAACGCGGGCGACTCTGCCCCCATCGGCGCCGACCCCTCGGCCTTCTGCGCGGCGGCCTGCGCCAGTCCCTCGCCGGACGGCTGCTTCTCCACGGAAGCCTGTACCACAAGCTGCCTGGAGAGGGCAGGCGATTGGGGGGCGGAGCTTCGCGAGGCATTTGAGGGTTGTGTTGCTGAAAACCCACTTTGTTACGAGTCGCTCGACAATTGCCTCCTCAACGCCCTCCATCCCGCAGGCACCGTGCACCCGCTGAGCCTCCAAGGGGCCGGCTTCGACGATGTGGAGGGACAGGTCATCCACGTCTGGCACGATCCGGACCTGCCCACAGACTTCGGGGGAGAAGCGGTCATCACGCAGGGGGCTTTCTCTTTCTCCTGGGAGGAGGCCGTCTATGTCTCCGACACCACCACGTCGCTGCTCCTGTTCTTCATCGACCTGGACGGCGACCAGCGCTGCTCTGCCGCAGCGGACCTCACCGGTGCAGCCTCCCCGGCCTGGAACGGCGATCTGCTCGATCCTGCATTCTCCGCCAGCATTTCGCCACCGCTGACCGACCCCGACTTCGTCTGCGACTTTACACCCTGAGCGCCCCGTCGGCCGAAGGTGGGGCCATGGCGAGCCTTTTCGGGACTCTTCCCGCGCGCAGAGCCGACCGGGTTAGGCTCCGCGCGCGGCTGAATGAGGGCTCATTCAGGAAAGAGAGCGGAAGATGCAGTCGGTTCGGGGAGGGGTGCTGCGGATGCTGGGCGCCGCCGTCTTTTTTACGGGGATGGCGCTCTGTGTGGGGCTGGCACA
This sequence comes from Alphaproteobacteria bacterium, assembly GCA_040376425.1. Taxonomy (GTDB): domain Bacteria; phylum Myxococcota_A; class UBA796; order UBA796; family SXON01; genus CAITDR01. The sequence goes on along the minus strand of JBEIQS010000003.1, from coordinate 44,204 downwards.
CCGCCTGGATCCCGGGCTCTCCACCTTTGTCAGCAGCTCGTGGCGGGCCGTGGTGAACCTGGTGGCACTGGTGGTCATGGCGCGCGGGGACCGACAGCTTCTGTGGGGGGACGGTCGCTGGGAGCTGTGGGCGCGCGGCTTTTCGGGCTCGGCGGCGCTGATGTCCTACTTTGCGGCCTTGCGGCTGGTGGGTGTGGGCGAGGCGGCCTTTTTGAACCAGACCAGCGCCTTGTGGGTGGCCTTGCTTGCGCCATTTTTGTTAGGGGAGCGCACCCGCCCGCTGGTGTGGGCGGCGATCGCGGGCTCCATGGTGGGGGTGGGACTGTTGGCACATCCCCGGGAAACCGCCGCCGTGGTGGAGGGGATGAGTAGCGATACCCTGGGCCGGGGCTTGGGCCTCGCGAGTGGCCTTTTTGCGGCGGCGGCCTACCTGGCGATACGACGGGCAGCCACCAGTAACCCGGCGATCACCGTGGTCTTCTACTTCACGCTGCTGTCCACCATCCTCGCCGTGGCCCTGGCCCTGTTAACCGGGGCGGCCTGGCCCACCGACCCGGCGGTGCTTGCGGCACTGGCTGGAGCGGGCTTGTGCGCAACCATCGCCCAGATCCTGATGACGGATGCCTACCGGTTGGCTCCCGCCGCGCTGATGTCTGCCACGTCGGCGGCAGGCCCCCTGTTGACCGCGTTGGCCGGGTGGTTTTTCTTTGCCGAGCTGCCCGATGCGGAGGGACAGGTGGGGATGAGCATCCTGGTGGTGACCTCCATCATCCTACCGTTGATCAGTCGGTAATTCGGGCTTGGGACAGAGATACCCAACCTGTCCTCAGACCCGGGCACGATAAAGAGACGACCAACGGCCGCTGGGCCTCTGGCCCACCGGCCGTGCCCCGCGACATCCAGATCCCGGTTGCTGGCTAAGACTGCAAGGTTATGCAAGACGAAGAAGGAGCAATCATGCTTTCGCTTGTTCTCTCCCTACTTTCTCCCGCGCAGGCATTTTGCGGCACCTATGTGTCCGGCTCGGCCGTCACCCTGACCAACAAGGCCAGCGTGATCGTGATGGCGCGCCAGGAAGGCCGCACCACCCTGTCAATGCGGAACGACTTCGTGGGGGATTTGAACGATTTCGGCTTGGTGATTCCGATCCCCTCGTCCATCACCGAAGACGACGTTCGGGTGATCTCCTCGGGCCTGTTCGACAAGCTGGAGGGCTATACCCAGCCGCGCGAGGCCGCCTACACCTGTGATGACTGGTTCGGCATCTCCGAAGCGGCACAAGCAGCAGATACCGGCTTTGGCGGCGGAAGCTCCAGCGGGGGATGCAGCTTCAGCCTGAACCACAACTTGGAGTCGGATACAGCCTCGGAAGGGGTGCCAGATTCGGGCGTGGTGGTAGAAGAACAGTTTGACCTTGCAGAATACAGCGTCTGGGTGCTCCGCGCCGCGGGCTCAGAGGGGCTCCTGGCCTGGCTGGACAGCAATGGCTTTGTGGTTCCCGAAGGTGCGCAGCCCGTTTTTGACAGCTACATCGAAGAGGATGTGCGCTTTCTGGCACTGAAGATCGATCCGGCCCGGGTCGCGGACCCCACCTGGTTGTCTCCTCTGCAAGTGTCCTACGAAGATGCCGCATTCCAACTGCCGATTCGTATGGGAGCTATCTCCTCGGCGGGGGTACAGGATCTGGTGGTCTATACCCTCACCGACCCCACCGACGGACGGGTGGGGATCTCGAACTATCGTGAAGCAACACCGCCAGTAGCGGAGTGTATGCTGGATGAAGGACAGGATCTGCCAACCTGGTACGCAGAGAAGCTGGAGGAATCCTTGGGCCTTCCCGCCGAGCCGGACCAGCTCGCGGGGCAGAGCGGTTTTGCCTGGATCACCGAGTACGGCTGGGGCTCGGGCGCCTGTGACCCCTGCACCTCGGTGGGACCACTAAGCACGACCGAGGTTGATCAGTTGGGCTTTGATGCACACTATGGCTTCTATGTGTCGCGACTGCACCTTCGCTATACACCGGAGGCGGTGACGCAGGATCTGATGTTGTACCCCAGCGGCTCGACCGACAATGTGCAGCAGCGCTACATCCAACGAAGCTGGGCCCTGGAGAGCGAAGTTCCGCTTTGCTCCGGTGAAGTTTTGACGGAGCCAGGGCAATGCTACTCCTCTGAGTACTGGCTGCGGCGGGCCACGGGCGAGACGGTGGAGCCGATTCGCTACAGCTCCACCGGGGGCTGCGGTGGGAATGCAGCGATACTCTTATTGTTGCCCGCAGCGGCAATGCTGAGGAGGCGGCGGTGATCCTTTTTGTATGGCTCCTGGCCTGCTACACGGAAGAGGCCTTTCGCGACGATCTGGACGAGGCCGTCTGTACCTGGAAACAGGATTGTTACGCCGAAGATCCAGTGAGCTGCCTGCGCGAGGCGCAGGCCGCCCGATCAGAGATCCCCGAGGGCTGCCTCTTCCAGCCCGATCAGGCCCAGCGCTGCGTGGACACGGTCGAGCAGATGGTCTGCGAAGATGAAACCGAAGAACCCGGCTTTCCGGAGGCCTGTGGCTTGGCCTGGGATTGCCCCTAAGCCCTACTTCACCACAAACCAGATCTTGGTCTGCTGCGCGGCGTAGAGGCTGCCGTCTGAAAAGGTGTTTCCATCAAAAAGATCGATGTGACCTGACCCGCCATAACCAAAAATTTTGTCGAAGGCGATGAAGCCTTTCTTTCCGTTGATGGCGGCCTCGACTGCCTTGGAGCCCGCTTTGGCCTCCTCTTCATTGGCGTAGCGACCGGTGGGCGGGAAGACCAGATCAGGCTTTCCACGCTCCTTTTCAATGTAGGTCCACATCTCCTTGGCGCTCAGCAGCACCCGATCGTCGGTGCCTGCACTCTCCTTGTCGTTCACCTTCGGCATGTACAGACCGCCGACGCGCATCTTGTCCAACCCGGCGGCCTTGGCCTTTTCCACCGTCAGCTCGTGCCCGCCGCCCAGTCGGTTGAACATGGTGCTCATCCGCAGCGCGCAGGTGTTGGGGGCGTCGCTGTCCTTAAGCCCAAGCTCCTTGATCAGCTCGGCACTGGAGGTGTTCTGCGAGGAGTCCGCCAGATAGTTGTGGGGGTGGGCAGCCCACATCTTCGCAAAATCCTCTTCCCCGTTCAGCTTTTTCGTCTTTTTCGCGCTCTTGAGCTTCTGCCAGGTAGCAAGGTCTACCGTGCCGGTGTCCGGCAGGCCCTGGGCCTTCTGGAACAGCTTGAGCTGGGCCTCGGTCTGGGCGCCAAACACACCATCACTTCCGGCGTTGATGGCGGACTGCACCTGCTTGACCAGCTCGCCCCGCATGCCTCGTTGAAAGCGAATGCCCTGAGCAAAGTAGTCTTCCGCCTTGCCATCCAGCCGCTCCTTTCCGGAGAGCAACTGCGCCCGCAGGCCCCCTCCTGCGGAATTGCCTTGCGTCTGGGCGGCCACCTGCGCGGCAGGTGTCTGGGTCTGCTGGGGAAGCTGGCTGTAGCCGGTGCCGGGCATCGGAAACCTTGGAGGACCCCTATTCTACCACAAATTGCTGTCTTCATCGCTCCTTTCGCACATCTACCCCCCGCAGCTCCTGCTTCGCGTCCTTCGGGGGTGGGAATCGGATAGAGAGGAGCATGACACCCGACCCGACCCCCGTCCTTGAGTTCTGGAAGTCCGCCGGCCCTGCACGCTGGTATGCCAAAAACGAAGACTTTGACACGGACTTCCGCCAGCGTTTCGAAGCAGAGCACCTGGCCGCTGCCCGCCGGGAACGCGAGAATTGGATGGGCAACGCCGAGGGAGCGCTGGCCCTGCTGATCCTGCTGGACCAGTTTCCCCGCAACTGCTTTCGCGGCACCGCCCACCAGTTCGCCACCGACCCGCTGGCCCGCATGTACTGCCGGCAGGCGATTGAGCGAGGCTATCCAGCCCACCTGGAACCACAACTCCGCCAGTTCCTCCTCCTGCCCCTGATGCACTCGGAAGACCTCGCCGATCAGGACGCGCTGCTGCCCCTGGTCGCGGACATGCCGGAGACGCTGAAGTTTGCGCACATCCACCGCAACATCATCGTCCGCTTTGGCCGTTTCCCGCACCGAAACTCGTCCCTGGGGCGCGATACTTCCACGAAGGAAGAAGCCTTTTTGAAGGAAGGTGGATTTTCCGGATAGATTTGCGGTTACGACGTGACTCTGCGATGAGTCACTCTTTGATGGCACGGCGGATCTGATCGGGGCGCCGCCGCAGATAGGAGAGTAGTTGCCGCTGCTCGGTCGCGACTTCAGCAGGGCCGAGCTGGTTTTCAGGGTCCTGCCTGCTCAGCAGCCGCAGCCGGTCGCGCAGCGACTGCCCCTCCTGCAGCAGCCCGGAGGTCTCCAGCTCCTCCACAGCAACCAGGATGGCCTGATCGACCGCATCCATGCAGGCTTTCACCCGCGCACAGCGCGCGTACAACAGGCCGCTGAGCTTCTCTTTCCCCCCGCCGATGATGGGATCTGCCGGGTCCAGCTCGTTCCGCCACGCGCTATCCATCCCCCACGGCAGCAGCCACCAGTGGTCGGGACCCGGCTCATGGTAGATGTGGAAGTTGTTTCGGCGAGACACGTAGCCGTCAGCCTGACCTACCACAATTTCAAGGGCAAAGGCCTGAAACAACGCGTTGTTGGGGAAGTGACGTTCCAAAAGGTCCAGGAGCGCGGTGTCGGGCGTCCGCTCCAGGGTGGCGGTAAAATGTGCGAGATCGTCGAAGGGATCGGCGCCCCCACCGTACTTATGCTGGAACTTCCGGTAGTCCCCGGTAGAGAAATCCGCTCCGTCGCTGCCTTCGTAGAGATTGCCACGGACGTCCGCGAAGTGGGACGCTACAAAATCGGCGTTCATGGTCTCTACAATCCCATACAGGGTCGCCGGGCGATCATTCACGGTCAAGCAGGCATAGCCATGCCGGGGCGCGTGCATGCCCATGCGCTCGTACAGGCGATAGGCCAGCTCCTCCGCCAACATCGTGCTGTCGTCGACCATATTGTTCAGGCTGAGATGCCGCAGCCCGTAGAAGTCTCCCTCTTCAAACTCCTTAAAATCAATCTTCCACGAGGGTTTTTCGTCAAAGGGACGAAAGGAGCGGTGGCCGCGCAGGTGTACACCGACGGTCCAAACCTGATCCGCATCGCTGAACAGCGCAGGGACATCGGGTAGATCCTCGCGCGCGGTAGTGGCCAAGCCGGCGATGGCCTCTTCCTCCAGGTCCAGCCGAAACAGCGGCAGGGCATCGCCGTACAAAAATCCATCCACACTGGGGTCCAGTAGACTGCCACATTCCTCGGCGGGGATACGGCAGGCCACGGCCACCCACAGCCAGAAGGCGGTGTTCATCCTCAGGGCTGCGGTCGGCCCGAGTCACAGCTCAGCGTGCCGTTGAGCGGGTAGGCCAGCCCCATCAGCACACACATTTCCGTCGGGAAGCCAAGCACTTCGTAGGTGTCGTTGCGCCAGGTGCATTCTGCGATCAGACGATCCCGCGCACTCACCGGAAGCCCCCCGTTCGGGAACAGCACCACCTGCGGGGCATCACGCCATTCCGGCTCCCAGCTTGGAAGATCATAGATTCGCTCTACCTCTTCTTCCTCCTCCTCCTGTCCGCGTGGGCCGGCCAGTGCCCCCCACATCGACCAACCCCACTCATGCATGTGGCCGGCGATGGACAGGATGTGGAGGTCCTGACCCCAGGTGCAGTCCACTTGCTCCTTGCTCTCCGCCTTGGGGGGCAGAGCCAGCACCGAATTGTTGAAGGTGTAGCTTCCAACCCAGCCTTCCACATCCTCCTCAGCGATCAGCGTGCCCCAACCGATGTCCCGCACCAACAGCGGACGATCGGTGGGGTTCAGGTAGTGCGACTGGAACATCCATCGTTGACCCTGCTCTATTTTGACTGCCATACCCTCGGGAAGCTCCATGACGCCGTGCGCGGGGGAGAGCGAGGCGGTCCCCTGCAACAGCGGAGCCGTGCCCGACATCAGGCTGTTTTGTGAGGTGCTACAATCAATCCAGGTTCCATCCGGAAAATCTTCTACGGACTCCTCCGCATGATTGAGCATACCGTGGTGGCCGAAGCCTCCGGACTGATCCCACTCGTAGTAGTGGATTCCTGCTGTGGGCTCGGTCCAGGTGCCCCAATAGCAGAACATCACGTCGGAGTGCGGTGGCACGACGTAGTCGGGGGTCTGTATGACAAAATCATAGCCGTCGGCGACGGAGGGGTCCATGCGCACATCGTGCAGGCCTTCCTCCTCCATCGGCGGGTCGTCTTTTTCCGGCACAGCGCAGGCGAGTAGGAACCACATGGGCGTATCGTAGCATAAATTGACGGTATCGGCGGCGAGGGTGCCCCTGTGCCCGATAAACTATGCGGACTGCTCTATCCCGGTGAGCCCCGATGTTATTTGTTTTGTTTTTCGCCTGCTCTGCCGGAAATCTTGATTCGACTCTGATTAATGAAGGCAACCCCTACATTGAGCTACTGAACCCGGTGGAGGGGGCGACGGTCTGCGGCAGTCCGCTGATCGTGGAAGTTTCTGTCGCCAATCTTAAGTTGGTGGAGCCGGTGGAGGATGTGGACTACGCTGAGTCCGGCACCGGCCATGTGGACATCAGCCTGAACGGCCAGGATGCAGCGATGGTCTGGCAGGAGCATGCGGACATCGCCGATGTTCCCGACGGAGAATATCAGCTCAAAGTAGAGCTTTCGAATGCCGACCATACAGCAGTGGAGCCCTATGCGGGGGATCTCGCCTACATCACTGTGTCGTCGGCGACCTGCGGCCAGTAGAGGCCCAAAAAGAGAAGAAGCCGAGCGGTGACCTGCTTCACACCGCACGGCTCTTCGAGGCTCCGGGAAGAAAGCTGCCCCTGGGGAGGGGTGGCTGGCGAGCTGCCAATCTCGCCAGCCGTGCTCTCTCTGACCATCGCCTTCCTGGTCCCAGATAGCCAGGAAAGACGAACCCTTCTCAGCCCTGCAGCAGGGTAACCGCAGAGGAAGAGAGGTTCTTGGCCTGCGACAGGATGGAAACACCAGCCTGCTGCAGGATCTGGTTCTGCGAAAGATCCGCGGTCTCCGAGCCGAAGTCGGCATCGCGAATACGGCTTTCAGCGGCCTTGGTAGCCTCGGAGTAGGTCTCCAGGTTGTTCAGGGCGTTGTTGAGCCGGTTTTCCACCGCACCGTAGTTGGAGCGGATGGAGGAGACGTCGTCGATTGCGGCATCGATCAGGTCGATCGCTGCAGAAGCCGCGGTCGCCGTGGACAGGTCCAGAGCGGTCACACCGAGGTTGGTGGTGGTGAGGTCGCCCAGGGTGATGGAGATCACGTCGTTGGCGGTGTTCTGGATGCCCACCTGCACGTCGATGCTGGACAGGGTGCCATCGGACAAAGACACGCCGTTGAACTCGGTCACCGCCGCGATGCGCGCGATTTCAGAGACAAGCTGGTCGGTCTCGTCCTGGATGTAGCCGCGCTCGGTGGTGGCCAGGGTCTCAGAGGCACTCTGGATGGCGAGCTCGCGCAGGCGCACCAGGATGTTCGCCACTTCATTGGTGGCGCCTTCCGCGACGGAGATGACGGAGATACCGTCATTCACGTTGCGAGCGGCCACGTCCGCAGAGCGGTGCGAAGCCTTCAGGTTCTCAGCGACCCCCAGGCCCGCCGCGTCGTCCGCAGCGCGGGCGATCCGGAGACCGGAAGAGATCTTTTCGAAATTGCGGGACAGGGCCCGCGTGGTCTTGTTGAGGTGATTGATAGCGCCATTCGCTTCAATATTCGTCTTGACGGTGATCGACATTTGAGTCCTCGCTTGGCAGAGAGAAGCCGTCCACAGCAGCCGCTGAACCCGCAACGGGAACAGCCGACTGCTCGCCGGGCCCCCCCTTCTCGGACCTGCTCAGGAAGTCTTGAGGGGGGAGCACGGATTTTTCCAGGGCTGGAGAAGGGCCCCTCTGGTGCCCGTGCTTGGAGCCTCTCTTCGTGTTAGATGCCCCACCTTCGGGGAGTCCCATGAGCTACGCACCTTCTGAGTCCTGGAACCTGGACAACATCCTCCCCGGCGGCCCTGGGGGCAACGCCTTCACGGAAAGCCTGCGGCGTCTGGATGGGCAACTTCGCCAATTGGTAGCGCGTGCCGATGCGTTGGATGCGCGCCCGGAGCCCGCTCACTTCGCGACGCTGCTGCTGGATCTGGAGGTGGTGCTGCCCGATCTGGAGGAGCTTTCTGCTTTTGCCGGTTGTCACGCCGCCGCGGACGCGACCGGGGACGCGGCCCTGCGTGCGGACATGATGGTCTCCGATCTGGGCACGCTGTACTCTCGCGCCTGGGTGGTGCCCAACCAGCGGATCTGCCGGATGTCCGACGAAGATTTTGCGGCCCTGCTCGCGGTGCCCTCGTTGCAGGATATGCATGGCATGCTGAAAGAGACCCGCTCGCAGGCGCGCTTCCGCTTCTCCGAGGCCGAGGAAGCGCTGGTGGCGGAGCTTTCGCGGGACGGGGTGCTGGCCTGGGGCCAGCTCTACGATGCGACCGCCGGCTCGCTGCGGATCGAAGTGGACAAGGGCGATGGGCCCAAGCTGGTGTCGCCCGGCCAGGCCTTCAACCTGCTGCACCACGAGGATCGTGAGGTTCGGAAGCGGACTTTTGCGGCCTGGCAGGCCGGTTGGCGCTCGGTGGCTCGGAATTGTGCTGCTGCACTCACCCACATCACTGGAACCCGGCTGACCTTGAACCAGCGCCGTGGCCTGGACCCGCTGGAAGAGCCACTCGCGGGCGCGCGCATCCAGCGGCGTACGCTGGACGCGATGATCGAAGCCGCACGGCGCGCGCGGCCCATGATGCACCGCTACCTGGCGCTCAAAGCCAAGGTGATGGGCCTGGAAAGGCTGGACTGGCACGACACCTATGCGCCCTTGGGCAAGAGCACCGGCGCCATCCCCTACGCCGCCGCCCAGGACTTCATTGTCGAGCACTTCGGGATCTTCTCCCCGAAGATGACAGAGTTCTCCGTCAAGGCCTTCAAGGAGCGTTGGATCGAGGTGGAGGATCGGCCGGGCAAGCGGGGTGGCGGCTTCTGCGCCGGGGTGCCGGTACGGCGCGAGAGCCGGATCTTCATGACCTGGGGCGGAACAGACTCCAGCGTCTCGACGCTGGCGCATGAGCTGGGCCATGCCTTCCACGGCGAAGTGCTCTTCGGACAGCCGATCTCCAAGCGGCGCCTGCCCATGACCCTGGCCGAGACTGCATCGACCTTTGGCGAGGCGCTGGTGCGCGAAGCCGCCCTGAGCGCCGCCACCGACGCCAACCACCGCCTGCGGCTGTTGGACGACGCCATGGGCTCTGCCCTGGCCTTTTTGTGCAACATTCCCGCCCGCTTGGAGCTGGAGCTGGCCCTGTATCGGCTGCGCGCCGAAGGCCCGCTCTCTCCCGACGCGCTGGAGGCGGAGACCGCCCGCATCTTCGGCGAGTGGTACGGTCCGGCGATGGAGCGAGTGGACGCCACCTTCTGGTCGAACAAGCTCCACTTCTACATCGGCTCGCTGGCCTTCTACAACTTCCCCTACATCTTCGGCTACCTCTTCTCTGCCCTGGTCTACGAGCACTACCGGGCCCTGGGCCCGGCGGGTGCCCCCGGCTACGAGCGGCTTTTGGCCCGCACCGGCGACGAGCAGGCCGAGGCGATCGCACTGTCCGAGCTGGGTGTGGACCTGGGCCTTCCCGAGACCTGGGAGCGCGCCATGGGCATGATCCGCCGGGACCTGGCGGCGCTGGAGGAGCTGGTGGAGGGAGGACATGGACGGCTATCGGCTGATTGACCTGTTCTGCGGCTGCGGTGGCATGTCGTTGGGCTTTCACGCGCTGAGCGCCCCGCATCACCTCGCCGCCCAACATCTCGGCTTGCCCCGTCTCGAAAATGTGGCTTTCCACGCCACTTGGGCCAATGACTTCGACAGGGACGCCCTCCGCAGCTACGACCGGAACTTCCCCGGCCGCAGGCCTGCCGGCAACGGCCCTATCGAGTCCTTTCTCGAAAATCCCGCCTTTGACTTCCCTCAGGCCGACGTAGTTGTGGGGGGGCCACCCTGTCAGGGCTTCTCCCTCCTCAACAAAGAGCGGAGCGGCGATCTTCGGCGGGAGCTGTGGTGGCACTACCTGGAAGTGGTCGCACGTTCCAACGCGCAGGTACTGGTGATGGAGAACGTGCCTCAGCTTTTGGAAAGTGATGAATATCTGCGAATCACCGAGCGTATACAACAACTGGGCTTCCGCTACCTGATGGCCGGAGTGCTGTGCGCCGCCAACTACGGCGTTGCGCAGACCCGTCGGCGCGCCATTGTGGTGGCCTCGCGGACCCATCCCATCTGCCTGCCCACGCCCACCCACTTCCCCAGGGACTCCGGCGAAAACCAAAGGCCAACATCGACAAAATCTCGGGAACTGCGCCCGTGGCGCACGGTCCGGGAGGTAGTCGGGGACCTACCGCCCACGCCCATCGGGGTGGACCCGGGCGCCGATCCGTCCGACCTCCTGGCGCTGCACTTCGGACGCAACCCCACCCCGGTCTCCATGGAGCGCTACCGGGCCGTGCCTCCAGGCGGAAATCGTTTCGACCTGCAAAAAAATGCTCCGCACATCACCCCGGGCTGCTGGATCCGCAAAACCTCGGGTGGAACCGATCTCTTTGGACGCCTATGGTGGGATCGGCCCTCGGTCACCATTCGGACCGAGTTCTACAAGCCGGAGAAGGGACGCTACCTGCACCCGGAGCAACACCGCCCCATCACCCACCGTGAAGCCGCCCGCATCCAGTCCTTTCCTGATAAATTCCAATTCTCAGGCACAAAAATACAGATCGCCAAACAGATTGGCAATGCGGTGCCACCGATCCTGGCCTACCACCTCGCCTATGAGGTGGCCCTGAGCCTGAGCGGGCAGCGAAGCAGCGCGGAGATGCACCGGGCGGCCACAGTGCTGCGGACCAGCAGCCTGAGCTCGGTGAAAGACGTCTGGTCCGCATAAGGGCCGGCGAAGCGGATACAAAATTCACCTCCCCAAAAGGCCCGCAACGCGCTAGCAGGGAAGGCAACCGAGGATGCCCATGACCCGCGACCAGCTCCGCCTTCACCCCGCCTACCGCGCCCTCAGCCCCGCCGAACAACGTGCCGTGGATGCCCGAATCCAGAACTACCACCTGGATGTGGCAGAAGTGGCGGCCGGCACCGGGCGCTGGGACCAGTTGGAGGCGAGTGATCTGCGGCGCTGGCTGGAAAGCCGGCGCCCCTGGGCCGCCCTGAGCCTGCTGCCCGAGTCCGCGCGGGTGGAGCAGCTCTTCCGCGCCCTGACACAAATCTCTTCGCATCCGCCGGAAGGGGAGCGTCGCGACCAACAGGTGATCGCCCTCCAGGATCTGGCCCGGGCATTGGCCATTGCAGAAGCCCAACTGGCGGCGGATGACCCGGTGCGGGACGAGGAATTGGCCGCCATCGACGCCCGAATCTCGGCTCTGCCTGTCGCACGGGAGAAAGTATTCTCCACACTGAAAGCCGAAAAACTCGGCGAGTTGGTGAAAGACATCGAGGCATGGCACCGGGATCACCACGGCGTGCTCGGTGCCATCGACGAGGTGGGAAAGAGTCTGGGAACCTTTGCTTTCAACCTGGAACACGGTGGTCTCTTTGTGGCATCCGGCAAGCCAGATCACGAGGGTCATTACAAAAACGGTGTCTGGAAAAACTGGACCGCCAACTACCAGGCCAAGCCCGATCGCTGGGTGGAGCCGCGCAGCGAAGCTGAGCTGTCGGATACCGTACAGAATGCCAAGAGCCTGCGCGTGGTGGGTGGCGGACACTCCTTCAACGACAGCCCCCTCTGCGACGACACGATGGTGTCCCTCGATGCGATGGGCCGCGTACTTTCGCTGGATCTGAACGCCCGCACGGCGCGCGTACAAGCGGGGATCCGCCTGCGGGATCTCAACAAGTTGCTCTACAGCAAAGGACTTGGCTTGCCGATGCTCGGCTCTACCGACGCGCAGAGTGTGGGCGGGCTGGTGGCCACCGATCTGCACGGCACCGGGCGGGACCACGGCTTCCTGTCCGAGCAGGTGCTGTCGCTGCGGGTCATGGACGCGGCGGGCCAAAGCCGCACCGTGCGGCGGGGCGACGACCTCTTTCATGCCGTCTTTGGCGCCATTGGCACCTGCGGAATTGTGACCGAGGTAGAACTACAACTGGTGCCTGCCTTCCGCCTGGAAAAGATCACCCAGGTGGTGGACCGCAAGCAGACTGAGGCGGGAATCTCCGCATTGATCGCGGGCTGTGACCACCTGAGCTTCTACTACATCGCCGGCGGCAAGAAGATCGAAGCCATGCGCCAGCACCGCTGGCTGCACACCCAGGCCGCTCCCACCGAAAACTGGGAAAAGAAAAAGGTCGAAGTTGAGCTTTCTGACTTTGCCATCAGCGCCATGGCCCCGGGACTGGCCAAGGGCCTGGTGGCCATGGACGAGGACAGCAAGCTCTCCAATGCGCTGGCTCCCGACCACCGCCTGACCATGCCGGGCAGCGTGGGCTTCGGACGCAAACTTTTCTATCGTCACGACGAGATCGAGCTGGCGCTTCCCTTTGAAGCCTGGAAAGAGGCCACCGCAGAAATTCTGGATCTTCTGGAGAGGCGCAAGTTCTTCTCGGTCGTGGAGGTGCGCTTTACGCCAAACCTGGCGCAGTCCTGGATCGGGCCCGGCGCGGGGCGCCGCAGCGCCTGGATTGAGCTGGCCACCCCGCTCGCTCAAGAGCGCGGCGAAGTGTACTTTGAGGCGGAGCAGATCCTGAAAGGCTACGATGGTCGCCCGCATTTGGGGAAGAAGACCACCATGACCGCGGCGGACATGCTGGCGACACACGGCGAGCGTTTTGTGAAGTTCCAGAAGGTGCGGGCCGCCCAGGATCCCAAAGGCCGCTTTTTGAACGCCTTTACGCGGCGGATGCTGGTGCCATAGTAGGATAAAGGGGCCCACACCGGACCTCCTTTCTCCCACGGAGTCTTCATGCGCACCCTCCTCTTTCTGACCGTCTTTGTTCTGCTGGGCGCCGACACGGAGGGCTGTGGCGGCGGGAAAGGCTACCTCTACACCTGCGAGTGCTGGACCGGCTCCAGCATGGGCCTGACGGTGGGCAACCCGTCGCCATGCGGCGACAACGACGAGGACGCCCTGAGCCAGGCTGTCGCCGAGTGTACCGAGGAAGTGGGCGAAGAATGCTCCTGCGAGTGCTCTACCGGGGGCAAGTCTTGCGATGGGGAGTGAGGACCACCACCACCCCTGCCGCGAACAAATCCACCCCCAGGTCAAAAAGCTCCGGTCCGCCAAAGGGCCGGACGCCCAGCACCTGGGATAGCTCCTGGATCAGCCCCAACACCAGCACCAGAAGCAGCGCCGTGCTGGGGTGGGGGCTGAAATAGCGCAGCGACAGCGAGGCCAGACTGCCGTAGATCAGGCTGTGCGCCACCACATGCACCGGCTCGGAGTCAATCATGCGGCGAAACAGCGCAAAATCCTCTTGTGGTCGCCAAAAGCGGATCCACAGCGCACCAGCGCTCACCCCCAGGCCCCACAACAGCGGTAGCAGACTTTTCATCGCCTCAGAATAGCCGGAAGCGAAGGGAAAGGTGGGGAGAGGAGGAGGAAGGCTCTTGCAGGGATTGTGCAGGCCCGGGGCACGGCTGCCACAGACATGATAGCGGAAGCCCCGCTCCCGAGGCCAGGATGACCCCGCCCTACCCCAAGCTCTTTGAACCCCTGGACCTGGGTTTTGTGACCCTGCGCAACCGGATCGTGATGGGGTCCATGCACACCGGGCTGGAGGACCGCTTCTGGAATTACCCCAAGCTGGCGGCCTACTTCGCCGAGCGGGCCAAGGGCGGCACGGGCCTGATCGTCACCGGTGGCATCTCCGTCAATCGCCGCGGGTGGCTGCTTCCCGCGGGCGGCACCATGAACCTGCGTGCCGACGTCACCAACCACCGCAAAGTCACCGACGCGGTCCACGAACACGGCGGCCGCATCCTGATGCAGGCCATCCACGCCGGACGCTACGGCTACCATCCCTTCAGCGAGTCCGCCTCCGCGATCAAAGCCCGCATCAACCCCTTCTCTCCGAAGGAAATGAGCGTTGCCCGCATCCAGGAAGTGGTCAGCGACTTCGCGCGGGCCTGCAGTCTGGCCAAGGAGGCGGGCTACGACGGGGTCGAGGTGATGGGCAGCGAAGGCTACCTCCTCAACCAGTACCTCTGCTCCCGTGTAAACAAGCGTACCGACGCCTACGGCGGCGATATCCACGCCCGGATGCGCTTCCCCCTCGAAGTGGTCAACGCGATCCGACACGCAGTGGGCAAAGAGTTCATCCTGATGTACCGCCTGTCCCTGCTGGACCTGGTGGAGGGCGGCAACACGCAGGAGGAGATCTTTGTGGTTGCCAAGGCCCTGCAGGAGGCGGGGATCAACATCCTCAACACCGGAATCGGCTGGCACGAAGCCAACATTCCCACGATTGTCACCTCGGTACCGCGCGCCGCCTTCCGCAGCACCACCGCCCTGGTGAAGAAGCTGCTCAGCATTCCCGTCTGCGCCTCCAATCGTATCAACACCCCCGAAATCGCCGAGGACATCCTCGCTTCTGGCGATGCCGATCTGGTCTCCATGGCGCGGCCCTTGCTGGCCGATCCCCATTTTGCCAACAAGGCCGCCGCCGGTCGCGCCGATGAGATCAACACCTGCATCGCCTGCAACCAGGCCTGCCTGGACCACACCTTCAAAGCAAAACGGGCGACCTGCCTGGTCAATCCCCGTGCGTGCTTTGAAACCGAGCTGGTGTATACGCCCACCACCGCCCCCAAGAAGATCGCCGTGGTCGGAGCCGGCGTGGCCGGACTGTCTGCCGCCACCGTGGCCGCGGAACGGGGCCACAAGGTCACTCTTTTTGAAGCCGCGGCGGACATCGGCGGGCAGTTTGATATGGCTGCACGGGTGCCGGGGAAGGAAGAGTTTACGGAGACACTCCGCTATTTCCGCACGCTCCTGCAGAAGACCGGCGTGAATGTCCAGTTGAACCACCGCGTACAAAAGGGCGAGCTGGACGGAAAATTCGACGAGGTGATCATCGCCACCGGGGTGCTTCCACGGCAGCCGAAGATCCCGGGCGCGGACCATTCCAAGGTGATGACCTACGCCGAGCTGCTGCGTGGAAAGCCCGCCGGGCAGCGGGTGGCGGTGATCGGCGCGGGCGGCATTGGCATCGATGTCTGCGAGTTTTTGCTTGCCCACAGTTCGCCACAGACGGTGGAGGAGTGGACCCGCGAGTGGGGGGTCGATCTCTACTCGACCGTCGCCGGCGGCCTGCGGGAGCCTGAAAAAGCAACGCCAAAACGCGAAGTGTGGATGCTTCAGCGCAAGCCCGGCAAGATGGGGGTGGGCCCCGGCAAGACCACAGGCTGGGTCCACCGTGCCACCCTGAATCGCCAGGGAGTACGCATGTTGGATGCGGTCGAGTACCTACGCATTGACGACGCGGGCCTGCACATCCGCCAGGCAGGCCGGGAGCAGGTGCTGCCGGTGGACCACGTCATCCTCTGTGCGGGCCAGGAATCTGTGGTGGACGCCGTGCAGGTGGATGGCAACGGAAAGCCCACCAACCCGCACTACCACCTGATTGGCGGTGCCCAGCTCGCCAACGAGCTGGATGCGAAGCGGGCCATCCGCCAGGGGGCGGAGCTGGCGGCGCGGTTGTAGGGGGTGGCGGGGGGGTAGACCGCACTCACCACGCCGGCCGGTTCAACGAACAGCAGATCGGCATGGGGCGGCTACCCGCCGTCCGGGAGGCTCTATGGAAGAGGTATGGAAAAAGACGGCCTGCATCTTCTGCTCTCTGAACTGCGGGCTGGAGGTGCATACCGATGGTCGCGCCATCACCAAGGTCCGTGGCGACAAGGACCACCCGGGCTCCAAGGGCTACATCTGCGAAAAGGCCAGTCGGATTGGTCACTATCAGAGTGCCGGAGACCGCATCAGCAGCCCGCTGCGTCGGCGTGCCGACGGGACTTTTGAGCCCGTAAGCTGGGAGACGGCGATCGCCGAGGTGGGCGACCGATTGGCAGCCATCCGCGACCGCCACGGCGGCGACAAAATCCTGTTCTATGGCGGGGGCGGCCAGGGCAACCACCTCGGTGGCGCCTACGGCGACGCGACCCTCAAAGCCCTCGGCGTGCGGTACCGCTCCAACGCCTTGGCCCAGGAGAAGACTGGGGAATTCTGGGTGAACGGCAAGATGCTCGGAGCCGGCGTACACGGCGACTTTGAGCACGCCGAAGTGGCGCTCTTCATCGGCAAGAACCCCTGGCAGTCGCACGGTTTTGCCCGCGCCCGCACGGTGATCAACGCCTTCAAGAGCGACCCGAACCGAACGCTGATCGTCATCGACCCGCGTCGTTCAGAGACCGCAGCCCGGGCCGACATCCACTTGCAGCTTGCCCCGGGAACCGACGCCTGGTGCCTGGCCGCGCTGGTCGCGATCCTGGTGCAGGAGGACCTCGTCGCCCACGCCTGGGTCGCCGAGCACACGGATGGCTACCATATGGTGGCGCCCCTGTTCGCCGAGATCAACGTGGCCGCCTTCGCCGAGATCTGCGCGGTGCCCGAAGCGCTGCTACGCCAGACTGCCCGCCGGATCGCCGGCGCCGGGAGCGTGGCGGTCTTCGAGGATCTCGGCCTGCAGATGAACCGTCACTCCACCGCGGGCAGCTATCTGCAGCGGCTGCTGTGGATGCTGACGGGACACTTCGCCAAACAAGGCGCCAACAACGCCTTTGTTCCCTTCCTCTCGCTGGCGGCGGCCAGCAAGGGCAACGTGGGAGGCAAGGTGCGGAGGTCGGAGCGGGTGAGCCCGGTGACCGGGTCGAAGATCGTGATCGGGCTGATTCCCTGCAACGTGATGGCCGAGGAAATCCTGGCCGATCACCCCAACCGCTTCCGGGCGATGATCATCGAGAGCGGCAACCCGGTGCACTCCGTGGCCGACAGCCCCAAAATGCGCGAGGCCATGGCCGCGCTGGACTTCTCGGTGGTGATCGACGTGGCGATGACCGAGACCGCACGCTGCGCCGACTACGTGCTGCCCGCGGCCAGTCAGTTCGAGAAGGCGGAGTGCACCTTCTTCAACATCGAATTTCCCCACAACACCTTCCACCTTCGCCATCGCCTGTTCGAGCCGCTGCCCGGCACACTTCCCGAGGCCGAGATTCACAGCCGCTTGGTGGAGCGTCTGGTCGGCATCACCGAGCGGCACCTGGGGCCGCTGCGGCTGGCCGCCAAGCTCGGTCGCCCCGCGCTCGGGGCCGCCCTTGCCGCGCTGCTGCTGGTCCACCCCAATTGGCTCGACTATGCCCCTGTGCTTCTCTACCGGGCGCTGGGCCCTCAATTGCCGGTCGAGGCACGCGAGGCCGCCGTGTTGTGGGCGATCTGCCACCTCTACGTCCGCGCGGAAGCCCGCGCGGCAGCCGGTGCCGGCTACACCGGGCCCCTGGCGGCCGAGCGCCTGTTCGACGACCTGGTGCGGGCCAAAACCGGTGTGGTGTACGCGACCTCCACCTACGCCGAGAGTTGGAATCGCGTCAAGACCGGCGGCGGGCGCCTGCAATTGGCCCTGCCCGAACTCTTCGCGACCATCGTAAAGCTGCGCTACGAGCCGCCCACCCCCCATCCCGACTTCCCCTTGGTGCTCTCCGCAGGAGAGCGACGCTCCGAAACCACCAACACCATCCTCCGCGACCCGGCCAAGCGCAGGTCGGGCGATGCCCTGCGCATGTCCCCCGCAGACGCCGGCACCTACGTTGTGGCCACCGGCGACCGCGTAACCTTGACGACGAAGCGGGGCTCCGTGGTGGTGGCGGTGGAGGTGAGCGACACGATGCAGCCCGGCCACATCTCGCTGCCCAACGGCTTTGGGCTGGCGTATGAAGCCGGTGGAATGGCGGGGGTGCCTACCAACGAGCTGACCAGCGCCGAGGACCGCGACCCTTTCGTGGGGACCCCGTGGCACAAGCACGTTCCAGCGCGGGTGGTAGCACACCCAAGGGCCTGAAAAAGGCGCTTGCGGCGCTCGGGCCGCACGCGCCTTGCGCGGTATGGAGAATACTCCCTTTATTTCCATCTATTCTACTGAATGAAGCCTCATTCAGTGCCCGCCGGGGCGCCGTCTACAGATCTCCGGTGGCCAGCAGCAGGCTGCGGGTGGCGATGTCCAGGTTCATCCGCTCCACGATCAGGCTGGTCCGAGCACCGTCGCGACCCAGGCGCGCACTTTCGGCGTCCAACACCGAGATGGTGCCCGCCTCCAACGAGCGCTCGGCAAGGCGCAGGTTCTCCTCTGCCCAGGACAGCTCGGCCTTCACGGACTCCAATGCGTCGGCTGCGCGGATACGTTCTTCCCAGGCAACCTGAACGGCAAGGGCCGCATCTTCTTCAGCTTTAGCGCGGGCTTCCTGCGCCTGCCGTAGCACCGAGGAGGCCCTCTGCCCCTCCACGATCCGGAAGCCGCCGTCCCACAAGGTCCAGCTTCCGGTGACCACAAACATCCATGCGTCGTTCTCTCCCGAAAAACCCGCGTTCTGCGTAAGTACTTCGGTGAAGCGCGCGCTGATGTCCGGGGCCCAGGCCATCACGCTGCCGGTCTGCTGCCACCGCGCCGCGGCCTCCTGCTGCCGGGCGGCCACGAGGTCGGGACGCTCGGTTTGCGCCCGCTCCAGGGCCGCTTCCAGGCTCTGGTAGGGCAGGCCGGGCAGTGTGGGAACTTCAAGCTCCACATCGGACTCCAGCCCGGTGAGGTTCGAAAAGCTCTGCTCGGCCTGGATGCGCCGACCGCGCGCCCCGCTCAGGTCCCGCTGTGCCCGACTGAGCGCGATCTTGGCCTGCAATAGCGTGGCCTGGTTGGCATTGCCCACGCTCAGCAGTGCTTCCGCCGTCCGCACCTGCCTCTCGGCCACCTGGATCGAGCTTTCCGCGACCTTTTCGCCCTCCCGGGCCACCAGAACTGCCCAGTAGGCCCGGCTGATGCCCAGCTTCAACTGCGCCTTGGACGCGGCCTCCTGCGCCTCTGCGGCATCAACCATCCGGTTGGCACTGAACAGCCCGGGAACCGCCCGGCCCGAAAAAATGGGCTGCACAATCGACAGGTTCATGTCGAAGTACTGCTTTTTGTTGATCACCGTCGGCTCGCCGAAGTCAGGGGCGTTGCCGCTGAACTGGGTGATCAGGTCGATCATCTCCTGCGGGAAGTTGCTGGCGAAGTCCAGCGTGGTTTCCCGCTGGTTCAAGGTCCAGTTTCCGGTCAGGCTGACCTTGGGTGACAGCGCGGCCAGGGCCTGCCCCCGCAGCAGGCTGGACTGAAGCCGCTGTTCCTCGATCAGCGCGGTTTCGTGCCCTTCTGCGCCCGCTTTCTGCCAGGCTTCCTCCAGGCTGAGGGCAGAGGCCAGCGAGGCCAACATGAGTAGCATCATAGCTCCTCCGCCGGAGACATGATCCCCAAACGAATTAGGATTTTCTTCAGGAATTCCAGAATGTCGTCGAAGATGGAGTAGGTGACCGGCGTCGCCAGAAGGGTCAGCAGCAGCGACAACACCTGGCCTCCCACCACCACCCCGGCGGTGGCCCGGTTGAAGCCCGAGCCGATACCGGAAGAGGTGGCCAGCGGAATCATGCCCGCCACAAAGGCCACCGTGGTCATCAGAATGGGCCGCAGTCGGTCCTTATTGGCCTGCATGATCGCGGGTAGTCTCGCCATGCCGCGTTCTCGAAGCTGGTTGGTGTGGTCCACCTGCAAGATCGAGTTCTTCTTCACGATGCCGAACAGCACGAAGATGCCGAGCACCGAGAACATGTCGAGGGACTGTCCGGTGAGCAGCAGCGACAACAGCGCAAAGGGCAGGGTGAGCGGCAGCGACACCAGGATGGTGAAGGGATGCGGCCAGCTCTCGAACTGCGCCGCGAGAATCAAGTACATGAACACAAATGCCATACCGAAGCCGAAGAGTACACTCACCGCGGTTTCCGCCATCAGCTTGGCCTGGCCCGTGGCCCGCAGCTCGTAGCCGGCGGGCAGGTTCTGCTTCTTCACGATGGCCTTCAACGCATCGCCCACCACGTTGTCGCCCACACCCGATGCGTTGGCCATGATGGTGACGGCGCGCTGCCGGTTGAGGCGGTTGATCACGGCCGGTCCCTCGCCCGAACGCAACTGCACCACTTCGGTGAGCGACACCATCCCCAGCTTGGTCGACGGCACCATCAGTACACCGAGCATGTCCGGGTGGGACCGCCAGGGTGCGTCCGCACGCATCCGCACTTCGTACTGCTCGCCCTTCTGCGCAAAGCTCCCCACCTTCTGCCCGCCCACCAGAAACTGCAGGGTGGTGGCAATATCGGCCACACTCACACCCATGTCCGCGGCCCGCGCCCGATCCACAAAGACCCCCAGCTCCGGCTTCCCGAGCACCAGGCTGCTGTCGACGTCCACCGCACCTTCGACCAGCTTCAACTGCTTGACCGTTTCGTCGGCATACCGGCCCAGTTGGTCCAGGTCCGGGCCCACCAGGTTATACTGAATTCGTGCGGTAGATTGCCCGGTTCCGCCGATGTCAGACACCTGGGAGACCGACACGCGAAGGTCCGGCGTCGCCTTGGACAGCACCTCGTTGCGGACCCGCTCCATCATCTGGTCCTGGGTGGTCACCCGGACCTTGGGGTCGGTGAGGCGGACGTAGACCCGCGCCACGTTGTCCTCTCCCTGTTCGTCGCCACCCACCGTGGTCAGCGTGTACTCCACATGCGGAAGTGCACGGATGTCCCTCGCAAAACGCTCGCCAATCACTGCGGTCCGAGCCACGCTGGCCCCTTCGGGCGCGCGCAACACCACCTCAAACTGGGCACGGTCATCATTAGGAAGAAAGCCCTTTTTGACAATCCCACCCAACACCGGCACCATCGCGAGGGAAGCCAGCGAAAGCACCACCACCACCCACCGCCACCGCATCGCCCAGCCCAACATCCACATATAGATATTTTCGATAGGTTGATAGAACATATCGGCCAGACGTTCCAGCCCGGACTTACGGTGCTGGCCGGGAATCTTCGCCTTCAACCACCGGGAAGCCAGCATCGGGGTAAGGGTGAAGCTGACGAACAGCGACACGGCGATGCTGACCGACATGGTCACGCCGAAGCCGCGCAGGAAGCGCCCGGGGATGCCCGCGATGAAGGCCACGGGCATGAACACGGCGATCAGGGACAGGGTGGTGGCCATGACCGCCAGCCCGATCTCCCGCGTGCCCTCCACGGCCGCGTCTTTGGGCGACATGCCCTTTTCTTCCACAAACCGATAGATGTTCTCCAACACTACGATTGCATCGTCAATGACGATGCCGACGCACAGGGCGAGCGCCAGCAGCGTGATGGTGTTCAGGGTGTAGCCCAGCGCCGCCATCACCGCGAAGGTGCCGATGACGGAGGTGGGGATGGCCAGGGCCGCGATGATGGTCGACCGGCCGCTGCCGAGAAAGAGCAGCACGACCAGCGCGGCGAGGATCGCGCCGATCAGCAGGTGCTCTTTCACCGCGTCGGTGCCGGTGCGGATGGAGGAGGACTCATCCCGAATCAGCTCCAGGGTGGCATCCGGCGGCAGCAGCTCCTGGATCTCCTTCATGGAAGCCTGGAGCTTGTCGGCCACAGCGATGGTGTTGGCGCCGCTCTGCTTGCGCACCGACATCACCACCGCGGGCTCGCCGTTCCACAGGGCGATGGAGTCGGCTTCCTCTGCGCCGTCTTCCACCCGCGCCACATCTTCGATGCGGACCACCCGCTCGCCCATCAGGCGCACGGGTACTTTGGCCAGCTCCAGTGGATCTTCCACCCTTCCGTAGACCCGAAGCGAGAGCTGGTCCCGACTGGTATCCACCCGCCCACCGGGGATGGTGACGTTCTGGGTGGCCAGCGCCCGCGCGACTTCTGCGGGCTGCATTCCAAAACTCTGGAGCTTTATCGGGTCCAGCCAGACATGGATAGTCCGCTTCTGGCTTCCAAGAATACGCACCTGTCCTACGCCGGGAAGCACTTCCAGGTTCCGACGAACGGTGGTATCGGCGCGCTCGGTGATCCAGGTGAGATCGCGCCCCGGGGCCTTCAGTGCGAGGTAGGCAATGGGCGATGCATCGGGATCGACCTTCGAAATTACAGGTGCCAACACGTCGCGAGGCAACTCGTTGCGGATGCGCTCGATGCGGTCCCGCACGTCCTGAGCGGCGATGTCGATGTCCTTTTCCAGCTTGAATACCACCACCACCATCGACACGCCTTCGGTGGAGATGGAGCGCAGCTCGTCGATGCTGCCGATGGTGTTGACCGCCCCCTCGATACGATCGGTAACCTCCGTTTCGATATCCTCGGGTGATGCACCGGGAAGAACGGTAGTAACCGTGATGATCGGAAAGTCGATCTGGGGAAAACGATCCACACCCAGACTGGAATAGCCCGCCAGACCCAGCACCACGATCAAAAGCGTGAGCACCGAGGCAAAAATAGGCCGACGAACACAGATTTCAGCAAGCCATTGCATGGGCTACTCCACCACCTGACCGTCACGAAGGGAGGGAGGAGGGGAGAGCACAACCTGCTCTGTTCCGCTCAAATCCTGCAGAATTGCGACAACACCATCCTTGCGGGTGCCGGTCTGAACCACCTGCTCAAAGGCCCGCCCCTCGACTACCGTGAAAATCCGATGGACCGGACCTTCGGAACGCAGCGCAACTTCCGGGACCACCACCTGCTCTTTTTCGCCGAGGCTCAGCCGCACCAGCGCAAACATACCCGGCAGAATACTGGGGTCCGAGCCCTGGATATCCGCTTCAATCACCCGGTCGCGGGTCTGTTCGCGCAGGCTCGGGCTGACGTAGCGCACCACGGCGGGCAGCTCCAGCTCTGGCTGGGTACTGGGGGAGAGCAGGGCGCTCTGGCCCTCCGCCACGCGGGCGGCGTAGGCTTCGGGGACGGAGAAACGTACCCGCAAGGCACCTTCTCCGACCAACATCACCACGGGACTGGGGTTCTGCACAAAGGCGCCCACCTCGATCATCTTCTCGGAGACCACCCCGTCGAAGGGGGCGCGGATGCTGGTGTTTGCCAGGTTGGTTCTGGCGAGATCCGCAGAAGCCTCGGCCGCTTCCAAGGAGCGTCGGGTGGCCACACAGCCTGCGGCGGCACGCTCGTAGGTGGCCTTGGGCAACACCCCCTCGGCGAAGAGCTTTTCGTTGCGGGCACAGTCCTGTTCCGCAGAGGAAAGCTGCGCTTTAAGCGCCTGCGCCTGCGCGTCGCCCGCAGTGGTGGACAGCTTGGTAAGGCGGGTGTCCACCTCCGCCAGAATGTCGCCCTTACGGACTTTCTGACCACGTTCCACCCTGACGGCCGTCACCACGCCAGAGGCGTTTGCCGCCACCTGTACCTGACGGGCGGCCAAGACCGTTCCGGTGACCGGCAGCCACTGCGGCATCACCTGCCGGGCAGCGGCGCCCATTTCAACGTTCACCGGCTTTTGAGCCTCGGTTTTGGTGGTTTCACTGCCGGGAAGGTGACATGCCAGGAAAAGGAGGGTCCACATGCCGGTCAACTATTCGGTTGATCGAGGGGCGTCAACTATCCGGTTGATCTTGGGACCCGAAGGAGGTAGGTTGGTTGCATGAGCGAGCTGGACAGCCGCAGCCGCATCCTGGATGCAGCCCTGGACGAATTCGCCGCCGTCGGCTTTGCCGGGGCGCGGGTGGATACCATTGCCCGCCTTGCGGGCTGCAACAAACAGCTCCTCTATCACTACTTCAAGGACAAGAATGGCCTGTACGAAGCGGTGATTGAACGGGCCATGTCGAGTCGCCCGCCGATGGACTTCTCCTCCCGCGAGCCGATGGGGGACCAGTGTACGCGGGTCTTTGAGGAGCTGATGCCCAAGCGGCAGCGCTGGCTGCGCATGTTGATGTGGGAGGCCCTCTCCATTGAAGATCGCGAGCTTCCCGCTGAAAAAATCCGCAAGGAACACGCCCAGCAAAGCATCGACGACGTGACCCGCGCCCAGGAAAAGGGCATCCTGACCACCGAATTTGAGGCCCGCTACATCATGCTGGCGATGATGAGCATGTGCATGTTCGTCTTTGCTTTTCCGCAGGTGGTGCGGGTGATCACCGGCCGGACGGTGGCCGATCCTGAATTCCGTCGCTGCTACCTACCGATAATCCGCAAGATCGCCCATTGCTTTTTGAAGGATCCCAGCAGCGCCGCCTGAGCACGGTCCCTCCTCCACCGGCACATCGCGTATACTGGAAGCGGAAGGTGCCTCCTCCTTCCGTCGGAGTCGCCATGCGCGCAGCCTTCCTCCTGTTTCTGGTTGCCTGTGGGCAGGACATCAAAATTACCGCTTCGTCCAAGTGTAATGGGCTGTTGGAGGAGGGAGAGGAGAGCGTGGACTCCCCCTTCGACCTGGATGGCGACGGCTACTTTGATGGCAACAACGCGGACTGTGTGGAGGCCTACGTCGCCGTGGACTGCGACGACAGCGACGAGGGGATCAACCCTTCGGTTAACGAGCTTGCATGCTCCGGCATCGATGAGGACTGCGATCCAGCCACCCTGGACGCGCCCGACGAGGACGGGGATGGGGTGGATGCCTGCCTGGACTGTGCGGACCGCGACGCCGCTGTGGCCCCTGGCAACGCCGAGCTGGCCTGCGACAGCCTGGACAACGACTGTGACCCCAGCACGCCCGATGGGGTGGACGACGACGGCGACGGCGCCACCGCCTGCACCGACTGCAACGACACCACCGCCGAGATCGGTCCCGGCCAGCCGGAGACTATCTGCAACGAGGTGGACGACGACTGCAACCCGGACAGCCCCGACCGACCCGACGCCGATGGTGACGGGGAAGATGCCTGCCTGGACTGTAACGACCTGGATGCCACAATCTTCACTGCAAACCAGGAGAGCACCTGCAACGGCATCGACGATGACTGCGACGCGACCACCCTGGACAACCCCGACCAGGACAGCGACGGGGCCGGGCTCTGCCAGGACTGCGACGACTACAACGGCGGAATCAGTCCCTTGGCCCAAGAATACCTGTGCAATGGCCTGGACGATGACTGCAACAGCGCCACCGCCGACACCACCGACAGCGATGGCGACGGTTGGGACTCTTGTTCGGATTGTTCCGATACAAATCCAGCCATCTACCCGACCGCCGGAGAGCTGAGCTGCAACGGCACCGACGACGACTGCGATAGCCTGACCCCCGACAGCCCCGATCTGGACGGCGACGGCCAGGGGCTCTGTGTAGACTGCGATGACTCAAATCCCTCGATCTATGCCGGAAACCAAGAGGTCACCTGCAACGGAGACGACGACGACTGCAACAGTGCCACCGCAGACCGTGTGGATCTGGACGGCGACACCTGGAGCAGTTGCGACGACTGTGACGACTATAGCGCAGCGGTGTACCCTGGAAACTCCGAAGTCACCTGCAACGGAACCGACGACGACTGCACCACGGCGACCCCAGATGATCCCGACGCGGACAGCGACGGCGTAGGCCAGTGCTCAGACTGCAACGAAAGTAACAGCACGATC
Source organism: Alphaproteobacteria bacterium (assembly GCA_040376425.1). GTDB lineage: Bacteria > Myxococcota_A > UBA796 > UBA796 > SXON01 > CAITDR01. Next base: position 18,453 of record JBEIQS010000003.1, on the reverse strand, counting down.
TATCCCGGTAACAACGAGACCCAGTGCACTGGCCAGGACGACGACTGCCTCTCCGCCACGTCAGACAGCCCCGACGCCGACGGCGATGGCAGCAGTGTCTGCGACGACTGTGACGACAGCGATGCGACGATCTCGCCGCTAGAAGTTGAGGTCTGCACCGACGGAATCGACAATAACTGCGACGGAAGTATCGACGAAAATTGTACGATAGACTACACCGATTTGTGGACGCTGGACCGCACGATCAGCTACACCTGCGCCTACGGCTACGTCACCATCAACTTCTCGCAGGTGAGTGTGCTGGACAGCTATCCCAGCATTACCGTGCTTTCTGCGGGTGCGGGCTCTCAACCGGGCACCATGATTGGCAGCTTCTCCACCCCCACCGACTTCAGCGCCGGCCGCACCCTGACCGGTACCTGCGAGGAGCGCTATGCCATCAGCGGCACCTTTACCTCTTCCAACAGCTTCAGCGCCACAGTGACAGCCACCTACATCCCGGCCTATGGGGGAGCCTGCGTCAACTGCACCAACAAGAGCTGGAATGTGGTGGGCACCCGCTAGGGAGAGGCCGCCAGAAAATCCGCCCCCCGCGCCCGCTCCTCCGCAAAAAGCCCGACCCCGGAGCGAAGCGCGGCCTCCACCATCGGCCGATCCTCCAAAACCAGGCCGGCCACCAGCAGCACCTGGGGATCCCGGTTTCCCGACACCAGCGCCTGCTTCATCAGGCCTTTTGCAGCTCTCCCCAGGCGAAACTCTGCGTAGGCGGCATATGCCAAGGTAGCCGCATCCCGACGAGCGTCCAATTCCTCTTCCATCAATTTGCGACTACGTTCGGGATCCCGATCCGCAAGGTAGAGCGCACAACCTCGACGATCCAGGCGGCAGTCCGGCAGCGGATCGCCGCCCTCCAGCTCGGCGAGGGCACGGCGGGCATCCCAGCGTGGCCCGGCCAGGCGCAGATCCGCCATTGCACCCTCTCGATCCCCCTGAAAAGCGCGCAATCTTCCCCGGTACAGGAGCGCCTCGCTGGAGTCAGGCACCAGCGCCAGGGCATGATCCAGCTCGGGCGCCGGCCGGCCAAGCAGAGCCCTCAGCCAGCCCAACTGAGTCAGTACCCAGGCCCGCTCTTCCGGCGGCATGGGGATCTTGATCGCCAGCTCCCACAGCTCTACCGCCCCATCCCAGTCGCCCATCGCCTGCCGCAACCAGGCCACCCGACCCAGCAGTGCGGGGGCGCGGGTCTTCTGAAGGAGCTGATCGTAGATTTCGGCGGCCTGATCCAGCTTTCCCTGCTCGAACAGCGCATCGGCATGTAGCAGCTTCGCTGCCTCACTGTCCCGCTCATTCCGAAGTTGCAGGCTGATATCCTCCGCCTGCGCAAAGCGATGAAGCTGCAGCAGCCCCTGCCCCTCCGCCAGCAACACCGCCGCGGTCTCTCCCTCCCGACTCTTGGCGCAGGCCACGGCATTGGCGGCCAGCTCGTAGTAGCCGCCGTCTCCGGTCATCCGCCCTTCCTCCATGAAGATCGTGGCGATCTCCACCGCTTCCGTCGCTTTTGAGCGACGCTCGGCAAGCGGTCCCGGCGCCGGGGCGGCAAGGACGCGGCACTCCAGCGAAACCGGCGGCGGCTGAGAACAGGCGAGGAACAGCCAGAACATTCTCCAGGCTATCACGATCCACGCTGCTGACAGCCCGCCACCAACCACCTACAATCTCCCCGCACCCCGGACACTCATGCCCCCCCACCTGCTGCTCACCCTGCTCGCCTGCACGGGCGAGGAGCCCAAAGAGTCGGACACACCGGCCTTCGCCCCTGAAAATCCCGGCCCGTACACACCCGCTCACACCGCGGGCACCCTGACCGACAGCGCACGCAACCGCACGCTGTTGCTGGAGCTTTGGTACCCCGCAGAGGGCGACCGCGTCGCAGTGCCGGTCATCGATTTCATTGAGGATAGCGAACAAAAAGCCACCTACCAGGCCCTTTTGGACGCAGCCCCAGCGGACTGCCCCACCCAGAACCTGAGCGCCCCGGGCGACCTGCCGCAGGCAGCGGGAGGCCCCTGGCCCTTGATTGTCCTGTCGCACTGCTATGGCTGCACCCGCTACTCCACCGCCAGTGTGGCCGAGCACCTGGCCGGCTACGGCTTTGTGGTACTTGCCCCCGACCATACCGGTGACACCCTCTTCGACCACCTTGCAGGGGGCGGCCTGCCGCTGAACGCTGACACCCTGGAGTTACGGGCGGGTGACCTTGATTTTGTCTTGGAGCAGGCACTTTCCGGCGCCTTCGGCATCCAGGTGGACCCCGCCCGCGTGGGGCTGATGGGGCACAGCTTCGGGTCGGTTACGGTCGCTTTATTGTTGCAGCGCCGCCTGAACGACCCGCCGCGCGCCGCCATGATGATCGGAGCACCACCGGAAAATCCGCTCCTTCCCGGCGTGGATGTGGCAGCACTCCAGGCGCCGCTTCTCTTTCTGCGTCTCCAAGAGGACAACAGTATCGGTCTGGCCGGCAACATCCTGATCGAAAACAACTACAACGATGCCCCGGGCCCCGCCACCTTGGTGGATATGGCCGATGGCGGCCACTGGTCCCCCAGCGATCTGGTGGGCCTGACCGAAGACTTTATGCCTGGCTGCGGCGACGGCAAACGCCAAGACGGTGGCGATGATTTCACCTACCTGCCCGCCGCCGAGGGACGCCGGTTGACCCGCAGCATCGCCCTCTCTTTCTTCAGCTCCATCCTTCTGGAAGACGAAGCCGCCGCTGCCTGGCTACAGAAGGGCGGGGACGAAAAGGTCTTGACGGTGCAACAGCGGTAGACGCTATTGCCGCTTGGCGCTCCCGGTCAGCTTCAGGGTCTCGCCCCGGGGAAGCGTCGCAGCGACGGAAAGGGTGGCATTTTTCCCTTCGATGCCACCGAGTGCATCCATCTCGGTGCTGCTGTTGCCCAGCTCCAGCGTCCAGGTCAAAATCAGGTTCCCGTCGTTCTCTTTGCCCGCAAGGTCGCCCTCCAGCGGTGGGGCGGACGCATCGTCCATGCGGCAGTCCATCGTACCGGTCACCTTGCCCTTGGGCGCGACGGTGAAGCTCAGGTCTCCGTTGCATGCCTGCTCCGGAGCACCTGGACCTCCCACCGCAATACTGCCGATGGTAGTTCCAACATAGTCCCCGGCAAACACATTTTCACTGCCGCCAGAATCGTCGGCCCCACCACTATCATCGGTGGCGGTGCTGTCGACCGTGCTGTCGTCACCCTTTCCCAGCGCGATCTCCGCCGGGTCACATGCCAACATCCAGAACAGGAGCATGGCCTTCCTCCGCAGGCACCGTAACCCAAAGAAAAAGGGGGGCCCGAAGGCCCCCCCCAGATTCACCCAGCACGAGGCATCAGGCCCCGCGCGCCCCCCTTAGGGCCGCGTCCAACACAGGGTGTAGGCACCGCCACCGGAGGCACTGGTGACCTTCCAGGTGTAGTTCCCTGCGGTATCGCTGCGGGTCAGCGTCTCGGTGCTGGAAGAGGTGGCGGCCGAGGCCACGGTCTGCCAGGTCCGCTTCCGGCTGTTGTACTTCTGCAGGGCCAGGTTGAAGTTGGTGCCCGAGGGACCAATCAGCTTGGCCGAGTGCGTGCCGGTGACGGTGGTGGTGTAGTAGCTGCCGGCGGGCTCAAAAGCCGAGGAGTTGGTGCCGGCGAGGCTGCCGGTGTTGGTCAGGTTGTAGCCGGTACAGGTGGTGGTACCGCCACCGCCCGCCGCTGAACCCACACCCACCGCAGCCCAGGCATTCTGGACCGCCGCGTACTCCGCCGAGGAGCTGCCATACAGGTCGGTGGCCGCATTCAGCGTTGCGGTCCGTGCGCCGGAGAAGGTGGTGCTCGACGTCATGTAGACCGCCAGGGCCCGGTAGAAGATGGCGCCGGCCTTGGCGCTCCCCACACCGGTCACCACCGTGGTGCTCTTGCCACGGGGATGGGTTCCACCCTCGGAGAGGAGGTAGAAGGCCAGGTTCGACAGACCGGAGCTGTAGTGAACGTCGGCATTGCCGATGGTGCTCGTGTAGTAGTCGTAGGAGTAGCCGTCATCCGCCGGGTCGTTCATGTAGCGCAGCGCGTCGCTGTTCCCATTGCCGGGGGTGTAGGCCTCTTCGCCGATCAGCCAGGTGGCCGAGGAAACGGCCCCGTCGGCATAGGCTTCCACCAACGCCCCGAAGATGTCGGACATGGACTCATTCAGCCCCCCCGACTCACCCGAATAGGTCAGGTTCGCAGTATATTCTGTCACGCCGTGGGTCATTTCGTGACCGGTGATGTCCACGGTGGTGAGGGGACCGAAGTTGAAGCCGTCGCCATCGCCATAGTACATGGCGGTGCCATCCCAGAAGGCATTGGCGTAGTTCCTGGAGTAGTTGGTGAAGGAGCTGATGGTCGCGCCGCTACCGGTCAGCGAGGAGATGTACCCGGGGCCGCCCACACCGTCGATGCCGTTGCGCCCGTGCGTGACGGAATAGTAGTTCCAGACTTTGGTAGCGGAATCATGCGCTTCCGCCCAGATCGCCTGCGTGGAGCTGTTCCACACGTTGTCCGTGTCGGTGGTGTAGTAGGCCGCAGTGGTGGTGTTGTTGAAGGTGTAGGTACCCAACTTGCGGGTGGTATCTTCCAGGTAGTAGGTCGCCCCGCTCCGATAGGTCTCGAAGCTTACCGCTCCGCTGTAGTAGGCGGTCCCGGTGCCGGTGGCGGTCTGGAGGTTCTCATACTGCCACAGCACCTCGCCGCTGTGCGCATCCACAAAGACCACCGGCTTGCTGGGCTCCTTGGAGTTGTCGATCATGGGGATCTCGACCTTCCAGGCCAGAAAGTCACCCTTCTCGCCCCGGAACACATACAGGCCCACCTTCATGTCATCGGAGACTTTTTGCCAGCCGTCGGTGGCTTCCACCGCAAAATCGATGGCTTCTTCCGCGGAATAGGCGGGCTCCACACTGTCCAGGAGGATGTCGGGAAGCACGGCGTTGGTCAGCTCGCGCAGGCTGCCGTCCGCGTGAAGGTGCACAATGGCCTCTCCCTGCCACACCGGCACACCTTTGAAGGTCTGGCGAAAGCGGGTGTGGGCCATCCCCAGCTCGTCTAGCTCCACCCGCAGCACCTGAAGATCGGCCACGTCCACACCGATCATCGGCGCGGCCCCTTCCATCTCTCCCCAAGCGAGAGACTCGGCCAGGGCAGCCTCTTCCTCTCCCCCGTTCACAAAAATTGCGGTTTCATCCGAGGAATTTCCCGCACAGCTCGTGAGCAGAAGAAGGACGATGGGGAGGGCGTGGCGCATTCGGTGACTCCAGTTTCCACCCGATGCTACGGAAGCTGAGGGCTTCCTGTCTGCATCACCTGCACGAAGTGTGAAGTTCACTACCGAAGTTCCGTTGACAATCCGGCTGTACTCAAATTGAGTACAGCCGGACGTTCAGGGCCGGGTGCGTCGCTGAAGCTGCTTCGCTGCGTCACTCTTTGGGTTCAGCTCTACCGCGGCCGTCGCTTCTCGATGTGCATTTGCGGTCATACCCACCGCCTCATAGATTTCTGCTGCCGCCATGCGGTAGTCGAAGACCTTGGGGGAGCGCGCAGCCGCTTTTTTGTAGAGCGGCAGGAGCTCCTTGGGCGCCGCGTTCTCTCCGGCGGCCTTTCGCGCGCGGGCCAGCAAGAAGAATGCTTTTCCATCGGGCGGATCACAGGCGACCGCCTGCTCCAGGGCCGTCAGTACCTCTTTGCTACGGCCGTATTGCTCAGACTGCTCGGCGACGGCGATGTGCTGATCGGCGCGTTGTCCACGCGCTTTTTCCTGGATGAGCTTTTGCAGCTCCAGATAGCTCTGGTTCTGGGGCGCAACCTTCAGGGCAAGGTAGATGCTGCTGTCCGCTTTGATGAAACGACCTGCGTCAAAATCCGCCTTTGCCGCATCATAGTAGCCCTGCGCCTTCGCCTGCTGGGCCTGGATCTGGGCGCGCATCGCCGCGATGGCGTTGGCCGTGGGGGAGGGTGGCGGCCGTGGAGGCGCCGCCGGCGCCGCCGCAGCGGGCGGGGGAGCAGCGGACGCCGCTGAGATGCCGGCAGGGGCGTTGCGCCCGAAGGTGACTTCGTAGCCGGGAACTTCCGGCTCTGGGGGCGGAGGGGGAGGAGCAGGAGGAGGGCGCGGCGCCGCCGGGCGCGGGGGCGGAGGGCGGGGGGCGCCCCGCACAGCGGCCGATCCGCCGCGGGCCTGATCGTACTCCCGCCGCTTCCGGTCATCGCGGAGGGTGTCATAGGCCGTCGTGGCGCCGACAAAATTGGTCTCGATAACGGTCTTATACTCCCCGGCATCGCGACTGAAAAAACGATCCGGGTGCCACTCGCGGACAAAGGCCCGGTAAGCAGAGTCTACCTGCTCCTTGGATGCCCCGGCGGGCAACGACAGCAGCTCATAGTGGCTTTTCGCCGCTGCAATCTCTCGGATTCTCCCAATCTCCAGTTCGGTCAGTGGACGCTTCATCCAGCCCTCTGCCGGGGAATGTATTCCGCTGGCGCCGGACGGCGACTCAGGATGTTCCCCAAGGCGGGCCAGAAAAAAAAGGTGGCCGGGCCTCTCAACACATCCGGCATCATCAAGGGGACGCGCCCGACGCGACGTGAGACGTCCCGGCCACCTTGTTCATAGCCACCGCCGGCGCCAACGGCAAGGCATCCGCCGCCAGAGCGCTGCCTCCTCCACCGTAACTCTGATCAGAGTCACGCCGCCCCCTTGCAGGAAGGGCCGGCCCCGCGTAGAAGGACTTTCTGCGAGGCCCGGGATTCTATGCGTAGTCGCTATCGTACGCTCTGTGACAACCTGTGGTGGTGCTGGGACGCCGATGCGACCGAGCTTTTCCGCTCCTTGGACCCCGAGCGTTGGGAAGAGGTAAGCCACAATCCCCTGGCCCTTCTGGAAGAACTGCCGGACCACCGCCTTCCCGCCAGCCCCGCCCTGGAGCGCGTGGAGCAGAAGTTTGCTGCCTATATGGCGGAAAAAGACACCTGGTGCGCGCGGGAGCTGCCCGAGCTGTCCTCGCCGGTGGTGTACTTCTGCATGGAATTTGCGCTGCACGAGTCGCTTCCCATCTACTCCGGTGGCTTGGGGGTACTCGCCGGCGACCACATGAAGTCGGCCTCAGACCTGGGGCTTCCCTTCGTCGGTATCGGTCTGCTCTACCGGGAAGGCTACTTCAAGCAACTGATTGCGCATGGCCGCCAGGTCACCGCCTATCCACCGGTGCCGCTGGAGCATACTCCCCTTAGAATGCTGGATATCCAGGTGGATGTGCCGCACGGTCACCACAGCTATAAGGCGGCGGTGTGGGAGCTGCGGGTGGGACGCGCCCGCCTGCTGCTGCTCGATAGCGATATCGAGGGGAACAAACCAGAACATCGGGCGCTCAGCCAGCAGCTCTATGGCGGCGACAACGCCACCCGCATCGCGCAGGAGGTGCTGCTGGGCATCGGCGGAGTACGGGCCCTCAGAGCGCTGGGCATCGAGCCTTCCGTCTACCATATGAACGAGGGTCACTGCGCCTTTTTGGTGTTGGAGCTGATCCGGGAAGGTATGGCGAAGGGAGAGACGCTGAAGGTGGCCCTGGAGAATGCCCGCCAGAAGACCGTTTTCACCACCCACACCCCGGTGCCCGCCGGTCACGACCGCTTCACCTGGGAGCTGAAGAAGGAGGCGCTGGAGGGGATGCGCGAGGAGCTGGGCCTGCCCGAGGGGGCCTTCATGGATCTGGGCCGGGTGAAGCCCGGAGATATCCATGAGCCGCTGTGTATGACCGTGCTGGCGCTGCGCGGCGCACGTGCGGCCAACGGGGTCAGCGAGCTGCACGGCCACGTGACCCGCAAGATGTGGAAGGACCTGTACCCGGGCACGCCCGAGCTGCAGATCCCCATCGGGCATGTGACCAACGGGGTGCACCTGCCCTCGTGGATGCACCCGAAGGTGGTTCGACTTTTAGATGGTTGTACGCCTACTTGGCGCGAGGGTGTGGTGCCTTCGCTGGCAGCGGTTTCCGACGCGGAGCTGTGGGCGCTGCGCTCAGAGCTGCGCCAGAGTCTGGTGTCCTTCGCACGCCACCAGTTGGGCCGGGAGTGGCTGGATGCGGACGCGTTGAGCATCGGCTTCGCACGCCGCTTTGCCCCCTACAAACGTGGAAACCTGCTGTTCACCGACCCGGACCGCCTGGAGAAAATCCTGAGCGAGAAGCGGGTGCAGCTCCTTTTTGCGGGCAAAGCCCACCCCCGCGACGCGGCCGGGCAGGGAATCCTGCGCGATGTGGTTCGTTGGACGCGGGATCCCCGCTTCCGGGGCAAGGTGGTCTTTCTGGCTGACTACGACATGAGTCTGGCCCGCCGTCTGGTGCAGGGCGTGGATGTGTGGCTGAATACGCCGCGTCGCCCCCGCGAGGCGAGCGGGACCAGCGGTATGAAGTCCACGATGAACCTGGGGATCAACCTGTCCGTGCTGGACGGTTGGTGGCCGGAAATCTACGACGGCACCAATGGCTGGGCCGTGGGCGACGACCGGGACTATGCCACCAGCGAGGAGCAGGACGAGGTGGATGCGGAGAGCCTGTACCGAATGCTGGAAGAGCAGGTGATTCCTGAGTTCTGGGACCGGGGAGCGGACGGAGTTCCTACCCGTTGGGTAGCCCGGATGCGCCGCAGCCTGGAGACCTGCTGCCGGCAATTCCACACCCACCGGATGGTGGGCGAGTACGCGCGCCGCTACTACGTCGCCGGCTCCTGAGCGTCTGGCCCTTCGGAGCGCCGAATGGCGGGCCTCAGCCCTCCCAAGGAGCGGGGCTGTGGTCCACTTCGATGTGGTCCGCCCGCTCCGTCCACTGGGTGGGCACCTGGAGTTGCAGGCCAGTCTCTTGACTTGTCAAGACTGGAAAACCGTAGGGCAACGACCGATATTTGCACTCTTTGCCCTTGGATGTACGGCTGACCATTGCGTCTGCGTGCGCACGCAGGCGGGCCGCGGCCAACCGGGGCCCCTCCGCAAAGGCGCTGCGGAGGCTTTCGAGGATCTGGGCTTTGAGCTGGGGCACCTGCTCGAAGCCCACGCTGGAGCGACCGGTGGCGAGCGCGGTGGCCATCGTGGTGCCGGTGCCCACAAAGGGGTCCAGCACCCGATCGCCGTGGAGGCTGTACATCTGGATGAGACGGAAGGGCAGCTCGAAGGGGAAGGCGGCCGATCGCTCGCGCGGGCCACGCATCTTCTGGCCGGTGCCCACCAGATCGGTCCAGAGGTCGGAAAACCAGAGGTTGCGCTCTTCCCAGAAGTAGGCGGAGGCCCGACGCCGTACCTGCTCCTCCTCCGAAAAAATCCTCTTTCCTCCTTTACGAAAAATGAGGATGTATTCATGTTCGTAGGTGACGTAGGCGCCGGCGGGCAGCATACCTGAGCCCATAAACTTGTTGGGCGCGTTGGTGGGCTTCCGCCAGAGGATGTCGGGAAGGGGGGTGAGGCCCAGGCGCAGGCAGGCGGCCACAATGCGGGATTGGTTTGGATAGAGGCAGAATTCTCCCGCAATACTGCGCGTGGCGTCCCCGATGTTGATGCACAAAAAACAGCCTGGCATCAAGACGCGGGCACATTCAGCCCACACTACATCGAGCACCCGATGTTGTGCCTCAAAGGCGGCCATTCCCTGACCCGCCTCTATCAGAGAGAGTGCTTCCGGCTCCAGCTCGCCAAAGCTGTGGTCCCACATCTCCACCATGGGGTAGGGCGGCGAGGTGACGACGAGCTGCACCGAGGCGTCGGGAACGGCGCGCATGTGCCGCGCGTCCCCGATGTGGATGTGGTGGGTGCTTTTCATGGGGAGGCAGGCAGACTGCGAAGGGCCTTCCACCCGCCGACAAAAAGCCCGGAGCAGGCGGTGGCAACCCGTTCTGGACGTATCCGCATCAACATATAAGGAGCGTCGTCCCTTTTGCTGAAGCGAGCGCCCCCGTGTTGAACCTCCTCTTGCAGAACCTCGCTGAGCTTCTGGGTACAAGCCCCATCTTTCTGCGGACAGCCAAAGGACTCAAGCCCACGTTGCGGGATCCTCTCCTTCACCCGGCGCTGCAGCTCCCGCGCCATTCCCGGATAGTGCAGCTGAAAGCTCTGCTCCCAGTCCGCCACCAGCCAGGCCTCCACCTCTGGCGAGGCCAACAGGGCCACCACCGGCACCGGTCGACCCAGCTCCTCCTGCACCCGCTTCTGCAGTCCCCGTTGCCAGGTAGTCCACCGCTCCAATACCGCGTCCCTCGACCCGTCCTCCTCCAGGCAGAAGCGGCAGTCCGCATCGTCGATGAGCAGGTAGGCATCGTAAGGATCAGAGCGTTTGACATGCCATGTCCGAAGAATGCCCAACATCTTCTTTTGCAGGCTCTCTCCGGTCAGTCCGGCCTCCGCCCGACGGGGCTCCGCCAGGGGCACGACCTGTCCGGTCGCCGCCCGCTCCCGCCGCAACTTCGGCGCGGGCTTGATGACCGCGGGAAAACAGCGCTCCCACCGGGCGGTGGGAAGCAGCTTCTTCAGAAACTCCTCCATCCCGCCCGTTTCGGTGTAGCCGGAAGTACAAAAGTACCCGATCCTCACCAGGGCCATCCACCCATCGCCGGGTCCCCCACCCGGTAGATATCTCCCAATTCCCAGCCTTCCACCAGCAATGGATCGAGTTGCTCAGGGCTCACCCGCTTGACCTCGCCCTCTTGGTTGAAGACCAGCAGGTGGACCTCTCCGGTGCGGAAGCCCTCGGTGAAGGCATCCAGCAGGTCCGAGGAATGCGTGCTTACAAAAATCTGCTCGGCAGAGTTGGCACGCATCATCCAGCTGGCCACCACCCGCAGCCAGGCGGGGTGCAGGTTCAGCTCGGGCTCATCAATCCCGAGTACCGACATCTTGTCCGAGCCAAAGAGCAGGGCGGAAAGCAGGAGGATTTGCAGGGTTCCATCAGAGACTTCCCGCAGTGAGTACTCCTGACCCTTCATCTTGAGGCTCACCCACCGGTAGTCGCCACCCTCCCGGATCCAGATGCGCTCCAGGTCGCGCAAGGCTTCGCGCAAGTGGCTTTTCAGGGGGTCGAGACCGTCGGGGCTCTGGTCGATGGTCCACAGGAAATTGGAGAGGTTCAATCCATCAGGGGAGAGGCTGAGGCTGTCGGCGGCGCGGGGGACCGGGGATGCAATCGCGCTGTGGTGGAAGTGGGAAGAGTGGTAGCAGCGGAGGGTGGAGAAGTGTGAACGGAAGCGCTCTTGCCACGAAGGACTCCCGCCCGCTCCTTCCCACAGATATTGTTGAACACTCTTGACGTCCATCTTCAGCAAGGGCATATCGGAAAGCTTTACTTTTGTCCCTACTAATTGCTTGCCCACTACTGGCCCGAATACCCTACGATCTTCAGGAAGCGAAACTATCGTTCCTCCATCTTTTCCTCTCTCGGCCAATTTGCTAAATCCCACACCACGATCAAAATGAAAATTCATTTCATAACCAAAATCAGAGGCCCACTCCCACCGGACGCCGACAACATCTGCAGAACTGCCCCTCGGCAACATCCCAAGTCCCCCGTGGGCATCCACCACGGACTTAAATGCCTGAGCCTGCATCACCTCCCCAGCAAACCCAAACGCCCTCAAAAAATTACTCTTCCCACAATTGTTCGGCCCTACCAGCAGGTTGACCCGACCGAGTGCCACCTTTTCGGCAGTCAGGTTCTTGTAGTTGCGAGCCGTGAAGGAAGTGAACATGCGCCCATACTAACGGCGTCGTCGGGCTCAGACCAGTCGGGCCAGTCCCACACCCCAGCACCGCCCCCCCCCACCCGCCCCGAAGAGATCCATCCCGGCCCCCTCCCACCCCCGCACCCCTGCACCAGCAGGTTAAAGCCGCCCCCTCCACAGGTGCCCCATGTACCAGCCTCTCCAGGAAAAACTGCGCGGCGAATTGGCCGCCATCGCCGATGCGGGCCTCACCAAGCGCGAGCGGGTGATCGTATCTCCCCAGAATGCCTCCATCAAAGTTGCCAATGGCCAAGAGGTGCTGAACTTCTGCGCCAACAACTACCTGGGACTCGCCGACCACCCGGCCATCATCGCCGCGGCCCATGCCGCTCTGGACAGCCACGGCTACGGCATGGCTTCGGTGCGCTTTATCTGCGGCACCCAGGACATCCACAAGCAATTAGAAGCGAAGATCGCAGAGTTTCTGCATACCGAGGATACCATCCTCTACTCCTCCTGCTTCGATGCCAACGGTGGGCTGTTTGAGACGCTGCTGGGCGAAGAAGACGCGATCATCTCCGATGAACTCAACCATGCCTCGATCATCGACGGCATCCGCCTGTGCAAGGCCAACCGCTTCCGCTACAAGCACCTGGACCTCGCAGACCTGGAAGCCAAGCTCCAGGAAGCCCAGAATTGCCGGGTGAAGCTGGTGGCTACCGATGGCGTGTTCTCGATGGACGGCGACATCGCCCCGCTGAAGGAGATCTGCGATCTGGCCGACAAGTACGGCGCGCTGGTGATGGTGGATGACTCCCATGCCACCGGCTTTGTCGGAAAAACTGGCCGGGGAAGTATCGAACACTGCGGTGTGATGGGCCGGGTGGACGTGATCACCTCGACTTTGGGCAAGGCCCTGGGCGGCGGATCGGGTGGCTTCACCACCGGCCGCAAAGAGGTGATCGACATCCTTCGCCAGCGCAGCCGCCCCTACCTCTTCTCCAACACCCTCCCACCGCCGATTGTCGGGGCTTCCCTCAAGGCTTTTGAGCTGCTCTCCGCCTCTACCGAGCGTCGGGACCAGTTGGAGCGCAACACGACACAATTCCGCACCGCAATGACCGCGGCGGGCTTTGCCATCCGTCCCGGCGTCCACCCCATCGCCCCGATCATGCTGGGCGATGCCCGGCTCGCCTCCGCCCTCGCCGAAAAGATGCTGGAACGCGGCATCTACGTGATCGGCTTCTCCTTCCCCGTGGTGCCCAAGGGGCAGGCGCGCATCCGGGTGCAGCTCTCCGCCGCACACAGCGCCGCGCAGATCGACCGGGCCGTAGCGGCTTTTGTGGAGTCGGGCCGCGAGCTGGGCATCATCCCCTAGCGAGGGGGCCATGATGGCCCCCTACCCGATGTTCAGCTATCCACCTGGATCAGGCTGCCCATTTCCGGGAATTCCTCTTTCAGAAGCGCCTCTACGCCCATCTTCATGGTCATGATCGAGGAGGGGCAGGTGGAGCACGCGCCCACCAGCTTCACGAAGATGTCGTTGTTTTCCACCTTGATCAAGGTGATATCGCCACCGTCGCCCTGAAGTGCGGGCCGGACCATCTCGTCCATGATTTCCTGCACGGCTTCCATGGACAGGGCCTTGCCCACCACATCGTCCGCCCCCACGGGCTGAACTGAAGGGGAGGGAGGAAGCTCCTTTTTGGGAGGGGCGACCGGTACCTGGGCGTGCTCGGCGATCAGCGGTGTGCCGGGTCGCTCCCGCTCGTCCGGTGTCCACTGAAGTTGGGCCGGCTTTTCGGCGGACTCGGCCTTGACGGTCGACACCTCTGCCGCAGAAGCCACACCTTCTTCGCGTACAGGTGCCGCTTCCGGGGTCTTGACGGCCGGAGCCTCGACCGGTGCGGCGGGCGCCGGTTGGGAAGTGGACGCAGCCGTCTCCGCCTTCCAGGCAGGCGGCGGAGGCGCCGGACTCACCCGCTCTTCCATCCCCAGAACTTTCTTGATGCCACGCTTCAGCGCAGTACGGATCATCCGAACCTCCACAGCGTTAAATACTCCCCTTCGGCGGGGCTGCTGGTATGGTACCCTGCACTCCTAGCGTTTTGGAGCCCTCATGTTGCCCCACATCCGGGTGGTCGCTGCCGAGATCGAGCGCGCCGGCCTTTTTCTGATCACCCAACGCCGCGCCGAGGCCGAGCTGGCAGGGCTGTGGGAGTTTCCCGGCGGGCGCGTCCGCGACGGCGAGAGCGACGTGGACGCCCTTCGCCGCTGCCTGCGCGAGCGCTTGGGTGTGGCGGTACAGGTGGGCCACCAGGTGCTGGTGGTTTCTCATGCCTATGACGGGTATAAGCTGGATCTTGTGGTCTATCGCTGCGGGCTGACCGAGGAGCCCACCGCGGTCCGGGTCGCCGACCTTCGCTGGGTGGCCCCCGACGATTTTTCCAAGTACAGCTTTCCCAAAGCCGATCAGCAGAGCGTCGAGGCGCTGCTTCGGGACGCATGAAGCGCATTCTCCCCGCTCTTGCGCTGCTTCTGAGCGCTTTTCTCCTGTTCGGGCCTGCGGGCTGGACACCGGGACAGCTCCCGGGAGATCCCGGCCTGCGCTACGGCCCGGTCACCGTGAACCTGCACTGGCAGATCCATGAGCGCGGGATCTCGTCGTACATCGCCGATGATCTGCACGGCTATCCCTACCGCACCGATCGGATGACCACCGACGGGATACCGCTGGATGCCTTCTTTTCTGCGCCTCTTTGCTGGATTTTGGGCACTCCCAAGGGCATGTGGCTGTGGGTTTTGGGGCTGCTCTGGGCACAGGGCCTTGCGGCCGGGGCATTGGCCGCCCGCTACTGGGATCGGCCCCACGCATTTTTGTTGGGTGGGATCGCCTATCAGCTTTCCGAGTGTGGTCTGCGCGAGCTGGGCGAGGGGCGCTATGCCACCGTCTTTGTGGGCCTTCTGCTGCCGATCCTGATGGGAGCGGCCTTGGCCTGCCGGCGACAGCCGCTGTGGGCCTGGGGGGTGGGCGCGCTGGTGGGTGTGGTGGGGATGATGGACCCCTCCCTTCTGTCGGTGGCGCTGCTGTTGGGGCTGGGCGGAATGTGGGGAAGTTCGGCGTGGGTCCTACTCTACTTTTCGGCCGGTCTGGCGGTGTTTGGGGGCGCGCCACTGGCCTGGCTGCTCTCCGGGCTGGGCGAGCTGCCTTCCCTTTCGATGGACCCCTGGAGTCCGGCGCTGCTGGATTTTTCCTACCAGAAGCCCGTAGAGCTGGTTGCACGTCGGATTTTTGGCTGGGATGGGGTGATGCTGGGGACCCTGCTGCGGCCGCTGTGGGGACTCGGACTGGCGGTGGTGGTGGGCAGCCAGGCCCCGGCACGCTGGCGACTTCCAGCAGTTCTCGGCTTACTTTCCGCACTTCTGGGGCTGGGGCCCTACCTCCCGGGGCCCCTGGTATTGCCCGCAGGCTGGCTGCTGGAGCTACCGCTTTTGCAGCGGGCCTGGTGGGCCGACCGGGCCTGGTGGGGCGTCAGCCTCTGTGCTTCCATTTTGTTGGGCGGCCTGACGGTCGAGGGAATCAGCCGCTTCGTCAAGGTCCCTTTCCGCTTGGATCCCAGACTTCTCATGGGTGGGATGGGAATCGGGCTGGGGGTAGAGGCGGCGGCGCTCAGCAAAAGCCTCCCCTTCTCCACCATCCCGCTTCCCCCCGCGGACAGTGCAAAGATCCTCGCGAACTACGCTGATCTTCCGATGGTACTCCTGCCGCTGCCCGGCGGACGCTTCCGTCCGGACCACTTCGACCTTCTGGACCAGATCAGCCACGGGCGCCCACTGGCCCACGGCACCCGGCCTCCCTTTGATCTTACAGCGCCGGACGCCCTGCTGCGCAACTGGCGCCAGAATGCCGGCCTGCGCGCCCTGGCCGCCTGTGAGACTGGGCAGCCCATGCCCTTGACGGGTCAAGAGCAAAAAGATCTGCTCCACGCCGGGCTTCGGGTGGTCTATGTGGACAGCCGCTATGTGCTGGCAGATGCGACGGGCCAGGCCTACCTGAGCTGCGTGGAGAATGTGCTGATGGGCTGGGAGCAGGGCCAGGAGCAGGCGCCCTTTCGGAAGTATGAGGTACGGACGCACTAAGACTGGACAGAATCTGACCAGTGCGGTCAGATTCTGTCCAAGCCACCTTTGCACCTTCTGAGGGTGCGCGCTATAGGAGGCGGGAGGTGCTGATGGGAACACTCCAATCCAACGTCGCGGAGCCGGATGAGATTTTTTATCCGGAGTCCGACGGGAAGCCCATCGCCGAAAATACGCTTCAATATCGGTGGATCGTCACCCTCATCGAAAATCTCGATGCAATGCTTCCTGATTTTGTTGGTGGCGACCTGTTCTGGTACCCGGTGAAGGGGCACCCGGAGATTGTGATCTCGCCCGATCTGCTGGTGGCCTTCGGCCGCCCCAAAGGGGACCGGCCCAGCTACAAGAATTGGGCGGAGGAGGGTGTGGTGCCCCAGGTGGTGGGCGAGATCTGGTCCCCCTCCAACACCCCCACGGAAAAGCGAAAGAAGCTGGCTTTCTACGAGCAGTACGGCGTTCAGGAGTACTACGCCTACGATCCTGACGCCCCCCGCTTGCAGGTCTATCTTCGCCGCGAAAACCGGCTGGAGGAGGTGTCCGTGGTTGGCGGCTTTGTCAGCCCGTTGTTGGGCATCCGCTTTCACCTGGGGCCCGGCGAGATGGAGGTCTATACCCCGGACGGACGCCGCTTTGAGCGGCTGAGCGAGGTGCTGGAGCGGCAGCGGCTGTTGGAGGCAGAGCTGAGAGCGGAACAAGGCCGGGCAGAGGCTGAGTTTTTACGCGCGGAGGCCGAGAGCGAGCGCACCCGGGCCGCGCGCAAGCAGGCAGAGCTGGCGCGGAAACAATCTGAGGTTGAGCATGCCCGCGCAGAAACCGAGCGCGCCCGCGCAGAAACCGAGCGCACCCGCGCCGACGCAGCCGAAGCTCAGCTCCGTGCGCTGCAGGAGCGCCTTCTGGCACTCGGGCACTCCTGAGCCCTACAGGCTTCCGCGTGACACACAATCTCCCACTATCACCGCTTGATCCATAGGCACCGACGGATACAGCTCTTGGAGGGCATCCCGCACACGCGCGACCTGGCGGTTGTCCGACTGACCCAAGAAGCGATCGCCGCTGGACAGCAGGATCTCCCGGGCCAGCGCTGCGGGCGGATTCTGGTCGGGGCCGGGCGTCAGTGTGGTTTTGTATTCTATATTACTGATTTTTGAAATACAGCTTCGCAGCGTATTTTCGAGCGGGGCATGCGCTTGAAGGTAGTCAGCGGGGGTGGCCAGCGGCACTCTCGGCTCGGCATTGGGTTGCTGGATCCAGGCGCGGGAGGAGCAGCTTCCCAGGCTCCGACTGCGGGTGCCGGCGGGCACTTCCTCCACCTCCAGCGCCAACCAGCCCAGCTTCCCGCTGGGGGGGGCCCCGGCGCTCACCCACTCTCCCAGCTCATCCACGCCGCTGGTGGAAAGGTCCTCGTCCAACACCACAAAGCTCAGGCGGTCCATGGTCCGCAGGCTCAGCACCAGCTCGGGAGCGGGGTCCCAACCATAGTAGCCGGGCCCCAGGTCCTCTCCCAACAGCGGCGTGCAGCCCAGCGAGGCCCCCCTCAGCAGCACATGGACAAAAGGCTCCGGATGAACAAACACGTTGAACATCGCCAACATGCGCCCTCCGTCCGCTGCCAGCTCAGGAAGCTCGGCGCCCAACAAGCGGATGCGGTAGCTCCGCATCGCGTACCAGTGGCTCCAGCTCCTCGAAAACAGGCTGTCGGCCGGGCCCGGCTCCTTCAGCGCGGCTGAAAAAAAAGCGGCGTAGATCTCTGACCCCTCGGCACCGCGCAGCTCTGTTCCCGACCGGGAGCTGAAAAAGTGCAGCTCGGTAGGTGCGGGAGAGAAGGGGAGCTGCCCCGGCTCCGCAGGGCGGCCCTGCAGGATCGTCAGCAGGCTCTGCTGCCTCCAGTCCCCCTCCTTCAGCTCCACCTTGATGGTTCCATTGTACGGACCCACAAAAACATCCGCCTCCTTCGTCTCCAGCACCCGCTGTTCCGTGCGCTCGCTGACTTTGCGCTCTCGCGGCCCCAGGACGATCTTTGCATCCCGACGCTGCCACTCCTCCACCCGAACGGTTGCTACAGTGCTATAGCGATGAACTTCATAGCCTTCCAGGTAGGCTCCCTCGGACCCTCCCGCTCGATACTCGATGCCATCCGCGAGCAGCACTTCATCGAGTTGCTGTTGCGCCAGCTCCACCTCTACACCGACGGGGACGACGTGTTTTCCGGTCCAACAGGCAAGAAGCAGCAGCATGGGAGAGAGTATAGCAGGCCGAAGCCGCCGATGTGCATGACCTACCCCAAAACCATAGACCTCCCCGCCTTGCAATAGCCTTATTCGTCAGTCCCTGGCAGCGGCGTCCCTCGGGGCCAGGGCGACTTGAGGCTTCGCTGTTGTCTCGAATAGCGTGATCCGCGATTCCTCGCTACAGCCGCGCGCCACGCAGATCCCGAACAAGCCAGCAGACGACTGGAAAATACTGGTTTTACTCCTCAGCTTTTTTCCGGGCAGGCGTACACCCTCTCGAATCTGGCATATTTGCCTTGTTCAATCAAAGG
>JBEIQS010000271.1:0-7034 GCA_040376425.1 Alphaproteobacteria bacterium | reverse complement strand
GTCGCCATACCAACCCTGCTTGTCGGCGCGGAAAACGGGGGCCTGCCTATGCGACCGGCCCCCGTTCTGCTATGCTGCGGGCGGAGGTGAAGGTGGCCCGTTCTCTGCTCCCGTTGTCGCTGTTGTTCCTGGTGAGTTGCGGCCAGGACCTGTCCATCACCTCGGTATCCAAATGCGACGGGGTGGCCAGCCGGGACGAGAAGTCGGTGGACGAGCCCTTCGACCGCGATGGGGACGGCTATTTTGATGGTAACAATCCGGATTGTGCGGAGACCTACCCCGCCGACCAGCTCGACTGCGACGACATCGACGCGGACGTTCACCCTGGCGCCGAGGAAGTCCTCTGCGACGGCAACGACAACGACTGCAACCCGGTAGACACCCCCGATTCCGTGGATCGGGACATGGACACCTTCGACTCCTGCGAAGACTGTGACGACACCAATAACACAATCAGTCCCAACGGCGTTGAAGTCTCCTGTGATGGGATTGACAATGACTGCGACGAGGCCACCCTGGATGGCACCGACGACGCCGATCAGGACCGCTACACCTCCTGTGAGGACTGCGACGACCACAACTCGGCGGTGAACCCCAACCGCACCGAAGTGGACTGCAACGGCCTGGACGACGACTGTAACGAAGCCACCCCCGATGGCGACGATCTGGATGGCGATGGCTTCGATGAGTGCGATGATTGCGACGATTTGGAGGGCCAGGTTTTTCCAGGTCGGGACGAGATCTGTGACGACGGCCTTGACAACAATTGCAACGGCCGTACCGACGAAGACTGCTCCTCCACCTACACCGATACCTGGACCTTGGATCAGACCGTCAACTACTCCTGTGCCTTTGGCTCGGTCGCGATCAACTTCAACCAGGTCACGGTGCTGGACAATAACCCGGCCATCACCTTTGTGAGCATGACCGGCCAACAGCCCGGCTCCATGTCGGGAACCCTGACCAACAACGTAGACTTTGATGTGAACCGGAGCATTGCCGGAACCTGCACTGAAGTCTACCGCTTTGTGGGCACCTTCAGCTCGGACACCACCTTCACCGGCACCTTCACGGCCGCTTTCCAAGGTGGGCAGTGGTGTTTTGACTGCCGCGCCCAGACCTGGACCGTAAACGGAACCCGCTAGGCGCCCCGCCGGGGGAGCCCGCCTCCTTCAGCGCGAGGCTCGCCGGCGCCGCAGGAAGGCCAGCCCCAGCAGCGCCAGCACGCCCGGCTCCGCGCCGGTCGAACATCCGCAGGGAAGCTCCGCCTTCGGCTGCTCCTCGTCCTGAACGGGTGCATTGAAGCCGGGCAGATTCGTGGCGAAGTTGCGCGTGTTGGCATTGTCGTGGCCATTGCTCTGCCAGTCCACTCGCCCGTCGCGAGGCGTAGATGTGTGCCAGGCAAAGAGCCCGCCTGACCGCACGCCCGCTACCACCTCCAGCTTTCCGTCCCCGTCCATGTCACCGATGGCCGGAGACGGCATGATCCACTGGCCCATGAACTTGGGCCAGCCCGCCGGCTCCACGCCATCCACATTCCAGGCATGCAGGAGGAAGCCGCCCGACCCGGCGATCACCTCCACCCGGCGATCCCCGTCGATATCCGCCGCAGCAGGACTGGACAGAAACATCAGGTCCTCGATCTGCCGGGGGAAACCGGGAAGAAGATCGCCGGTGGCGCCGTTCCAGGCCCCCACCGCATGATCAAAGTTCACCCGGACCCCATCCTGGAGGTTGCCCTTCAGGTAGTTGGCTCCGGTACCCCCGGCGATAGGATCCGGAACGCCGTCCCCATCCAGGTCTGCAAAAGCGGGGATGGTGATGAGTGGAAGGAAGGAGGGATCATTGAGGTTGGACGAAGCTCCATAGCGGCTGCCCACATAAGGCAGGGTGTTGCGCTGGCTGCCATCGGCATTCCAGATCGAGAAGTCGCCCGCCAAGGCCCCGCCGAAGATCTCCGGCGTCCCGTCCCCGTCCATGTCGGCCAGCGCCACCGAGCTGTGGAATCCCTGACCCACCATCGGCAACACGTCCACTTCCACACCCCAGACCCGGATCGGCCAGCCGGGAAGCAGGCTTCCATCCCCAGAAAATGCGTAGAGGGCCGCATGTTCACTGTCCAGCACCTCGTTGCTGGGCAGCACCAGATCGTCCTTACCGTCGCCGTTCAGATCCCCGATGGCCGGCCCAGCCGTTACCCGTGCCCGGTAGTCCTCGCGGCCAGGGAAAACAAGCGCTTGCGGCCAACCATCCAACATCGTTCCGTCGTGACGCCAGATGTACAGCTTGCCGTTCATCGCCGGAATGGCCAACTCCAGATCACCATCGCCGTCAAAGTCTCCCAAGGCCACATTGCCCAGAAAACCATCGTCGATCAGGTGGTCCGGGCTGGTGAAGGTCACCGGTTCGGCGAACACCGGGAAGCCGGAGCGCGGCTGGCCGTCGGCCCCCACCACCCAGAGGGCGCCGCGAATCGTGCCAAAAGCCACCTCGATCGTTCCATCCCCGTCCAGGTCGCCAACAGCGGGCGCGGAAAGTACCGCCGTCCGCCGGTCGGAGTCCAGGAGGCGAAAGGCGGGGGCGTCCAGGTGGGAATCGGCGGAGCTTGGGTCCACCTCCTCCAACAGCTCCGTCTGCACCGGCCAGCCCGGAAGCTCGGTTCCATCAGCCTGAAAGGCGTGAACCTTGCCATCCGCATCCCCGATGATCACCTCGTCTTTGCCGTCCCCGTTCAGGTCAGCCAGCTTGGGGCTGCCTTCCAACGAGCCGGGAAGTTGCACCGGCCAGCCTTCCACCAGATCAGGATCATCCACCAGATAGAATGCGCTACGCGCTACCGAGGTACGCCCTTGGGTATCGGTGACAGAGAGTCGCAAGGAAATCGTGTAGCTGTTGACCAGGCGCTCCCGATCCACTGGGGTGGCGCCCTTGGCATGATCCTGCAGCGGTGCCGCTGGATCCATACCGGAGATTGTGCTCAAATCCAACGTTGCCAACACGCCAGCGGTTGCGCCGGTCCCCTCCTTGATGGTCACCAGGGCTGCATCGTCCGGTTCCGGGCCGATGCCATAGGACAGGCGCCAGGAGGCCACTTCGCTGCGGGGGGCGGTGATGGTACCTGTGATCTCCAGGTTGCTCTGGCGGGCCGGGTTCAGGTACTGGTACCAGGTGGGGCTGGTCAGCTCCACCACCGGCGGGAAGTTGCCTGCAACCACCGCTTCCACCGCGTTGGTGGCGGAAAGGCGCCCATGACCGGACCAGTTGTCCCAGCCCTCTTTGGTGGGGTAGATGTCCGGCCGATCTCCCACGGCAATGTCATCCGCGGTGCCGACGAGAAGGTGAAAAACTTCCCCTGCGGAAAGCTCAATCCCCTGATCGCGCGCTGCGGAGATGATCAGCCCCGCTGCGCCGGCTGTCATGGCCGTGGCGCCCGACGAACAGCCCGAGGACGAGGCCGAAAGATCCAAGCGCACGCCGTGGTTGGTGCAGTTCGAATAGGCCATGTACGAGGTTGCATCGGACTGATCATCGGCGTCGTAGCGCACCGCGTGGACGTAGATGGTGCGCGGATTGCTGCCCGGCGGGTTGGGGTGGTAGGCGGTCTCGTCGGCCGCGGAGCCCACCACCAAAACGTCGTGATCCCAGGCATAAGATACGGCCTGTTGCGACAGGGTGGAATTGGAAAATGCGCCAAGGGCCTCTTGAATCACCACCGCGCCATTGTCCACCGCGTAGAGCGCGGCGTTGGCAAAGTTGTCGCCTTCGGCCACGAACGAGTCGCCGACCCGCAGGCTCATCGCCATGCAGTTGGGGCAGACCCCGATGGCCTGGCCATCTTCGCCGGGGCGCATGGACTCCTGGGCTTCGTAGGTGCCGTGATCGAAGCGCACATCGTCGTAGGGATCATTGTCATTGAAGTAAAAGTCCCAACCCGAGATGTCGTCCACGAAGCCATTGCCATCGTCATCCACACCATCGGAAAAAGTGTAGATTAGGTCCGAGGGATCGAGCACCGCATCCGCCACATCCACACCAGCGGCGATGTCTACACGTGGATCCTGCGCCCAGTCATCAATGTTAAAGACGCCATCGCCGTTGGTGTCGTAGGTGAGTGAGGCCGCGTCGCCCACCATCGGCAGCGGCAACTCCGGGAGGTGCAGGTAGTGTTTTGTGAGCAGGGAGCTGTCATCCCACATAATCCCCGAGTCCATAACGGCGATCACCACGTCGGTGCGGCCGGTGCTGCGGCGCCAGGCCTTGTCGGCGCCGATGCCGGTTCCGATCGCGTGCTCCTCGGGGCGGATGTTGTCCCGAATGCGCGCCGGAATGTAGGAGAGCAGCGCCCAATCTTCACCCAGGTCGGAGGGGCAGAGATCCGGACGGTCCGGGGTTCCGCACTCCGGGTACAGGGGCAGGGGGAGCTGGGCCAGCGACGGGAGGAAGAGGGCAAGGATCATGCGCCCCCCATTAGCGCCTGAGTGTGCGCCAGGAAAGGAGTACATTGTAGTTTATACTACATTGCTTCCTGCAACCGCCGCCGTGAATCTGCGGGCAGGCCTCCCGGATCCTGGATAGAGCCTCTGTCCTCGCGGAGTGCCCGTGTACCCAGTGCTGCTGCTCCTCTCTCTGGCCCAAGCGGGCGAGTCTGCCCCCCCCGCCAGCGAGGCGCCCGCGTCTATCCCGGCGTCCAATCCGGCCGGTGAAACCCGAAACGTGGCCAACGAAGCCAAGGATTTCCTGGACTTCTACAACTCCACCTACCTCGCGTTGGCGCGGGCCAGCCAGGAAGCCGCATGGGAGGCCTCCACCGACGTGTCCGAGGCCCACGAAGGTCGTCGTACCGGCGCTTCTCAGTCCTTCGCCGCCTTTACCGGAAGCACCTTTGTCGTCGAGCGTACCAAGCGCCTGCTGGAGCACCGGCGGGAGCTGGATCCGGTGGCCGTCCGCCAGCTTGAGGCCATCTTGCGGTTGGCCGCCGATTCGCCGGGTACCATCCCCGATGTCGTGAACAACCGCCTCGCCGAGGAGAGCCGACAGGCCTCCCTTTTGGACAGTTTTGTATTCTGCTATACCGCGCTCGCCGCGGACGGGAGCTGCCCCGAGCCCAAAACCGCCAACGACATCGACGAAGTTCTGCTTGTCTCTACCGATCTCGCCGAGCGGCAGCGGGTATGGGAGGCCTCCAAAGAGATCGGCAAGGTGCTGAAGCCCGGTCTGGCCCGCCTCCAAAAACTGCGCAACCAGGTGGCCCGGGAGATGGGCTACTCCTCCTTTTTTGCCCTGCAGGTGGATGCCTACGGCATGAAAACCGAGGAGATGATGGGGCTTTTGGATGGGTTGGTCACCGAGACCAAGCCCCTGTACCACGAGCTGCAGGTCTGGGCAGGCCGGAAGTTGGCGGCCAAGTACGGAAAGCCGCGTCCCGGCAAGGATCCGTTGGCGGCGCATTGGTACCCCAACCGCTGGGGGCAGGAGTGGAGCGGGTTGGTGGAGGGCGCAGACCTCGACCCCTACTTCACCAATCGCTCGCCCCAGTGGATCGTACAGCAGGCCGAAGCATTTTATGTTTCGATGGGTTTCGCCTCGCTCTCGCCCTCCTTCTGGGCGCGCTCTGACCTGTACCCGGTGGCCGAGGGCGACCGCCGCCAGAAGAACGCGCACGCCTCCGCCTGGCACATCGACCTTGATCAGGACATCCGCTCGCTGATGAGCGTGGAGTCGGATGCCCAGTGGTTCTTCACGTCGCATCACGAGCTGGGGCACGTCTACTATTTCCAGGCCTACTCCCGGCCGGAAGTGCCTCCTGTGCTGCGCGAGGGTGCAAACCGCGCCTTCCACGAGGCGGTGGGTGAGCTGGCCTCCCTGGCGGCTGGACAGGTTCCCTATCTCAAAGCGCAGGGTTTTCTTCCCAAAAAGGCCAAGCTCAACCCCACGCAGGCCATGCTGGTGGATGCGTTGGAGCGCACGGTGGTCTTTCTGCCCTGGTCCGCGGGCGTAATGTCACATTTTGAGTATGAGCTCTACGAAAAGAATCTTCCTCCCGAGAAATGGCAGGAGCGCTGGTGGGAGATGGTGGCAGAGTATCAACATATCGTGCCCCCCAGCGATCGCAACGACGCGTCCCTGTGTGATGCCTGCACCAAGACCCATATCAACGATGATCCCGGCGCCTACTACGACTATGCGCTTGCGACGGTTATCAAGTACCAACTCCACGAGCACATCGCCAAGAAGATCCTCAAGCAGGATCCCCGCTCCTGCAACTACTACGGCAACAAGGACGTGGGCGCCTACCTGAAGAAGATCCTGGAGCAGGGGGCGGTTCGCGACTGGCGCGACATCCTGCGGGATGCGACGGGCGAAGAGCTGTCGACCCGCGCCATGATGGACTACTACAAGCCGCTGCTCAAGTGGCTTAAGCAGCAAAATGGATCGGAGTGAAAACTCTCTCCATCGTAATCCCAGCCTATAACGAGCGGCAGACCCTGCTTGAAATTGTAAAGCGGGTATGTTCGGTCGATCTTCCCTTGTGTCGGGAAGTGATTGTGGTGGACGATGGCTCCACCGATGGCACCGCTGAGCTGGCCGCCGAAATGGCGCGGGCCTGGGCAGAGGGGGGAGGGGCGCGGCTGCTGCGCCACCTGGGCGAGCCGGCCGCGCACAGCCCCGTCGGCTTTCATGTGATACTGCAGCCGCAGAATTATGGAAAAGGTGCGGCGTTGCGGGCCGGCTTTGGCGCAGCGAGCGGTGACCTGGTGCTGGTACAAGATGCAGACCTGGAGTACGACCCGCGCGACTACGGGCTGTTGCTGCGCCCGTTGCTGGAGGGGCGCGCAGATGTGGTCTTCGGGAGCCGTTTTTTGGCGACCGAGCGTCGGGTCCTCTTCTTCTGGCACGCCGTAGGCAACACGCTGCTCACCCTGCTGTCCAACGCGATGACCGACCTCAACCTGACCGACATGGAGACCGGCTACAAGGTTTTTCGAAGGGAGATCCTGGAGCAGATCCGCATCCAAAGTGAGGGTTTTGGAGTG
>JBEIQS010000091.1:0-22821 GCA_040376425.1 Alphaproteobacteria bacterium | reverse complement strand
CGTCGGCTTGGGCGTATACACAGCGGCCCGGCGGACAATAATAACGATTTTGTCCGAAGGGCGTCGCTGCCTCAGCCTGCGACCGCTGCCTCTACATGGCCCACACCGGCCAAGAACTCCTCCGAGTCCAAGCCGGCAATACGCAGCAATGTGGCTCCGAAGGAGTCACAGGCCAGGTTGGTGCCATAGTTGTCATCCATTTCACCGGTAGCAAAGTCCACTTTCCGGCCGTAGTAGTAGACGTCGTAGCCGCCATAGACCCGGCCGCCCTGCAGCCCCGGGCCGCTGACCATGGCCGCCGTGTAGGGCCAGTGGTCTTTGCCCAGGTTGCCATTCAGGCGCGGCGTACGTCCCATTTCCGACAGTACCACGATCACCGTCTCGTCGGCCAAGGTCAACCCGCCATCCACGCCAGGTTCGGCCGCCAAGGCGGCCTTAAGCTCCAGAAGCGAGCTGAACAGCGACTCCCAAGAGGTGGACTGCGTGGCGTCGTTGTTGCTGTGGCTGTCCCAGGAATTATTCGCCTGCAAGGTGACTACCCGCGAAACCCCCAGCTTCAACAGGCTGGTCGCGAACTGGATCTGCTCCGAAAAGTCGCCGGACGAGGTCCAGGAGAGCTGGCTCTGGAGCTCTTTCAGTGTCTGCGCCCGGTTCATGGAGGTGGAGAAAAGCTCGCGCAGCACCTTGTCATTTCCGGTGGCCACCGCTGCTGCCCCCTCAGCCTTCTGCCGAAGGTACTGATCCATGAGCTGCTCGGCCCCGCTGCTGGGACCGGTGACGTTTTCCGGACTCCAGGAGAAGATGTCCCCATTCAGCAGTGCCGGGAGCTGTCCCTGAGTGCCGGTCCGGGTCACAAAAACCCCGAAGGCACCAGGGAAAGAGGGCCCCGCTGCCACCACCTGCGGAAGCGAATAGGCAGAGCCATCGGCGCCCGCCACAATCGCACCCCAGTCCGCCGCATCCTGGCGGGTAGACCCGCACATCATCAGCTTGCGACAGCTTTCGTGCGAAATCGACGGCACCATAATGCCGTTGAAAAAGGCGGTACTCTGCCCGAAGCTCTCCATAAAGGCGCGCACAGAGGGCCGATCGGGGTGGTCCACATAGGTGAGGTCACCCAGGGTCCGCGCCTCGCCATCGCGCTCCATGTCCACGTTGGGATTCGTGAACTCCGAGGCCATCACCCGGGTGGGATCCCATCCACCCAGGTTGGTGACAAAGATGAACTTCCGGCCAGGGGCCGTGCCGGCAAGAGCGCGGCGAACCGGCATCATCCACAGACCGGAGGCGGCGGCAGCCGAGGCGAATAGCTGGCGGCGGCTGAGTCCCGAAGGGTTGCTTTTCATGGGGTTCTCCGCACTCAATAGAGGATAAAGTCAGGGTCGCGCATCAGCACCGAGGCCAGGCCGGCCCAGGCCAGCTTCGCATCGCCATCTACCGCGTACAGCCCTTCCCACAAGCTCAGGTTGTCGGTGACCTCCTGGCTGTCGGGGGCCACGCGCTTTCCGAACATCCGAAGGTGCAAGGCCTGGATCTGACGCACCATCGCATCGCGACCGGTGGTGGGAGTCTCGGTGAACTTCACCTCGGTGAACAGTCGAGGGCTTGCGGCGGTCGCATCGCGATCCACCACATAGGAAGCCGCTCCCTGGGCCAAGCGCTCCTGCACCAACAGCATGGTGGTCGTGGGGAACTCCGCCGGACGGGTTGCGTAGACCCCGTCCACCCCACCGGCCAGCACGCGCAGGCCGTAGGAGTCCGTGGTCATCATGTCGTAGCCTTCGTACACAAAGCGGAAGCCCGTCAGATCCTCGATCTGTGAGGCCAGCAGCTCCGGGCCCATCATCTTGTGGGGTACGTAGCGCGGGCTCTCCGAGCTGGCGGCGCGGTAGGCAATATCCCGGATCATCGACTTGAAAAGCGGCTTCAACCGCATGTCGCTGGCCAGAAGCGCCTCACGATGCTGGGTCAGGTACTCGGTGTCCTCCAACATGACATCGCGCTGGAGCATCGCCTCCATCACCTGCTGCGTCACACACTCGGGGAAGCGGCTATCAGCGGCAATCTGCCAGCCCAGATCGGTCAGCGTGGTGCCCGGCTCGCCATAGTACCCGGGCGCCACGTTGGTGTAGATCTGCCAGAGCCGCTCGCGCTCAGCATGATAGACGCTCGCGTCCACCCGACTCGTGGTATTCAGGTAGTAGAAGCCCCAAAAGTAAGAGGCCATCGGGTCCAGGGTCACGTGGCAGGCGGCACAGCCCGGGTTGTTGGACAGCGCATCGTTCAGCGCATCGCGGTCCAGCAGGTTCACGTCGCGAGAGAACTCGATCGGACGGGAGAGGTAGTCGTTGCACAGCAGGACCTTGCTCACCGCATTGGCCCGACCCCGGTTGGAGTTGGTCAGGTTGCTCCCGTAGTGCCACCAGAATCCGTTGGTGGCGAGCACCCCCGCAGCCGGACGCCCGTCGGTATAGTGTACCTGCTTCCAGCCCGTCTCCCCCTCGGGGTAGTCCACCGGAAAAGCCTCGCCCAGCACCTCGTTGGCCATCGTCCAGTCGCCGGTGACCAGCTCGTAGTAGGGCAGATCCTGCTCGGCGATGGTGGACAGCACGCGCAGGGGCTCCTCGCCCACGGACGCCGCGAAGGCGGGCTCATCCACCAGCCCGAAGTCCGCCGCCGTTACGTCCCAGGCATCTTGACGTGTCAAGTATACCGATGAAAAGAGCGCGCGTACCCTGGCTCCAAAGCGAGGGTCATCCACGAAGCCGTCCAGCATCGCGTCCAGGGCGGCCGGGTCCTTCTCCACGGCCTCGATCTCCTGGACATTGGGGCGCACCCCACGCAGATCGAGGCTCGCGCGGCTCAGCACCTGAACCGGGCTCAGCTCCTCCACGCGCGGCGTTACCGCTTTTTCCACCGCATCGCCGCCGCAGCTCAGCAACAGGCTGATCAATGCCGCCATGGACCCTCCGCGCCCCACTCCATGAGGGGACTGAGATCGGGGGCTACCATTCCCATGGAGACCCCGTTGTAAAAGACCTCGCCCTGGCCATCACACTGGGGCGGAAAGACCCCGGCTCCTACGAAGCTGTGGCCATGAAACTGCACTTCGTACCACCGGCCCGCTTCGTCTCGGAGCGCGATCAGGCCCCCCGGTTCCAGCCAACAGGTGGCGCCATAGTCCTCGTCGTACCACAGCAGATCGTCGAAATTGACCGTGTTGATCCGGCCCGGTATGCCGCCCAAACCCCCGCGAAGGGCAAGGTAGTGCGCGCCAAAATCGTAGTAGAAGGCGTCCACGTTCGTGTAGAAGTTCCGGCCTTCCTGCAGCCATGTCTCTGAATAGTCAGGTCCTTCCCAGAGAAAGGACCCGGCGATGTCAGCCCGCCAGTAGTTGTAGCCATCGTAGCGGACGTCGTTCAGCAATACGGCGCCGGCCATGGTGTAGCTCTGGCCGTCGGGGCTCATATAGAGAGCATCCCCCAGAAACCAGCCGTAGTCCTGCACCATTCCGCCACCGTACTCAAAGTCGGTCAGGTGCAGATACTCGGCAAAGCCGTTGAGGGCGCCACCCGTAGACGAGGTACAGCTATCCTTCCACAGGTAGTGGCCATACTCGGTGTACCAATAGTAGTCGTAGTACGGGCAGCTTTCATCCTCAATCGGGATCATCTTGTCCTGCGCCGCAAAAATCATCCGCGGGTCCGCCCGCAGGGCCAGATCCAGCGACTCCGGAATCGCCGCCTCGATTTCGGCCAGACTCAGGGCATCGGGCGGTTCCTCGCGCTCCGGAGCCTCGTAGGGGCTGGGCTCGATCCGCTCCTCCACCTCTCCCAGGGTCTGTTCCGAGCCGCGACAAGCAGCAAGGATCATGATCGGGATCATTCCTTCACCTCGAGACGAGGTTACCACAACACCGGGCGGAAATCTACCAAAGCTCCCTGCTTTTCGCGTCCGAGATGCCGATATGAAAAACAGGACTTCCCGTATCCTTTTTCAGGTTCCCGGCTCCGCGCAAAGCAACCACCACTGAAGTCGAATCCGATCGTCCTCGCTGACGCCGCCTTGGGGAGGCATATCGGGCTCGGCGCTGCCGGCGCGGGCCAGGATGCGCTCGTCCCAGCGCCAGGCCTCCTCCACCGTGTCGAAGGTCACCGCGTCTGGCGCGTCATGGCGGTCCACTGCCGTCGCGGCGTGGCAGCCATCACAGGATTCCGTCAGGAAGCTCCTCCCGAAATTCTCGTAGTTGACCACCGGAGTATCCCGACAAAGAGAGGCGGTGGAGTCCTTCGACTCCTCCTCGCCCGCGCAGGCCAAGAGCAACAACCACATCCCGGAACTCTATCCGATGCCGGCCCGGGCCGCACCAAGTGGGGGGTGCATCGCACCGGATTGGACGTTAAGGCGCCGGCCATGTCAGGAACGCGTCGGCAGGACACCGAGCAGCTGCGGGAGCGGATTCGCGCGGCGGCTATTCAACTTTTTGCAGCACAGGGCTACCTCGGTACCTCGCTGCAGGAGGTGGCCGATGTGGTGGGGATCAGCAAGCAGCTCCTGCTCTACCACTACTCCTCAAAGGACGCACTGCGCACCGCGGTCATGGGGGCCGTTTCCGAGCTATGGTCCGACCTGCTTCCGCTGCTGTTGGAAGCGGTGATGGGGGCGCCGGAAAAGACGGAAGCCACGTTGGATGCGCTGCTTCAAGGACTGGACGGCCAGCAGGCCATCGCAAGAGTGGTGATGTTGGATCTCATCAACAACGCCGCCAGCGCCGCTGCAGAGGCCGATGAGAATGTGCGGCCCTGGATGCAGCTTGCCGTCGACCAGATCGTGCAGCGTCAGGAAGCGGGCGAGTTTTCCACGGAACTTGACCCCTACGCATGGCTGGTTGAAGCGGCAACATTGCTGCTTGCCACCATTTCGCTCCTGCACCTGAAGAGTGAAGCCTGGCCCGCCGGTGTGGACAGGGCAAGCTGGGAGCGGCGGCGCTTGCGCGAGGCGGTCCGCATCCTGCAAGCCAGCGTCCGCCCCTGAGCGGCGGCCGGTGGTTCAGGAAATGATGGTACCCGGCGGAAGGGTTGCATCTTTCGGGATAATGACAATGCCATCCCGCAGGAACCAACCCTCCCCATCTCGGTCGGGGCGTCCTTCCACACCGCGCACCACACAGCCTGCGCCGATACGCGCATTTTTGTCGATGATCGCGCGCTCGATCACGCAGTCCGGGCCCACGCCGATGTCGACGATGCCCTTCTCCGAATTGATAGCGCGCACGCCGTCTTCTTCGTAGTAGTCCGCGCCCAGCATGATGCTGTCGCGCAGTACCGAGCCGTGCTGTATCCGTGAGCGGATGCCCACCACGCAGTGGTCCACCGTGGAGCCGAAGACCAAACATCCTTCGCTCACGATGCTCCGCGACACATGGGCGTCCACAAATTTGCTCGCCGGAAGAAAGCGGGAGCGGGTGTAGATCGGGCCATCGGGGTGGTGGAAGCGGAAGGAGGGATCCTCTTGGGTAAGGGCCATATTTGCTTCATAGAAGCTGGCGATGGTCCCGATGTCCCGCCAGTAGCCCCGGAAGAAGTGGGCATGGACGCGGTGGGTGGACAGCATCGAGGGCAGTATGTCCTTGCCGAAGTCCAGGTTTCCTGGATTCATCAGCATCTCCCGCAGCACTTCCGTGCGGAAGATGTACACGCCCATGCTCACCAGAAATTCATCTTCGGCCATCGACCAACGTTCGCGTAGCTCCTGCGGAGGGATCAGGGCGTCGATCTGCTCCTTGGTCTTCGGCTTTTCCTGAAACGCGGTGATCTTGCCCTCGGCATCGGTGTGCAGCACACCAAAGCCGCTCACGTCCCGGCGGGGAGCGGGCAATACACAGACGGTTGCGTCGGCGTTGGCATCGATGTGGCGCTTATAAAGCTCCCGATAGTCCATTCGGTAGAGATGATCACCGGAGAGAATCAGGATGTGCTCGACCCCGCTGGCAGCGAGGCGACGGATCTGCTTTCGGACGGCATCGGCGGTACCCTGGTACCACTCCTCGCCTTCCTGCGTCTGCTCTGCGGCCAGCACCTCCACCGCACCCTGCCCGAAATTATCGAAGCGGTAGGTGTTGAAGATGTGGTTGTTCAGCGAGGCCGAGTTGAATTGCGTCAGGACCGCAATGTGGCGGAAGCCCGAGTTGATCGAATTGGAGATGGGAATGTCGATCAGCCGATACTTGCCGCCCAGCGGCACCGCCGGCTTCGCCCGATGGTGGGTGAGAGGGTAGAGTCGCTGGCCACGCCCACCGCCGAGGATCACCGTATAGACGCGAGGTCGCATGCACCTCCTCCTTTGGGCCTATTATCCTGCTTCGCTGCGCAGGCACGCTTCATGGCGGTGTACCGGGGAGGCATGGGTCGAAAAAACCGGCTATCTGAGCGCATGGCAGGGATCTGGGTGCTTGGAATCATGTTGGGGGGGGCAGGCTGCACCACGGAGTGCCGCGGCGCTGCCTGTGGCGACCTGTACACCGCCGCCGACCTCCACGTGTCCACCGGGTTGAATCCGGAGCCGGTGCTGACCCTGTCCGGCACCAACGAGATGGGTCGGGATTGGTCGGTGCAGCTGGCAGGCGAGCGGCTGTGGGTGGGCCAGCCCGATGTCGCCGCCTTGGTGTTGTGGAATGCCGAGGGTCAGAAGGTCGACAGCCTCTACAATGCGGACGTTGACAATTTTGGGGAATCACTGACGCTGGTGGATGGGTGGGGGGTCGTGGGGGCGCCCCGACACGCGACCGTTGGCGATGGCACGGAGAGTGGTGCTCTTTATTTTTATAAAGAAATGGAAACGATCGATCAATTTCCCGACAACTTCGACCGGCGGATTGTAGGAAAGGTGGGGGAGCGACTTGGGGCGGGCCTCGCAAGCTGTGGCGACCTGGATCAGGACGGGGCCGCAGAGCTGCTGGTGCGGGCCGAGTGGGCGGACGTGGGCGGACTGCTCTCAGGCGCGTTGAGCTTGCTTTCTTCCAGTCAATTTGAAAGTGCCCAGCGCGCCGACCTGCGCGTGCTGGAGGGCCTGAGTCTGGCCGATGGGGGGGCACTCGGGAAGGGAATGGTCTGCGATCAAGCCCTGGGAAGCCTGGATCAGGTTCCAGAGGTGATCGCAGGGGCGCCGTTCGCGTCCAACGGCGTGGTCTCCGGCGCGGGGAGGTTGTTGATCTGGAGCAACGGTGCAGGCCAGCCCTTTCACCTGTTTGGCGAAAAAGAGTCTGACTACTTTGGCTATTCGGTGGCTTCAGGTGACCTGGACGGCAACGGGCGCGCGGATCTGGCCGTGGGGGCCCCCGGCGTGGATGCGGTGGATCAGGATGGGGTGGCTGTGTCTGGGATGGGCGGAGCCGTGTATGTCTATCTGGACGACCGCATCGCGGGCTCGGTGGAAACCGGCTTTGTCGGCCTGGACATCAGGCCATCCTTCATTCTGACGCCCCAGTATGCGGCCCTGGGCGGCTGCGAGGATCCCACCGCAGAGGAGGCCGATCTTTGCGACAATGCGCTGCTGGCGCGGGTGGGCGCCTCGGTAGCGATGGTGGATCTGGACGAAAATGGTCGCATGGAGCTGCTGGTGGGGGCCCCTGGCTTCCGGAGTGAGGGGAAGGTAGAGGCTGGGAAGTTGTGGATTTTGAAGGACAACCCCAGCTTCTGGGGGGTGGACAGCATCCCGCTGCCTGGCTCTACACGCAGGGTGGATCTGGACCTGGTGGCCACCACCACGCGCACGGGGAGTGCTTTTCAGCAGGTGGGAGCGGTGCTTAGCACCGGTCTACTGGGTAGCCGACCCGCGGTGGGGGTGGTGGTGCGAAAGCGCGCCAACGACTGAGACCGGCATGGGAACGCCAGAGGGGTTATCCTTCCAACCCTCGGAGTGGGCATGTCGGAATTGGGGCGTTCGGTGGTGGAAGCAGTGCGCGAAGCGGGAGCGGCCGTGCGGGGTTTTTACAAGGACTCCTACACGGTCAAAGAGAAGGGAGAGGATAATCCGCTTACCGATGCGGACATTGCCTCTAACAATATTCTTCAGGCCCACCTGACGCGGCTGCTGCCCGAGGCGGGCTGGCTGTCTGAGGAGTCCGCCGACGACGCCTCCCGCTGCCTCCGGCAAGACGTATGGATTGTCGACCCCGTGGATGGAACCAAAGAGTTCACCCTGGGTATTCCGGAGTTTGTGGTCAGCGTCGCCCTGGTGCGCGACGGACGGCCGGTGCTGGGGGTGCTCTACAACCCGATCCAGGAACAGCTTTTTGTTGGAGAGGTGGGGGAGGGGGCCTGGTACAACGGGGTTCCCTGCCGGGTCAGCAGCCATGCGCACCTGGACGGAGCGCGGATTGTATGCAGTCGTACAGAAATGAAAAAAGGCTGGTTTGACAAGTATCTTGACCGCCTGAAGTTGATGCCGGTGGGCTCGGTGGCCTATAAATTCGGGCTGGTCGGCGCCGGAATGGCCGAGGCCACCTTCACCCCCCAGCCCCGCCACGAGTGGGACATTGCAGGCGGCGTCGCTTTTGTGCAGGCCGCCGGTGGCCACACCTCCAACCGCCACGGAGAAGCCTTTCGCTTCAACCTGCCCAAGCCGCTGGTGGACGGCATCTGTGCCACCAACGGGGTTATCCACCCGCACATCCTCGGCCTGATGGACGTGGGCACCTGATGGAAGCCGCCCCCCTACCAGAGTCCCAGCGGCGCCGGGCTATGGGAACGGTGATGCTCACCGCAGTGCTGGATCTGGTGGGCTTCGGCATCTTCATCCCCTTGATGACCTTCTACGCCGAGAGTTTTTCTGCGACGCCAGAGCAGGTGACCATGCTCATGGCCATCTTCTCGCTGGCGCAATTTGTGTTTGCGCCCCTGTGGGGACAGCTTTCGGACCGCATCGGTCGGCGACCAGTGCTGGTGATTTCCATTGGTCTGACCGCCCTGTTCCTGGCGCTCTTTGCCTCGGCCTCCTCTCTGTGGATGCTGTTTCTGTTCCGGGGACTTCACGGAATGGCCACCGCCAACATCTCCACTGTACAGGCCTGTATGGCGGACCTCAGCAGCAAGCAGAACCGGGCTGCCGCGATGGGTATGATTGGCGCCGCCTTTGGCCTGGGTTTTACCATCGGCCCGGTGATTGGTGGCGGGCTCTCGCCCGAGGGCTTCATGCTGGTGTGGCTGGAGGGACTGCTGGGCACGCAGAGCTGGGCCATGGCAGAAATCCATGGGATGGGACTGGCCTTTCCGCTGTGGGTGGCCACCTTCTTCTCCCTGCTGAACTTCGTCCAGGCACTGGTTTTTCTGCCCGAAACCCGGCAGCCGGGCTCTACCCCTGCCCACCAACGTGTCTCGTTGTTCGCCGCTTTCTCTACCATCTCTCATCCCAGACTGGGCCTGCTCGTTCTGCTGTCCGCGCTGAATGTCTTTGCCTTTGCCAGCATGGAGAGCACCTTCACGCTCTTTGCCAAGCACGCCCACGGGCTCACCGCTGCAAAAGTGGGGGAGATGTTCGGGATTATCGGCATTGTCGGAATCATCGTGCAGGGCGGGTTGATTCGTCCGCTGATCAAGCGCTTTGGGGAATCGGCCTTGGTGATGGTGGGTTTTGTCGTCCTCGGCCTCTCCATCACGGCGATGGCCCTCGTTCCGATGGGCTGGCCGATGTTCGTGGCTTTCGGCGCAATCGCGGTGGGACAGGGACTGTCCAGTCCCTCACTGAGCGGCCTGATCTCGCGAAGCGCCGGGGAAGACGAGCAGGGACGGGTGCTGGGCAGCACACAGGCCATGGGCGCGCTGGCGCGGGTGTTCGGGCCGCTGCTGGGCGGCGTGTTCTTCCAGCGGGTGGGTATGGGCTCGCCCTTCTTCTTCGCCTCCGCCTTGCTGCTGGTGGCGGCCGGCCTCAGCCTGCCCGCCACGGCGCGCGCGCGGGGTGCATGAGTCACTGAATGAAGCCTCATTCAGTGGTGAAAAAGGCGCTCAGATAGGCCGGATCGGACTCAAGAAGCGCTGGATCACCGGCATCTTGGGTTCCAGCTCGCCGATGGAGTCGTTCATCGCCGCCGTAAGCTGCGGCAGCGGCGGCACCAGGTTCACCGGGTTCAGGGTCTTCTCAAAGGCGTGGTACTCATTGGCATAGGGCAGGTAGCGGAGCACGTTCGGCCGCACCAACTGCTGGATACCGTAGAACCAGAGGCTTCGGATTCGTGGCGGAAAACAGTCCAGGGCCAACACAAAAGGGTTCCGACGACCCAGGCGCCCCGACATCACCTCTGCATAGGCCGGGCGCGCCGGGACATTGTTCACCACCCCGCCCTCGATCAAGCGGGTGATCCCATAGCGGGCGTAGAGATCATCCAGCAGGTTCTTCATGTGCTTGTCGTCGCGAAGCACGTCATAGTGGATCAGCCCCGGGATCGAGGCGGAGAATCCTGCCGCATCAATGATGTCCGCATCGTAGGTGGCAGGATCAGAGCCGAAAACCACCTCCCGTAGCGCCTCGGGTGTCTCCACAAACTCGCGCAGGATGTCCGCCACCGTGGCGATACGGGCAAGACGCGAAGGTTTGGCCAGGATCCCTGGAGAAACCGCGTCGTCCAGGTAGTGCTCATAATAGGAAAGGTCGTGCTTCAGCGCCTCTACACTGATGCCGGTGGTCATGATCAGGAGCGGAATCTCCAGATCAGAGAAGCGCAGCGGCTGTCCCTCCACGTTGTGGAAAAGACTCCCGATCGCGGCCCGTAAGTACAGACGAAGGGTGGCGGGGAGACCGTAGCGGTTCTCCGTTTGAAGCACCCGAAACACTTTCTCCCAGGACAGTCGGCGGGCCGCTTCCACGAGGTGCGCCCCGTCGAAGATCTTGCGCCTTGCGCGAAAAATGCCCATCAAGGCGCCGATCGACGTACCCGCGAGCAACTGCGGCACCAAGCCACGCCGGTGAAGGAGCGTCCAAGCCCCCGCATAGGCGTAGCCCGCCCCGCCACCCCCCCCGCAGACCACCACCAGTTGTCGTTCGCAGACTTCCGCCTCCAGACTCGCCGAATCTAAAGGAAAATGCTCCAACATCCGGCGGCGCCGATCACGGGTTTCCGCTACCAGGGCGGGCACCACGCGCATGGCGCCCCAAAGCGAGCGTTCCTCCAGGAGCCGCCTGCCCAATTCCTGACGCACCCGCCAGGCGTGAGGGGCCAGGTAGTCCTGTACATCCACATCCTCACCGTCGCGATTGCGGACCCGCTGCAGTTTCGCAAAGTTCAGGATATAGCGAAGAGTATCCACCGCATCGGTATGCAGATCGTCCGGAGCAGCTACGGACATCCGCAGCAGCACATCCTCCATCTGCTCGAAGGGCCGTCGATGCTCCAGAAAGACCTCGGCGGCCGCTCCTCCAGCGTTCATGCCCCTCCCCCCGCCAGCACATGTAGCCCGTCCGAGCGGCGCAATGCCACCCCAATTCCCGGCCCAACATCGGCGCCGCCGCGATCTACCCCTTCCCCGGCATTGCAGGCGCCGAAAGAAAAAGGCCCATCTGAGTGCCGGTCGTCGGCTCTGACGAGATTTCCGGAGGGGGCCCGGAAGGAGGGGGGGAGGAGGAGGCGCTCTGGCGTCTTTTTTGGCGGGTTGAACCCGAAGCCTTCGGTTTGGCGGGCTCTTCGGCGGGCAGCACCTGGCCCCCGAAAAAGGCCCTCAGGCTGGGTGCCGGGTCTCGCTGCCGCTGTACCTTCCAGTCGCCCGGCAGGTAGCGCCGGTAGGGGTCCTGAAGAAAGCGTCTACAGAGTAGGATGACCGCCCCCTTTTCGTCCGCCGCGCGGATCACCCGCCCCGCCGCCTGCACCACCCGCGAGAGGCCCGGAGCCACAAAAGTGCGCTCAAAACCGTCCCCATAGCGCTCTTCCAACCAGGATTGTTGCAGCTTCCGGTCCAGACCCGGCGGCGGCAGCGAAGGACCCACGATGATCACCGCCGCGAGTGCTCCCGGCAGGTCCACCCCCTCGGCAAAAATCCCGCCCAAAACACCCAAAAGTACCCGGTGCACCGGCAGAGGCTCCGCCAGGGCACCCAGCAGACGCTCGCGGTCCTCCTCCCCCATCGATGGCCCCTGGCGCAGCAGCATCCGCCCCCGCAGGTCCAACCCCACAAGCACATCCTCCAACTGCTGAAAAGAAGAGAAATATACGGCTACATTCCCAGGAACCGCCTCGATGCTGCTCTGCACGAGCGTCGTCACCGCCGCCCGATCGCGCTCCCGATCCTTCCAGGCTGTAGAGATGCCGGGCACCGCCACCACCAAGCGGTGTTCCGGCGGGAAGAAGGGATCCGCTTCAAAGGTCCGTAAACGGTTGGGGGGCAGCCCGCAGCGATCCCGAAAGATGTCAAAGGGCCGCAGCGTAGCCGACAGGCAGATCGTCGCCGCAAAGCGTGCAAAACGGGGAGCCAGGATGCGCGCCGGATCCCGACAGAACAGGCGCAGGTGTCCCGGGCCCGCCAGCGCCACCGTCTCCTCACCCGCACCGTCCAGCGCCCGCACAAAGCTATGGATGGTCCTGGCCAAAAGCAGCCACGGGTCCTCGGCTTCTTCATCGGGGCGCAGGCGCAGGTGGTCCCAGCCCAGCTCGTCGAAGCGCGCCCCCAGGTCCAGCCAGCGGCGCGGGTTCAGCTCCACCACGGCCTCCTCCGCGTCGCCGATTCCCGTGCTCAAGAGCGGACAATCATCCAACTCCTGCCACACAGCCTGTGCCAGCTCCCGAAAGGCCGCCTGATCGGGGGCCTGGTACTGGTCCAGCACCGCCTGCACCTGCCACCGATCCAGGCGCGGCGAAGCCTGGGAAATGGCCCGCTCGGGGAGCTGGTGCGCCTCGTCCACCACCAGGATCCAACGCTCCCAGTCCAACCCCCGCAGCTCCGCGTCCGGAGAAAACGCATGGTTGTAGTCCCCGATCATCACATCCACCCGCCGCCCGCGGTCGGTGGCGAGCGCGTGGGGACACATCTTCAGTTGTTCGCCCAAGCTGCGATGGTGGGGCGCTTCCGAGAGGGGGGGGAGCTGCTCCAGGGCGTCCGACTCCCTCAGCTTTTGGTGGTAAAATGCAGCATGTTCGCAGCTTTCCGGCCTGCAATCCACCACACGGTTCAGGCAAAGTTTATCTTGACTTGTCAAGAGAACGGCGCTCAGCTCACGCCCCCCTCTCGCGACGATCTGCCTCAAGGTCCGGTAGGCCACCTGACGCTGCGGCCCGCGCGCCGTCACCCACAAAATCTGCAGGTCACGGGCGCGTGCCGCCGCCAGAGCCCCATGCAGCACCGCCGCCGTCTTGCCCAAGCCGGTCGGCGCCGAAAGCAGCAGGTGCTGCCCTTCGTGGATGGCAGCTTCCACTTGCCGAACCGCCTCTTCCTGCCCCGGACGGTACTCCGGAAAGGCAAAGGGCAGCCCGGCCTGCCGACGTCGGGAAAGCCACGCGTTCCGCCGCTCCCGCTCCAGGAGCCACTCATCCAGAATCCCCAGGATCTCCTTGGGTAGAGCGGGGTCTGGCCGCAGCTCCAGGATGCGCTGAGCGCCATCCACCAACGACACAATGCGCAGGCGGCCACGGGGCGTCGGCTTGCGCGCCTCCTCCAGAAACCACAGGTACAGGCGCAATTGCCGTTCCCAGGCGGGGAAAGCGGGAATCTCGGCCAGCAGATGCTCGGGCAGACCGGTGGACTTGATCTCCTCCACCACCGTGTGCCCATCTTCCATGCCCAGGCCGTCCAGCCGCCCGTGGATGGTGACCGTCCAGCCCCGCAGCACCAGGCGGTGGCGGATGCGGACTTCGGCTTCCAGTTCTTGCGAAGCCTGGATCTCGCGGTGTACCTGCTGACCTGCCTCCGCACGCGCCAGCGTGGAGAATGCGGCACTGCGCTCCAGATGCAGGCGTTCGGCGCCCAGAAGATCGCCGACGCCCAGGTCCAGACAGGAGCGGGCGTCGTCCCAGCGCAGGCTCACGAAAGGCCCCGGTGCAGGTCGGTCGGCCCCCCCAGGCCCAGGTGCTGAGAGAGGGCATTAAAAATCTGGAGGATCACCGCGGGAGGGTCCAGGTGAGGGTTGACACGTCCAGAGTAGTTCGCGG
The DNA here is from genome assembly GCA_040376425.1 of Alphaproteobacteria bacterium. Taxonomy (GTDB): domain Bacteria; phylum Myxococcota_A; class UBA796; order UBA796; family SXON01; genus CAITDR01. Next base: position 8,693 of record JBEIQS010000091.1, on the reverse strand, counting down.
AGTCCGGTGAGCACCACTCCGCCGGGCTCAGGGCCACAAAGGCCCTGCAGGCGATGGGGCGGCGTTCATAGGCGCGGCAGCGACCCTTCTCCAGCAGGGGGCAGGGAATGTGCTTCCGACGCCAGCTCTCCGGGTCGGTGGCCTGTGCGGCCAGGGCGCGAAAAGCGGCATGTAATGCCGGCCCGTCCTCCCAGCGGTCCACCAGCTCTGCCAGGTAGCGACGCTCCACCCCGGTGACCCCACGCGGGTTGTCGTGGCAGCAGGCGGTACAGCCCACCCGGCAGGTGGTGGGGTGGGCGGTCTCCACAATCGCCCGATAGCGATCATAGGCGGCAAAAGCCCGCTCCAGGTGTGCCTCCAAGGCCTGATCCCAGAGCCCCGGGGGCCTCCCCAGTGCCAGCCGCAGGGCATCTTGGGCCGCAAAAAGCATCTGGTTGAGCGCAGCCACCGCCTCGGGCGAAGCGGCGGCAGAAAGGTCGATGGAGGTCATGGGGCAGGTTATCACCCCCGGCAAACAAAGGAACAGGCCATGCAGGAGCTGTGGGAGAACTTCACCCGTCGGACTGGCGAATTGGACGCCTTGGCCGGGGCTATGGGCCTGTTGGAGTGGGACCAGCAGACCTACATGCCGCGCGGCTCGGGTGCGGTCCGGGGGGCGCAGAGTGCCGCCTTGGGGCGTCTGCACCACCAGCTCTCGGTGGATCCGGAGCTCGGCTCTTGGTTGAGTACGCTTCAAAGCCAGAAGTTGGACGAGCTGAAGACCGCCGCCGTGCGCAATGCCTGGCGCCGCTACCAGCGCTCCACGCTGCTGCCCGCGCGCCTGGTGGAAGAGCTGGCCGTGGCCCGTACCGAAGGCTTTGCCGCCTGGATGAAGGCGCGGGAAGTAGCTGATTTTGCTCCCTATTCGGCTGCACTCCAGAAGCTGATCGACCTGAATCGCGAGGCTGCCGAGCGCCTTGCGGTGATCGGGCCGGTGAAACACCCCTACGACGCGCTGTTGGAGGACTTCGATCCCGGCAGCACCGTGGCCGAGCTGGCGCCGATGTTCAAGCGCCTCTCTGCCGGGCTGCAGGTGTTTTTGACGGCGATCGAGGGCAAAGAAGGCCCGGCTCCCCTGAACCTGAAGCTGGATACGGACGGGCAGCGGCGCATTTCCATGCGGCTGCTGAAGGATTTGGGCTTCGATCTGAGCACCGGAAGGCTGGACGAGGCCGAACATCCCTTCACCGTAGGCATGGATCGGTCCGATGTACGCCTGACCACGCACCTGCACGAGGACAACTTCCTTGCGACGCTGGGGGGCACCGTCCACGAGTGTGGTCACGGGCTCTACGAGCAGGGGCTGCCCGGCGCCTGGGCGGGCACTGGGGTCAACCGCGCTGCCGGCGCAGGCATTCACGAATCCCAATCCCGCTTTTGGGAGAACTTTATTGGGCGTTCGCTGCCCTTCTTCAATTATCTTGTGCCCCGTATGGCGGGCATCTGGCCCAGCCTGGAGCTCAGCCCGCTGCAGATTTTCGGGGGGGCAAACCGCGTATCCCGCAGCCTCATCCGTATCTTCGCCGACGAAGTCACCTACAACCTGCACATCGTGGCCCGCTTCGAGCTGGAAGTGGCGATCTTCGAAGGCAAGTTGCAGGCCGCCGACCTCCCCGACGCCTGGAATGCTGCCTATGCCCGGAATGTGGGGGTGGTGGCAGAGAGTCCGCGCGACGGCATCCTCCAGGACGTCCACTGGTCCAGCGGCCTCTTCGGCTATTTCCCCAGCTACACCATCGGAAACCTCTACGCCGCCAGCTTTGGCGCCTGCATTGCCGGGGATCTACCCGACCTGTGGAGCCGGGTGGAGGCCGGTGACTTCGCCCCCATCCTCGGCTGGCTGCGGGAAAAGGTCCACGCGCGCGGACACATCAAGGATGCCCCCGAGATCTACCGGGAGATCGCAGGTGATCGCGATCCGGTCGAGGATCTCCTGGCGCATATCTGGTCCCGGCAGGGCAAGCTCTATGGGGTGAGCCGCCCGACTGAATGAGGCTTCATTCAGCGGAGGAAGCGCAGCTTCACCTTCCAGCTTCCGCGTAGCTGCTGCAGCAGAATGGCCACCGGTGCGCCATAGGTGGGCTGTTCCAGGATGCCCGCATCGGTGACCGGCTTACGCGGACCGGCCTCGATCCAGCGAAGATCCAGCTCGTCCCAGTGGAAGAACAGCACCTGACACATGGGGATACCGTCGTCGCGCGCGCCCGTGAGGTACCAGGCAGCGCGGGCCGACCAGATCGGCGGCAGCAGCGCAAACTGGGCATTGACGGGAATCCGGGCGGCCGGGCCCTCCATCAGGCTCTGCTCGTTCCCCAGCTCAGCCAGAAAACGAAGGTCCGCCGGTTTGAAGGGGAAGGGAGGCGGGAGCGCTTCTTCCTCCTCCTCCACCTGCCGCAGACAAAAAAGAGGCGTGGCCAGCTCGGCGCGCCAGCGGGCCACCTCTGCCAGCAACGCGATGGCCTCGCTGCGACTTTCGTCTGCCTCAGTCAGGATCACAGGCGCCGTCGCAATAGTTGACCACCGTGCCCGTGGTCAGGAATGTCCAGAGCTGTTCCTGAGAGGCAAAGTTCCGGCGGGTATCCTCGTGGGTGTCGGTCTCGGAGTCCGGCGGCACGTTGGTGTAGGGCTCGGCGGGCACGCCGAAGTCCACCTCGACCAGGGCCGGACCATTCCAGCCCGAAGCCTGGGTTTCCATGCCCCAGACCGGGCGAACCGGGCTTTCGATCAGCGAGGCCCCATAGGCGCGCGCCGCCATCTGGCCGCCCAGCGTGGTCACCTGGGCGTCGCCGATCGCGGTCTGCATCAGGATCTGGTGCTGGGGCAGGCCGTCCAGGGGCTCCTCGTACATCTGGCGGCCGTAGCCCGCACCTTCGCCGGAGTCCCACAGGGTCTGCATCAGCACCATCCACAGGGCGATGTCGCGGGAGTCCTTGTACACCGCCTTGAAGACCACGAAGAAGGGGGCAAAGTCGGCAGAGCGGTAGAGCAGCAGCGCATAGGGTGCCCCACCCACACCCAGCACACCCCGGGTGATGTCCGGCTGCAGGCCCATGTAGGCACCCCCAAGGATGCCTCCCTGCGAGTTTCCGTAGTAGTAGAGGGTGGAGGTATCGAATACCGACACCATCGTCCCGGAGCCGTCCGGGAAGGCCACCGAGGCGTCCGCAGCGATGGCACCGCGCATCATGTCCGCCGCCGCGAAGAACTCCCCGAAGCCCTGCTGGGAGCGCTCGGGGATCATCGCAAAATCGTCGATGTGGGTCAGGATCATCTCGACGATGGCGTCCGAGTCTTCGCCCTTCATACCGGTCCAGTCCACCGCAAAGGGAATGAAGCCGTAGCGGTTGGCCATCTCGCTCAGGTAGCCGGTCTGCACCTCCCCTTGCCCGCCCAGAAGCCCGTGCCCGTACTGGAGCAGCGGCAGCGGACGGGGATTTTCCACGGCAGTGCGGGGAATCACGATGGTGAAGGGCACCTCAGTGGTGCCACTGGCGTAGGGCATTCCCGTCTCGGGATCCCGGTTCAAAAAGGTCGGCGGCTCGTCGGCATCGGTGTACAGCGGCACATTGGTCAGGTGCCCGTAGACCCGGCGGTAGGTGTTCTCGTTGACTTCGTCCTCGACCGAATCCACCACATAGCCGATGGTTCCATCGGCAACCGCCGCGCGCATGCCATCGCGGATCACCTCTGCCTTCCCCGCGATTCCCTGCGGAGAGGCAATCACCAGATCCCAGGCGAGCTGCACTTCCGAGCGTGCCCAGCCCTGGCCTTCCAGGGCGGCGAAAATGCCTTCGTAGTGGTCGCGGCGCCCCTCGATGTCCCAGTTGTCGGTTGCGGTCCCATCGCGAAGGGCAGCGAAGCCCTCACTGGCTGGAATCGCGCTACCTCCAGTATTTTTCAGGTTGCGCAGGCCCACCACGTAGCGGTGGCTGTTGCGAAGCGGAACGGCCGGGTAGATCAACAGCGTGCGCTTGCTGGCCGTCAAGTCCGACATGTCCAGCTCGGCCCACACGGCGATACGCTCGCCGGTGTCCGCGTCCACGACGACGACCGGCGACGTATCCAGGAGCGAATCGGCGATCTTGTCGTGTCCCGGCAGTCCATCCAGCGCCAGCTCCGGAAACTCTGCGATCACCGGCGCCATCGGCGAAAAACCATCGCGCTCGTTCCAGTAGTCGGGCTTGGGCTGGTAGGCGATCTCGCCCTGGTCGGTCACCGGGATGGTCGTCGCCCCCAGGCGAACACGCCAACCGGTGGGGCTCGTCGCATCCTCCCGCATGTAGTAGGTGGACGGGAAGGGGTGATAGCACTTTTCGTAGGAGATAGGGTCACAATCCGAGAACTCGCGAGGCTCCACGCCCCCGGAATCGTCACTCTTGGTGCCCTCACAGGCGGTCAACATCAGCAGGGGCAGCAAGCTACGCATGGTCACTCCTTCTCCACCGGCGCGTTAACCCGATCTGTGGTAGAGTATCAGCCCGTGGAGGATTCGATGCCCCCTGTCGCCCGAAAGAGTGTGGACATGGCCTTTGTTCCCGCGTGTGTGCACGGCAAGCCCTGCTGTCCGCACCCGGCCACCGGTCCGGCCTCGGTCGGCTCCCCGGATACCCTGGTGAACGGGCAGCCGGTGGTGCGTGTGGGGGACTCCGGTAAACATGCCGCCTGCTGCGGACCGAATTCCTGGGTAGCGCAGATGGGCTCGGGCACCGTGCGGGTCAACAACATCCCGGTGCATCGCATGAACGACATGACCGTTCATTGTGGCGGCGTGGGCTACATGGCTGCCGGCAGCGCGAACGTCATCATCGGTGGTTGAAGGGCTGGTCTGCATCCACTGCCGGGGCTGGCAGGGAACAGAGTTTGTCAACCGGAGCCTGCGACCCGAAGGGGTCTGGTTGCTGTGCGAATGCGGCGCCCGCTACCCGGTGGTGGACGGGATTCCGCTCGTCTTCAAAGATTTTCGGGCCTTCCTCGCGTCGGAAGCACCAGTACTGTTGGCGCGTCAAGACCTGGGCGAGCTGGGTCCCCTGTTTCGGCACCACGCCGGTGGGGCCCTGAGGCGGCTGCAGGAGCAGCTCCAAAGCTACCATGCCTCCGCGGAGGGTGAGCTCCAGGACTGGCTGAAGCAGACCGTGGCTGGGCTGTCCGGGCAGGTGCTGGAGGCGGGCTGCGGTCTCGGCCTTTCCGCCGGGAGCGTGGGGCTGGACTATAGCTTCGGGCTGTTGCAGCAAAGCTGCTGTGCCCGGAAAGTCTGTGCCGACCTGGCTTCCCCGCCCTTCGCGGCGGGCTCTTTCGACGCGGTAGTCCTTGCGAATGTGCTGGACTCCAGCCGCGAGCCCGCCCTGGTGCTGGCCCAGGCCGACGCGCTGCTTCGGCCGGGCGGAACCCTGATTCTCACCTGTGCTTTTGCCTTCTCAGAAGAGGTTACGCCGGTGGAGGGCTGGTTCGAGGAGGACCTGCTGCTGGCCGGGCTGACCGGAGCGCAGGACTTTTTCGGCTACCTGCTGAATTACCGCATCGAGGTCTGCGGAGAGCGGAGCTGGCCGCTACAGCGACGCCCGCGAGAGCGGGTGGAGTTTCGAACGCTCTGTGTGGCTGCACGGAAAAAGGAAGCTTCCTCCGCGTAGCTGAGCCTCTTTTCCAAAAAAACGGCAGACGTTGACTCCATCCTGCCGGGAAGCCTATAATCTATGGTGCGCAGGAGGCTCCTTGCCCAAAGTAACGGATCGCCACGGCCGCCCCACGATGGGGCAGATGCCGGGTCTGGTGGAAGCAATCGTCGTAGACAATGTAGATCCGGACAAGATGGGGCGGATCAAGCTGAAATTCCCCACGCTGCCGGAGATGCCGGAGAGCTTTTGGGCCCGGCTTTCCATGCCGATGGCAGGCAAAAAGCGCGGATGGATGACCATCCCTGAAAAAGACGACGAGGTCCTGGTCAGCTTCGTTCACGGCGACATTCAGAATGCCGTGGTGGTCGGTTCCATGTACAACGGCGTGGACCTTCCCCCCTACGCCAACGAAGATGGGGAAAACAACCTACGGGTTTTCCAGAGCCGCTCCGGGCACCGCGTCACCTTCGACGACACCAAGGGCGAAGAGCGCATCGAGCTGATCACCCACAACGAGGAGATCCGCTTCATCTGGGACGCGAAGGAAAAGACCCTCTCCATCTACTCCGGTAAGGACATTATCGTAGAGGCAAAAGAGAAAATCTCCTTCAAATGTAAAGACTTCGTGTTGGAAGCCTCCAACAACGTGTCGATGAAGGCCGGCGCCAACATGACGGTGGAAACCGGTGCCAACCTGACGGTGAAAGCCGGCGGGAACCTGGTGCTCAAGGGCTCCATGACCAAGATCAACTGAGGAGTCCCCATGATCAACGGCATGGTGGTCGGGCTGGTGGTGGACAACAAAGACCCCGACAAAAAGGGGAAGATCAAAATCAAGTTTCCGGTGGACAACGAGCAGGCGCCCGAGTCCACCTGGATACGGCAGTCCAGTCCCATGGCGGGCAAGTCCCGCGGCTTGGTGATGTTGCCGGATATTGGCACAGAAGTGCTGGTGGGCTACTCGCACAAGACCCTGTCGCCCTACATCGTGGGCGGCCTCTACAACGGCGCCGAAGATCCCACCGTCTACGCCAACGAGGACGGTAACGACGACCATCGTCGCTTCTGGTCGCGCAATTCGCACTGGCTGGATTTTGACGATACCCCAGGTGCTGAGCGGATCGAGCTGATTTCCACCACTGAGAACGAAGCCATCTACCAGGAGCTGCACTCCGCCAACAAGGTGATCACCACCAAGGTCAAGAAGGACGTTGTGGTGGAGGCCAAGGAGACGGTGTCGTTCAAGTGTAAAGACTTCGAGCTGAATGCGGACACGAACATCGATATCTCTGCTTCGACCAACGGCGTGTACGAGGCGGGCGGTAACGGCGAGTGGAAGAGCAGCGCGATGCAGACTTACAAGGGCGCCATGGTGGACATCAACGGCGGTTCCCCGGGATCCCCCGACAGTCCCAAGGCTACCCCCGCACATAAACATCCCCCGGCGAAGTAGGCAGGGCTCAAAAGCGGTCCATCCCTCTTGCGCGGGTTATACGGCGCGCAGGAGTCCGCCCGTGAACGAGCGTCCCTCAGAGCCGCTGCTGATCATCCTGCGCGAATTTATCCGCCGCCGGGGCCTGAATACCGCTGAAGTCGCGCTGCGCCTGGGCCTGGAGCGATCCGCCCTGCGCCGCCGACTGGCGGGCGAAGAGCCGCTTACCGTCGATGATTTGATGCAGCTTGGGAAGATGCTGGACCTCAAGCCAGAGGAGCTGACCGGCATTCCCATGGGCGATGATCGTGACATCGCCCCGGTCGCCCAGCTCCCCAGCCCGCGCCTGCACCTGGTTGACACCAGCAGTGCCACGCTGCCCTCCAGCCCGGACGACGAGTGGGCGCCGGACCCCACTGGAAACCTGACGCTGCAGGCGCTGCGCTATGGTTTTGCCCTGGGCATCGACCTGTTCGTGATCTTCGACTCCACCCAGTTGGAGGACTGCGGGGTTCCCGCCTCGGTGCTGGACCAGTTCAAGGAGCGGCTGCCCATCGACCTGCCTGCCAAATACCATAGGCACAACCGGCCCAAGTTCGAGGAGGACGGGCTGGAGTGCATCCTCTCCTTTGACCGCCTCTACACCTGCTTCTTCCCCTGGTCCGCCTTTGTGCAGATCCAGCTCAAGCTGCCCAAAGAAGCCGCTGTGCCGCGCTCCACACCTCCTCCCCCCGCCCCGGCCCCTGCCCCCGGCAAGGCCGGAAGCCACTTGCGCGTGGTGAAGTAGCTACGTGGAGCTCCCTATCGCTTCTCGTAGCGGGCGTGACAAACCAGGACGTGACCTTGGCGCGGGTGTGACTATCCTACTGCCCATGGACCTTCGCAGCTCAACCCGCCGTATTCGCCTCGCGGCCTCGCCGTTGGTGGTGGCCGTTGCACTCGGGTTTTTGGGGCCTGGCGCCCTGGAAGAGGAAGAGGGCGAGCCCTCCGGTCTGGAAGGCATCCGTGCTGATCTGCCGCCGGTGGAAGCTTCTGATTCGCTGGTAGAGCAGGTGCTGGCCGAAACGGGCCTGCTGGATCGCGGCTGAGCTGAGCTTGCGGCTGGACTGAAGTGTGTCCAGCCGGGGCGCCGTTGATCGGGGCCTGTGCCCCGTGAGCCTGTCAGTTTTGGTTTGCACTTGCGCCCGCAAGGGGTGCGGCAAAGGCCGTGATTACGCGCTCCAGACCCTCGCCCATCGCCTGTGCGGCGACAAAGAGGGTAAGGCCCAGCAGGCTACTGACCAGGACATAGTCGATGGTGGTGCTGCCGTGTCGGGGGAGTGGGCTTCTCTGAGTCATCGGTGGCTCCCATTCCGCAGAATTTGCGGTACTTTGGTTTTTTAGGTTTACCAGAGCTGGGATGCGTTTTCTACGTGGATAGGTAATAGTCCCTATGAGCGCGGGCGGGTTGTTCCGATCTGTGGTCGAGAAAAAACCGGAACCTGCCGCCCTGGCGGGTGTTCAATCTGTCCAGAAAGTGCAAAAAATCCCGGAGCCAGCCGGGAATTCAGAGTGCGGCGCTGGCGAGCACTTCCACGATACTGAACAATGTCTCTGTGATGGCACCCAGG
>JBEIQS010000057.1:0-29390 GCA_040376425.1 Alphaproteobacteria bacterium | reverse complement strand
GCGTAGCCGGAGGGTGCATCACAAAACGATGCACTGGTGCCGGATCCGTAGGCATCGGCATCGGCGTCCACGTACCAGGTGCTTTTGCCGGTCGCGCTGCTGTCGTTGTTGTCGGCACGCCCGTCGCAGTCGTCGTCGGGGTTCAGGCTGTCGCAGATCTCCTGCGCGCCGGGGTTGATGGCGGCCACACTGTCGTTGCAGTCGGTGGAGGTGGAGGCGTAGCCGGAGGGTGCATCACAAAACGATGCACTGGTGAGGGAGCCGTAGGCATCGCCATCGGCGTCCACATACCAGGTGCTTTTGCCGGCGGCGCTGGGGTCGTTGTTGTCCGCCGTACCGTTGCAGTCCTCGTCGGTGTTCAGGCTGTCGCAGACCTCCGGGGCGCCGGGGTTGATGGCGGCGACGGTGTCGTTGCAGTCGGTGGAGTCGGCGATGTAGCCCGCCGGTTGCGCGCAGGTGGTGACCATCACCTGCGGGTCGCCGTAGCCATCCCCGTCCACATCGGCGTACCAGGCCTGGTAGCTGATCTCTGTGGCTCCATCCGCAGTACCGTCACAGTTGTCGTCGATCCCGTTGCACAGCTCGGTCGCCCCGGGCTGCACCGCGGCATTTCCGTCGTCGCAGTCGATGCAGGCGGCAAACCCATCCCCATCCCCGTCGGCGTAGGCCACCACCCCATCGCAGTTGTAGTCGGCCGGATCGGTGCAGTCAGACTCCGATGCGCCTGGATGGAACAGGGCATCCCCATCGTCGCAGTCCGTCCCAACGGCCACAGAGCCGGCCGGCTGCGCACAGGCCGACCGGGCTGTCGCGGGATCGCCGTAGGCGTCGCCGTCGGCGTCGGCATACCAGGTCTGGTAGGTGACCTCGGTGGCGCCATCGGCCACCCCATCGCAGTTGTCATCGATGCCGTTGCACAGCTCGGTCGCACCGGGCTGTACCGCCGCACTGCCGTCATCGCAGTCCTCGCAGGCGGCATAGCCGTCGTTGTCTCCGTCTACATAGGCCGCCACACCGTCGCAATTGTAGTCATTGGGATCGGTGCAGTCGGGCTCGGCGGCCCCCGGATTGAACTGGGCGTCCCCATCGTCGCAGTCCGTTCCGTCCAGGACATAGCCGGCGGGTACGGCACAGGAGATCACCATCTCTGCCGGATCCCCATAGCCATCCCCGTCGGCATCAAGGTACCAGCTCCCCTGCCCTGCGGCATCGGCCCCGTCCACGCTGCCATCGCAGTTGTCGTCGATCCCATTGCACAGCTCTGCTGCCGCCGGGTTCACCGCCGCCAGGGTGTCGTCGCACTCCTCACAGGCCGCATAGCCGTCCCCGTCATTGTCCATAAAACCGGTACTACCATCACAGTTGTAGTCCGCCGGATCGGTGCAGTCCGTCTCCGGGGCGCCCGGGTGGAACAGGGGATCTCCGTCGTCACAGTCGGTCCCATCAGCCACATGGCCGGTGGGTTGCTCGCAGGCCCAAAGCCCCACGGACCCATCCCCGTAGCCGTCGCCGTCCAGGTCTATGTACCAATCCTGCCAGGCGACCTCCTCCTCCCCATCCACTGTACCATTACAGTTGTCGTCCACGCCGTTGCAGAGCTCCGCCATGGCCGGGTTGATGAGGTCGCTGTTGTCGTCACAGTCCACACAGGCCGCCCAGCCGTCGGCGTCCACATCCGCATATGCCACCAGACCATCACAGTTGTAGTCCGCTGGATCCTCACAATCCTCCTCGGCAGCACCCGGATTGAAGGCCGCATCTCCGTCGTCACAGTCGGTCCCTTCGGCCGCATAGCCCTCCGGCCGCTCGCAGGCCGACTCTACGGGTGCACCACCGTCGCCATAGCCGTCGCCGTCGGTGTCCGGGTACCAGTCCAGCTTCAGCCCTTCGTCCGTGCGCTCATCACAATTGTTATCCACACCATCGCAGGTCTCCGTCGCCTCGGGATTCACCGCCGTGGACCCATCGTCGCAGTCGCCATCCTCCGGTGTGAAGCCGTCGCCGTCCACATCAAACAGGGAGATGTCCACCGAGTCATCGGCGGGCTTCTCTGAGTCTTTGGTTTTGACTTCCGGGCACCCGACCAAGAACGCGAGCAAGCCGATGAGACGCATGGTGGAATTCCCAGACCGCCCCTCTATCCCAGCCAGGGCCACCCATCCCTCCGGGTAGGCTACCGAATCTGAATCTCCAGTTTATGGAGCCCCCGCCTTGCAGGATCCACGAAGGATAGACGGGGCGGCGGAGGAGCTCCGAACACCAGCGGATACCGACGTGACTCTGATCAGAGTCACTATCCCCCGCAGGGACCGTGACTATCTTGATAAAGGGTGATGTATGAACGCCTTCCTCCTCCTCTCCCTGGCCTGCACCGGCGCGCCTGATTCAGAAAAAACCGATAGCACCGTGGAAAGCGGCTACTTTCATACCGGCGACGGCCCAGACGGGCTGGTGCGGATGGTGAATACCTGCGCTCCCACCGATGGCTCTGCCGTGGAGTTCCAGATCGGCCTGGCCGAGGCCACCTGCACCGCCGACTGGGCCTCTGCGGCCACCCTGCGCATCGACGTGGATGGGAGCTTTTCGGGCCTGGAACCCGGCTCCTATACGGCCTGGGGCATCTGGTTCGACCCCGATGGGGATGGGGAGCCGGTGAACGGTGCGGCGGGAGGGGTGGTGATCACCCGGGTGGACGGCGACTTTTATGAGGGTTCGTACAGTTTTACCGCCGCCGGCCAGAGCTATGAGGGAGAATTCGGGGCGCTGCATTGCTATGGGGATGTGCTCTGTGGCTGAGGATCGTCAGCGATCCAGCCGTTTCCACCTGCCCAGGCTGCCCCCCAGCAAGGCCAGCATTCCCACCATTAGGACCGCTTCCTCTCCGGCACAGCCTCCGCAGCTCAGGTCATTTTTACCGCCGCTGTACCCTCCCCGCGCACAATCTCCGCATAGCGGCACTCCGCTCCCCTCCAGGTAGGTGAAGGAGAGCTGCCCACCACAACACAGCGGCGTGCCGCCGTAGCGCACGATGTGGTAGCCGGTCTGTACCCCGGCACTGTTGTAGTAGTAGGCGGCACGATAGGTCGGCGCCAGCTCGATCGCCACATGGGCGAAGTCGCTGGCCGAGCTGCAATCCATACATACCCAGTGGGTGCCAGACACACACTGGCTGAGAGTCTGCTCCCAGGTGGGGCAACTGCCACCGGGGAAGAGGGCGCACAACTCCATCGTCGGTGCAGAATAGGCCACGTCGCGCGGGGCTGACATGTTCTGGCCGCAGTCACGCCCTTTCTGCGCCTTAATGAAGCTATATCGGGAATACCCGGCGGCGCCGGGATGCGCTCGAAGTCGGTCAGGGCTGGTAGCGGCCCACCACCATCGGCCGGGTGCTGGAGCCGTAGTAGGTCGAGCCACGCGAAGTGCTCCAGGAGTAACCTTCGATTCCACCGCCACTGTTGGCATACAGGCGCAGGATTCCCTCGCCCACCCCGGTGTCGTCCTGGTTGGAAGCGGAAAGATACCGCGTATCCAATGATCCATGCGGCGAATTTGCCGAATCAATCACCGCGATCTCGTATTGGGTGGTTCCGGCCACCAAAGGCGCGGTTGCGACACGCGCCGTCGCATAGGACGATGCGATCATCACATGGCCCGAGGTGGAGCAGCCGCTGCCGCTGTTGCCACAGGTGGTATTTGCACACTGGTAGGAGTACACCAGGACGTCGCCCGGTGCAATATCGGCAATATTTGTAATTTCAATAAAGTGATTTTCGGCCTGGATGTTGTCATACCAGGTCTGGGCGATCGGGCGACTGCACCCCATCCAGCTCTTCATGCTGAGCGCGGGGTAGGCCGCAGACATGATCGTGTTCACCATGCCGGAGCAATTCGCCGAAACCGAGGCTGTACTCCCACTTCCTTCCCATACCACCACCGGCACGCCAGAGGCATACACGTTGTTGCCCGGTAGCACCGTGTCCACCAGATCTTCTGCCAGTTGCAGGTGATCGGAGGCAAAGACAAAAGAAGTGACAAACACCAAAAGCATGTTTTTACATTCCACAATAGATAGGTTGTGGCACAAATATGCGCCACGCCGACGCCACCTACCCATGCTACGGCAGGCGGCGACTCCGGCTTGAGCCCTTTTTGAGCCATCGCGGCGCCGGCCTCAGGTCCAGAAGGGCCGCCATGGCCCAACGACACCCCAGGCTAACAGCGGCGCAAAAAAGCGTGACTCTGGTGTGAGTCACGCTTTTTATCAGCCTCCAAGATGCCAGATCGGGATTGCCCGTCGGAAGAGAGGCGATGTCAGATCGCCTCCCCCTCCTCCTACCGCTTCGCGTCCTCTTCGGGCGGCGCCGGGATGCGCTCGAAGGCGATGTCCTCACCCTGCATCACCACTTTGACCGTATCTCCCTGACCAAAACCACCACTGACGATGGTCTTGGACATGGGGTTCAGCAGGTACTGCTGGATGGCGCGCTTCAGCGGGCGGGCGCCGAAGGTGGGGTCGAAGCCGGCGTCGGCAATGGCGGTGAGCGCTTCCTGGCTGATCTCCAGCTTCAATCCACGTGCATCCAGCAGCTTGCGCACGCGCTTGAGCTGGACACTCAGGATCTTGTCCATGTCCTCGCGCCGCAAGGCGTCGAAGATGGTGATGTCGTCGATACGATTCAGGAACTCTGGCTTGAAGGTGCGGCGCAGCTCGCCCATGACCTCCTTCTCCATGCGCGCCCGATCGTTCTGGTGCTCCATGATCAGGCGAGAGCCGACGTTGGAGGTCATGATCAGCACGGCATTCTTGAAGTCCACCGTGCGACCCTTGGAGTCGGTGAGGCGACCGTCGTCAAGCACCTGCAACAGTACGTTAAAGACATCGGGGTGGGCTTTTTCGATCTCGTCCAGAAGGACCACAGAATAGGGACGGCGCCGGACCGCCTCGGTGAGCTGGCCCCCCTCGTCGTAGCCCACATAGCCGGGAGGCGCGCCAATCAGGCGTGCGACCGAGTGTTTCTCCATGTACTCCGACATATCGATGCGGACGATGTTCTGATCATCGTCGAACAGGAACTCGGCCAGGGCCTTGGCCAGCTCGGTCTTACCCACACCGGTCGGACCGAGGAAAATGAAGGATCCAATCGGACGATTGGGGTCCTGAAGGCCCGCGCGCGAGCGGCGCACCGCATCCGAGACGGCGACGATGGCGCTGTGCTGGCCGATGACCCGCGCGTGCAGGTTCTCTTCCATCTTCAGCAGCTTCATCTGCTCGGATTCCTTGAGCTTGGTCACCGGAACGCCGGTCCACTTGGAGACGACGAGCGCGATGTCCTCCGCCGTGACCGCCTCGCGCAGCATGCCGCCGTCCTTCTGCATGGCGGCGAGGCGCTCCTGCGCGGTCTCCACCGCCGCCTGGGCGGCGGGCAGGGTGCCGTACTGGATCTGAGAAGCAAGGTTCCAATCCCCAAAGCGCTGGGCGCGCTCCAGATCGTGCTTGAGCTGGTCGATCTTCTTCTTGTTCTCGGTGATGGCATCAAGCGCCTGCTTTTCGGCCTCCCAGGCAGAGCGGAGGCGAGCGGATTCTTCCTCTTTCTCCGCCACACTTTCGCGCATCTTGTTGGCGCGATCCACGGTGGCTTTGTCCTCTTCCCGGGCCAGGGCGGCCAGCTCGACCTTGAGGTTGCGGATCTGCCGCTCCAGCACATCGATGGGCTGAGGCAGGCTCTCGATCTCCATCTTTAGCCGCGAAGCAGCCTCATCCACCAGATCGATGGCCTTGTCGGGAAGCTGCCGGTCGTTGATGTATCGATCGGACATGTGGGCCGCGGCAAGGATGGCGTCGTCGGTGATCTTGATGTTGTGGTGCTGCTCGTATTTGTCTTTGATACCACGCAGAATCGAGATGGTATCCGCAATACTCGGCTCGCCAACAAAGACCGGCTGGAAGCGCCGCTCCAGGGCCTTGTCCTTTTCGATGTGCTTCCGGTACTCGTCCAGGGTGGTGGCGCCCAGGCAGCGCAGCTCGCCACGCGCGAGCGCGGGCTTGAGCATATTCCCCGCGTCCATACTGCCTTCCGACTTGCCGGCACCCACCACCATGTGCAGCTCGTCGATGAACAGGATGATGGTGCCTTTGCTGGCTTCAATCTCGGTAAGCACCGCCTTCAGGCGCTCTTCGAACTCGCCGCGGTACTTGGCGCCCGCGATCAACGCGGCCATGTCCAGGGACAGCACCAGCTTGTCCTTCAGGCTCTCGGGCACGTCACCCGTCGCGATACGCTGCGCGATGCCTTCGACAATCGCCGTCTTTCCAACGCCCGGATCACCGATGAGCACGGGGTTGTTCTTGCTACGGCGCGACAGCACCTGCAGCGTGCGGCGGATCTCCTCGTCGCGGCCGACGATGGGGTCCATTTTGCCTTCGCGGGCCAGCGCGGTCAGGTCGCGGGTGTACTTTTTCAGGGACTCGTAGGATTTTTCGGCCTCCTCTCCCTGCACGGTGCTGCCGCCACGGATGGCCTTGAGCGCCTCCTGGATGCGCTCGCGGGTGATCCCGTAGTCTTTGAGAATCTCCTTGGGTTTATCCTTGGCGCCCTCGATACCGAGCAGCAGCACTTCGGTGGCGATGTGGGTATCCCCCAGCGCCTTGGACTCCTTCTCGGCAATTTCCAGGGCTTCGGCCAGGGCTTTGGACATGCCCGCCTGGGAACCACCGTGCACCTTGGACAATCCGTCGATCGCCTGGGCAACAGAGCGCTTCAATCCTTCCAGATCGGCACCGATCCGGCTGATCAGGTTGGGGACGACACCCTTGTCCTGGGTGAGCAGCACCATGAGGAGATGGTGCGGCCGGATTTCCGGGTTTCCATATTTGCCCGCGAGATTCTGCGCATCGGAGATGGCTTCGCGCGCCTTGACGGTAAACTTTTCGAACTTCATCGGATGCTCCTTTTGCCCCACGCGGCGCGGATTGTACCGCTTTTCGGGGAGAAAAGGGGTGGCATCCGCTGCCTCTCGCCTGCAACGCCGCAGGCTTCGGGGCGTCTTGACAGGAGGCTATGCACCGGAGGCGGGCTAGGGAAGGGCGGGAGGCGTTTTGAGGGGGCGGGAAGCTGTCGGAGATCAGGGGGGCAGCACGCGATAGGGACGATTGCGGGTCTGCCAGGCAAGGAGGTCGCGGTGGAGGTCCAGTTTTTGCAGGTCTTGGTGCTGAAGGCTTTGGCGGAGGAGGCTGGCGACGTAGGCCGGGTTGACCTGCCGGCTTCCCAGGCGGCTCCACAGCCCGACCGTGAGGATCTGCACCAGATCTTTGCCCTGGCAGAGCTGTTTGGCGTCGTGACCCTCCACAGCCTGCAGCATCGCCTTCAGACGGTGCGGGTCGGAGTCCACGCCCTGCCGCACCGCAAGATCTATCAGGGCATCCCATCGAACTTCCCAACTTTCCCGGTCCATATGGATGTTGGCCTGAATCCAGTCCTGTGAAGCCCCCCGCTGCCTGCATATCCATCGGAGCTTGCCAAAGGGAAGGCCGCGCGCCAGCAGTGCTCGCCGAAGATCCCCTTCTTTAGAATAGAAGTTTTTGACTTTTTCGCGATCGCCGTACTCCCGCAGGACACTCTCCAGAGCATCGGTGAAAATCAGGGTCGCTTCCAGATCATGCGCATCGGTCCGGCAAAGATGGGGAGAGGAGGCCACATGAGTCTCCAGGCGATCCCAGTCGGCATCCACCACGCCTACGATCCCAGCGATTTCGTCTCTTTCGCTCTGCTCAATCCATGCGAGCACCCCCATCTTTCCGCCCATACTGAGAAGTACACTCGCCTTCGGATCGTGGCGCCGATGCCAGAACTTTTCGTCATCGGCACCCTCAACCAACAATAAACTCAGATCCCGGCGCACCGTGCGCTCCATCTGGATCCAGGCGGCGAGGTCTGTGGGGCGGTAGTCCTCCATCAGTGCTGGTCACCCGCCAGCGCCACCATCAGATCGTGCCGTCCATTCACGATCTGCACCGAATGTGTAGCCAGGATTACATCGATCTTAGCCACGGCGGCAACTTCCAGTACATCGCGCAGGAAATTGCGCTTCCAACTTGGGTGCATCGACAACTCGGGCTCGTCGATCAGAACCAGGGTGTTGGCGGGGGTCTGGAAGAGGAGGTCGAAGAGGAGGACCAGCTCGTGCTGCTCGCCGGAGGAGAGTCCGGCGAGATCCAGTACATCCCCGTTGATGCTGGTCACCACCAAGCCAAGCTCACGGGAGATCCGGATCTTCTTGTCCAGGAACTTGGAGTTCAAGGCATCACGAAAAATCTCTAACCGATGGGCAAAATCAGCGAAGATTGAGAGCTTGGTGTGGGTGTCCAGCACATGCAGGCTCAAGACGGCCTCGGTGACGGGGTCGGAGGGGATGGTGGCCGGGTCGAAGGAGGGGCCCACGTCACCTTCCAACAAGTCGAGCGCCTGGAGACGCTTACGTTCGCGATCCAAATCTTCCAGACGGGAGCGGATTTCTTCGACGGGTAGGAGCTGGCGAGAAGAGCTAGCGAGTCGGAGGGGGAGGGAGCGTTCCTGTTGCTCAGATTCGGTGCCGTAGCGAGCGAGGGATGCTTCGATGAGCGCCTTCATGGAAGATGCACGAAGGTCTACTGCTTTTTCCACCAAGACACGGTCTTGTCTATCAGGTTCCGAGAAGTGAAGGAGGCGTTCAATCCCGATGAAGGTTGCATCTATCGATGAATACCATTCTGGCTTTACAAAAGCGATATCCTCAGGCGGTCCCCACACGCTACGCCACAAATTTTCAAGTCGCTCCTCAACCTTATTCAGCGAAGAGGGCAAATCGCCTCCGAATCGGTGTTCTCTGACATCCCCATCCCCATCCCACCGCATCACAATCGGTCGCTCCTCCTTCCGCCACCTCGGCTCGGCGATCCCCTCGCGGTGTACCGACAGCATCCCCCCCTCAAACCCGATCTCCAACTTCAGAAAAGGCACATCTCCACAAACCTTAAAGTCGCCCCTCAAAACTCCATCCACCAACTTAAATAAAGTCGTCTTCCCAACCCCATTAGGCCCATGCAGGATCGTCACCCGCTCTTCCTTCAGTTCGATCCGGTGATCGTAGAGCCCGAAGAGCTTTTCGATAAAGATACTTTTGACGCGGCCGGGATTCTTCATGGCCGATCCCTAATCCACTCCCGCCCCCCTCTCCACCCTGCGCCCCACCAACCCCCGCAGCCTCCCCCCGATCCAGCCCACCCACTGCTCCACCGGAAAAAAGCTCACAAAGGCCACCCCACTCAGCGGATAGGGAAAAACAATGCCCATGATCATCTGAATGCCCCGGTGCATGGACCAGATCCCCACCGACCACAGCCAGCCCAGGCGACGATCCAGGAGCGCCAGCGGCGCCCCCACCTCCAGCAGCAGCGTCCCCACAGCCGCCACCAGAAGCAGCCCCGGGTGCTGGTACAGGGTTGGCACCCACTCCGTCGCCCCCTTGGAAGAGACCAGGTCCTTGTACAAGCCGTCGTTTCCGATCTGTGCCAGCAGACTTTTTCCGGTCGTCCAACCCCAAGGATCACTTACCAGCTTGGCCACCCCGGCCAGAAGGTAGGCCAGGGTGGTCACCAGTCCTACCAGCCGCAGGTTCCAGCCCACCTGCCACTCCGGCGCCTCTGCCCTCCCTTTTCGCGCGGCCCACCAGGCATCCACCGACCAGGCCCCACCCGCAGGCCCCAGCGCCAGCACGAGCACATGCAGCGTCGCCAGGTTGTCGCCATGCAGCACCCCTCCCCAGGCCGTCCGATAGGAGAAAAAATACAACAACGAAACAGCAAAAAGGGGTGACAGCACCCGCCAGCCCAGCCCCAGAAGAAAGCACAGACACAGCAGGAGATTCACCGCATTCCACAGGTCGAATTGGGCGGGACTCAGGGGCCCATCCCATCCCACCAGCGGCCCCACCGGGCTCCACTGCGCCACCGGTGTGCGGGCAATCTGCGCAAAATTATCGTAGTTATTCCACAGTTGCTTCAAAAGAAAGGCACCGGTGGCGATGCGCACAGCCGCCAGTCGCCGCAGCGGGGCCGGAGCAAAAAAAGCAGCTTCTGCCTTTTTGATCCAGGAGTCCGCACTCATGGCCGCACCACCGCACAGCGCTGCAGCTCGTCCTCGCGCTCCGGCTTCCGGTTCCCCTCCCCAAACCAGCTTTCCAGGCTGTATCGTCCCCGGAGGATCACCACCTCCACCACCCCCGCCAGCTCGGGCAGCTTCTTCCGGGCTACCTTGGAGGCAATGCGCTCGCACAGCGGCCCCAGCTTTTCCTTCCCCGCCTGCGCCGCCTGGATCAACTGCGTCGCGCCCTGGTTGAAGCCGCCCGCGGTCCACCACTGCTGGGACAATTTTTGTCGATTCCCCATCGTATCAACGCCTACCACATAAACCGGCGTTTCCCACTTTGGGCGGGGCCGCGCAAACATCGGATACCAGGACAGCGGAAAATCATCGTGAGGAGAGGCTTTGAAGCCCTCGACGATGGGAGAGAGCACCGCCCCACAGACCAGGAGGGTGACCAGGATGGCGTAGGCGCGGTACACGCGGATCTCTATCCTGTCACACACGTTCTGAAACTGGCACGGATTTTGCATACCAGCTTATCCTCCTCCCGGTGACCAGATGTTCTGCGCCTCCTTTTCCGACCTTTCTCTCGATGATATTCCCCGTGTGGGCGGAAAAAACGCCTCACTGGGCGAGCTGATCCGTGCCCTCGCGCCCAGGGGTGTGCGAATTCCCCCGGGTTTCGCGGTGACCGCCGATGCCTATACGGAGATCCTGTCCCGGTCGGGAACCGCCCAGAAGCTGAAAGAGCTGCTTGCGGGCCTGGACCCTGCAGATGTGGACGACCTCTCCCGGCGCGCAGCCAAAGCGCGGGCGCTGGTGCGCAGCGCGGGCATGCCCTGGGAAGTGGAGAGCGAAATCCGCAAGTTTTACCGCCAACTTTCCAAGGATGCGGGCGTGGTGGACCTGGATGTGGCGGTGCGCAGCTCGGCCACGGCCGAAGACCTGCCGGACGCCTCTTTTGCCGGTCAGCAGGAGACTTTTCTGAATGTCCACGGCGAGGAGGCAGTGCTGGAGGCCTGCCTGAATTGCTTTGCCTCCTTGTTCACCGCGCGCGCCATCGCCTACCGCACCGCCAATGGCTACGACCACCTTTCCGTACGTTTGTCCGTGGGAATCCAGCAGATGGTGCGCTCGGACCTGGGCACGGCGGGGGTGATCTTCACCCTGGATCCGGAGAGCGGCTTCCGCGATGTGGTGCTGATTTCCGGCGCCTGGGGTCTGGGTGAAGCGGTGGTGTCCGGGCAGGTGGATCCTGACGAAGTGATGGTTTTTAAGGGATCTTTGGGCAAGTCCCCCCGGCCGATCATCCGCCGCCGCATCGGCAGCAAACAGATCCGCATCGTGTACGCCGGGCACGGCACCCGAAGCACCCGCACCATCCCGGTCCCCGCCGATGATCGCGAGCGCCTCTGCATCACCGACGAGGACGCCCTGATCCTGGCCCAGTGGGCCGTCACCATCGAAGAGCACTACTCGGCGCGCCACGGCCGCTCCACCCCCATGGACCTGGAGTGGGCCAAAGATGGCCGGACCAACCAACTCTTTATCGTTCAGGCACGGCCAGAGACGGTGCAGTCGCAGCACAAGGCAGGTCAGGTCGAGCGTTGGCTTCTGAAGGGAGAAGGCAAACTTCTGCTGTCCGGACGCGCCGTGGGCGAGTCCATCGGCGCCGGCGTGGTGCGGGTGGTGCGCAAGCCCTCGGAGCTGGGCGCCTTCCAGGAAGGGGACGTACTGGTGGCCGAAATGACCGACCCGGACTGGGTACCGGTCATGAAAAAAGCAAGTGCCATCGTCACCAATGGCGGCGGACGCACCTGCCATGCCGCCATCGTCAGTCGCGAGCTGGGCGTGCCCTGTGTCGTCGGCACCGGTACCGCGACAAAGCTGCTTTCCGACGGAATGAAGGTGACGGTCAGTTGTGCTGAGGGCAATGAAGGAAAGATCTACGAGGGCATCCTGGCTATCGAACGGCAGGCAGTCGAGTCGCTGGATCTCGCCAAACCGCGCACCAAGGTGATGGTGAACCTTGCCGATCCCGACCGCGCCTTCACCGTCTCGCAGCTTCCCGTGGACGGAGTGGGCCTTGCCCGCGAGGAATTCATCATTGCGCATGAGCTGGGCGTACACCCCATGGCGCTGATGCAGCCGGAGAAGGTTGATCCAGCCACAACCCTGGAAATTCAGAAACGTAGCCGAGGATACAATACTCCCGCGGATTGGTTTGTCGGCAAGCTCGCAGAAGGAATCGGAACGATTGCGGCTGCTTTCTATCCAAGACCGGTCATTGTCCGCTTCTCGGACTTCAAGACCAACGAATACGCCGGGCTTCTGGGTGGGGCCGCATTTGAACCCAAAGAAGAAAACCCGATGATCGGCTTCCGAGGCGCCTCCCGCTACGCCGATCCGCGCTATCGGGCCGGATTTTCGCTGGAGTGCCGCGCCATGAAGGAGGTCTGGGAGGGCATGGGCCTCACCAACCTGCGCGGTATGGTGCCCTTCTGCCGCACCGCGGCCGAAGGCCAACGGGTGCGCGAGGTGATCCGCGAGGAGGGCCTCACCGAGCTGCCGGTATGGGTGATGTGTGAGATCCCCTCAAATGTTCTCTGCATCGACTTATTCGCAGAAGTGTTCGACGGCTTCTCCATTGGCTCCAACGACCTCACCCAGCTCACCCTGGGGGTGGACCGGGACAGCTCCACCCTCTCCGCCGCCTTCGACGAGCGGGACGAGGCGGTACACCGCATACTGGCGCTGGCCATCCAGGGCGCCCAAAAGGCAGGTCGCCCCATCGGAATCTGCGGCCAGGCGCCCAGCGACTATCCGGAGATCGCCCGCTTTCTGGTGGAGCAGGGCATCCACTCCGTGTCGCTGAATCCCGATGCCGTCCACCGCACCATTCCGGTGTTGTTGGCGGCGGAAGCGACCAAAGCCCTTTGAGCCCTGCATTGCTCCCACGGCTGCGTTAGCTACCGGAAATGGCGACCGAAAAGCTCGATCGGCTCTATGCCTGGCAGAAGCGGATGCCCCTGCCGGCGCCGCTGCGTACCCTGGTGGAAGGCGCGCTTTTGCTGTGGCGGGAAGTCACACACGATCAGCTATTGGTGCGGGCCGCCACCCTCTCCTACTGGTCGCTGGTGGCGATGGTGCCGGTTTTACTGCTTGCTGCCGTGGTTTTGCGCGCCCTCGGAATGGAGGCCACCCCCATCCGCGAGCTGCTGTTTCGCACACTGCTCGCCGGTGCGGTTCAGGAGGTGGGCACCACCCTGGATAGCTGGGTGGAAAGCCTGGACTTTGGTGGCCTGGGCATCGCCGGCCTCCTTGGCGTGCTCTGGACCGGCTCCCGTATCTTTTTTCAGGCCGAGGACGCCTATAATCACCTGTGGGGTGTTGCTGTCCGAAAAGGCATGATGGGCCGCCTGCTGCTGTTTTACGCCGGGGTCACCCTGGGCCCCCTGGTCCTGGCCTATGGCTTCCACCTGACCGAGTCCCTGGCGGTCGATCCCAACCTTCTCTCTACTCTTTCGCCCATCATCCTCTCCACGGTCGCCTTTGTGGCGGCCATCCGGCTGCTGCCCAACGCCAAGGTGCGGTGGATGCCCGCCCTGGTGGGGGGCCTGACCTCCGGCATATTTTTTGAGCTTGCCAAGCTTGCTTTCAGCGCCTACGTAGACGTGTTGGGCACCCGCGACTCCAACGCGGCCGTCTATGGCTCCCTGGCCCTGGCCCCCATATTTTTGTTGTGGCTCTACATCCTATGGTTGATTGTGTTGGTGGGGGTGGAGATCGCCTTTGTCGCGCAGCACTGGAAGGAGCTGCACCTCTCCACCGACCGGCGGCTGCGCGCGGACCATGTGGTCTACCCGGACGGGTGGTTTGCCCTGGATATTCTGCTCAACCTTGCCCGCCTTTTCCGGGAGAAGGGAGGGCCCGTCCTCCTTCCCGATCTGGCCGAACGGACCGCCCACGAAGAGCTGTTGTTGACGCCCGTCCTCGAAATCCTGGAGGAAGGCGGCATCCTGGCCGCAACCGAGCGCGGCTACCTGATCGCCCGGCCCTTGGAGCGGCTGCGGCTACGCGAGGTGGTGGAGAGCTATCGCAGCCTGACGCTCCACGTCGCTGAAGATCGGAGCCTTCTGAGCGAGCTTTTGAGTAGCGCTCGGATGGAGCGCACCGTAGCGGAGGAGATCGCCTGATCCAGCGCCGGATCGGCGGTTCCTTTAAGCCGGGAGGTGTTTGGTCATACCACCCATGATCAGCGCCATCACCCGAACCCGGCCCCAGCGAGGCAGCGTTGCCAGCGACCATCCCAGCAGCTTGGACAGCCACCCCGGGCGAACGGTGGTGCTTCGACCCAGGGCCGCGAGCGTACTGCCCGCCACCGCATCGGGGTCCATCGCCAGGCCCATTTGCAGGTCTGCCCGCGCCGCAAAGCCGCTGCGGATCGGGCCTGGAGCCGACACCAGAACATCCACCCCCCGCGGCGCCAGCTCCACCTGCAGGCCCTCGGCAAAGGACTGCACAAAAGCCTTGGTGGCAGCATAGGTTGCGGCCCGAGGCACCCCCTGGAAGGCCACGATCGAAGAGAACAGCACAATTCCTCCACGGCCCGCCGCCGCAAAACGACGCCCGAAGGCATGGGAGAGCGCCACCACCGCGCGGCAGTTTACATCGATCATCGCCAACTCTTCGTCCACCTGACCATTCAGGAACTGGCCAGAGCTGCCATAGCCTGCGGCTTGCACCAGAAGGCCCACCTCCAACGCGGCCGTCGCCTCCACCACCGCATCGACGCCCGCAGGACTGCCCAGATCAGCGACAACTACAAGGGTTTTCATCCCGA
Organism: Alphaproteobacteria bacterium; assembly: GCA_040376425.1. Classification (GTDB taxonomy): domain Bacteria; phylum Myxococcota_A; class UBA796; order UBA796; family SXON01; genus CAITDR01. The sequence continues at coordinate 14,426 of JBEIQS010000057.1, read as the reverse complement.
AGGCAGCCTGGATCTGCGATGCCAGCTCCTCCAGACGGTCACCCCGGCGCGCCACCAACACCACATGCAGTCCCTGCCGGGCAAGCTCCTTCGCGTGCTCCCGCCCGATTCCGTCCGAAGCACCGGTAACCACTGCCCACGGCCCGTAGCGGCGGGCCATGTCGGTGGGAGCTGCTGTCTCTTTACCCATCGTCTCTCCTTAGAATGATAGTCATCATATTATTGAATGCGGGAAGGCCGCTCGACGTCACCCTGGCTCATCAGCGTGCGGCGAGCGGTACGGGCGTGACCTTGGCGGCTTCGAGGATCCGATGCGCCAAAGCAGGATGATGGACGAGGCGGGCGAGAAGCACGGCGCCAATCATGGTGGCGGCAAGACGGAGGGTATCGTCCGACAGCCGGCCATCCACGGCATCGGGATGCAGCTTCTGCTCCAGGTGGGCCAGGAAGCCGCGCGCGGTCGACGCGAAGGCCTCCCGTACCTCAGGCGGTTGATGCGACACCTCACTGCCGAGCGCCGCGAGCACACAGCCGCCCTCCGGCTGCTCCACATGATCGGCCGACAGGTAGGCATGGAGGGTCCTGGCGATGTCGGACACCCCCTCCGGGAAAACCGTCCTCGCGGTACGGTTCCCGGCATGGCGGATCGCATCAGCCACCAGCTCGTCGCGATCGCGGAAGTGGTTGTAAAAGCCACCATGGGTGAGCCCGGCCTCCTGCATCAAGGCCGGGACACTGACCCCCGCAATGCCCCGCGCCCGCAGTGCGCGCGAAGCAGCGTCCAGGATCTTGAGGCGGACCGATTCTTTGTGGCCGGGGGGGTAGCGCATAGGATGATAACCATCATATCAGAGGCGCAACCAGGGCGCAAGGGGGTGTCGGAAACTCGACACCCTTCGACACCCCTTCGTCAGCCCGTAAAAGCTCCTGATTTTTTGTTGTGTCTGACGAAAGCCAGGCGATCCGCCACGGACGAAGCCCCATAAAAGGCCGGCACGGATATTGCTATGCCCCCAGACAGGGGAGCCTGCCGTGAAGTGCCACGTGCCGTTAGAAACTGCGTCGATTGGACAGGAAAAAGCTCCGTTCTCTCCGCACGGGCGTCGCAGCAACGCTGAGCGGGCGGAAAAACTGCGGGGCCGCGGATCCCTTGGCGATAGAGGGCTGGAGACGTGCAAAAAGGGAAACAGCAGCCGATTTTTGGCCGGACAACTGGCCGGACTCGGGGAAGAGCAACGCCCGCTTGGTGCGCTCCGTGCAGCCTACGGCCCTCGGGTGGATGGTCTGCGGATTGAAGAGGGAAAAGGCCCCGAAAACGAGGCGATTGGGGCAGATGCGCACGCGGAAGGCAGGGTGGTTCGGCTCTCTGGAAGCATCGATGTGGAGGATCCCCAGAAAATGGGCTTGCTGGCCCATGAAGTGGCCCACGCTCTGGCGCCGCAGGGACAGGCCGAGGAGCTGGATCAGCCGGGAGATCCGGGGGAGGCGAAAGCGGAGGAGGCACGGGCTCGCTTTGAAGCTTGGGCAAAGCGGGATTTTGAGGGTCCGGCTCCCCAATTGCAGCCCGCCACCGGGGGTCGCGCGAAAATCCAACGCAGCCAGAGCGAGGATGCTCTGGCGCAGGAGCCTGTAGCCGACGAAAGCTGGTTGAACCAGACACTTTCGGGGATGGGACGAGCATATCAGCTCCGGCAGGATATGGGCATGGCCCTGGGAGAGATCCCGCTCCATGCACCCGGAGTGCTGGGGGAAACCCTCCAGCAGATCCTTCCACAGCTCCCCGCTTTTATCGGGGTTTTTGCCGCCTTCTGGGCCATGGAGGGCATCGTGGGACTGCTCCTGGCCGCGCCGGAGCCCACGCTGGTGACCAAGGCGGTGGCGCTGTTGATCCAGGCCGCCCTCCTCGCTTTTGCGGGCTACGGGGTGGTGGTGGAGGCCACGGAGGCGGCGAAGGCCGGCTGGCGGGGCACCCAAAAGGTGTGGGAGGCGGAGGGGGATCCTCAAAAGATCTCGGAGGCCTCCGTGGAGTTCTGCCGGATGATTCTGCACGCGGTGTTGGCGGTTTTGGCGGTTTTGGCGTTGCGGGGGGCGAAGCTGCCGGGGCGGGGGCCTTCGGGGGTCGCCGGGGCGGGAGAGGCAGCGGTGGACGGGGCCGCAGCCAAGGGAGGTCTTGCGCCCGAAGGGGCCACGGCGAAGGGTGGAGCCGCGGCCGAGGGCAACGCCGCGCGGGGTGCGGCGGATGAGCTGGCACCCGCGATCATGGAGGAGGAGGCGGTTGCGGCACGGTTGGTGGGGAAGGAGGAAGTTTCGCCAGCAAAAAGTGGCGGGGAGTCGCCAGAAGTGGGGGTGACTGAGCATGTGCCCGGGACGGAAGGAAAGCCGGTGGCGGAGAGCCCGACGTCGGCGGCGGGAGGGGCGCGGGATCTGCCGGAGACACCGCCGAGGATCAAAATTTCGGAGAATGATGCCCGCTTCGGGGATCTGCAGAAGAAGGCAGCCCATACGCTCGCTCGCCACGGCCCAGAAATCCCTCTCCGAAGGGCCGATGCGCCGCCTGGGACGCGAACGATTGAAGGGAGGTTGTTTGGGGACCCGCCGTGGCCATACAAAGCGCCCTACTCCTATCGGTGGAAGAACAAGGGAAAGCTGGATGATCTCATCAACGAGTTTATCCAGAAAAACTGGGAAGAACTACGGGTCGGCTTCCGGTCGTCCATCGAGCAAGAGGTCCAGATCGACGCAAAACAGGCCATTGGCGAGGGGTTCTTCAACGCCACAAAGGGTAGTTCAGTGACGACACCAGTCTACCACCAGACCAGCCGGTTAGTTATCCGCTTACGGTTCCACGCTGGACCGCCCCCCGCAGTTTATGTGGAAACCGCTTTTCCCCTTGGAGCTGCAGAATGATTGAAGGCCCAAACCCAGGCTACTTCGATGAGTACGAAAAGATCCCTCATGACTTGATCAAGCTGATGCGGAGGGGTTGCGATGAAGAAGACCTGATCTCTGACTGGCTTGACCTGCCCGCCACACAACGTCGGAAGCTCCTGGAGTGTCTACGGACATTTCTGAGCAAACCACCGTCGGAATTTCAGGTCTACTCGTTGATCATGTACCGTGACATCGACAGTACCGAAGCAGAACTGCTGGCTTTTATTGAAGATATCTGCCGCCGCCTGGAGCTTTCGCTACAAGCCGACCCCTGAGCGCCGCACTCTAAGGACTTTTGGGGCGTTTGATCCGTGTACACTTTACGAGACCAGAGGCAACAAAGGAAAACCCACATGATCGAAGGACCAGATCCCGTCTACCAAGTTGAGTTTGACCAGATTCCTCCGGAGCTGATCGAGTTCATGGACGCAGGCTACGACGTGGACGACAAGGACCTGATCGCGGACATGGTAGAGCTACCACTTGAGGAGCGACGGGAACTGTACGCCAAAATCAAGAACTTCCTGTCCCTTCCTCCAAGCGAGTTCCAGCTTTTTGCAGTCGCATCTACCCGCGGAACCGCCTGCAAACCTGACGAAACCCTGGCCATCATACAGGCTGTTTGTAAGCAACTCGAACTCTCCCTCCAAGCCGCCCCCTGAGCAGCGCCAACAAAAAGGCGCTTGCGGCGCTCGGGCCGCACGCGCCTTGCGTGGTATGGAAGATCCTCCACTTATTTCCATCACTTCTGCTGAATGAACGTTCATTCAGCAGGTGGCGGGAAGCGGGGGCCTCGCTCAGTCCTCGTCCTCTCCGGTCCGGCCCTTTACGCGCAGTCCGTAGCGCCGCACCAGGCGCGTCAGGACGTGGCGACTGGAAAAACCAAGCTCCTTCCAGGTAGGTTCCTGGCGCCCGCCGTGCTTGTCCAGCACGGCCTGGATGTGCTCGGCTGGTACGGTCAGCGGGTCGACGCCCTTGTGCGGTCCGTCAGCCTCCACCGTGGTGGGCGAGACGGGGGGCTGAGGAAGCTGAACCTCCAGCCAATCCCCACGACTGTCAGAGATGGCCGTCCATAAAATAGCTTCCAGCTCGCGGATGTGGGTACTCCATTGACGCGTCAAGAGCGCCGACATGAGGGTGGGGCTCACCCGCAGCGTGCCGTCCGGGAAGAAGCAGCGCGCGCTGAGCTGGCTGTCCTCGGCCACAATGCGCTTCAGAATATGCCTGACCAATAGCGGAATATCTTCGCGCCGCTGGTTCAGGTCGGGCAGCTCCAGCCGGATCCGCAGCCGCGCGAGGACGTCCTCCTTCAGTGCGCTCTCCGGCCGATTGGTGGCCGCGATCAGGCGGAAGTCCGCACGCCGGGGTTTGGACTCTCCAAGGCGATGATACTCGCCCTGGTCCAGCACCCGCAGCAGGTGGGCCTGCATGGCGGGAGGGATTTCCGCAAATTCGTCCAGGAAAAGGGTGGAACCATCGGCCTCGCCCACCAGCCCGGCGCGCTCCGCCATGCCAGGGTTGGGGTAGTTCCGGGCATTGCCGAACAGCTCCGCGTCGATCAGGCTCTCGGGAATGGTTGCGGCATTTCGCGAGATCATCTGCTTTCTTCCACGCGAAGAGAGCTGGTGGATGGCCTGCGCTACCAGCTCCTTCCCGGTGCCCGACCCGCCCCGAATCAGTACATGTACAGCCCGGGGGCCGACAAATTGAATGCGCTCCCGCAGTGCCCAGCTCGCGAGGCTCTCTCCCACCATGCCCAGCCCATCGGCATAGCCGAAGCGGTGGGGGGCAGGCGCGGGAATCCCCGGCGCAAAGGCAGGCAATGTGGCCGGGCGCTGCGCGCAGTAGATCAGGGCCTGCCCCTTGAGCTCCAGCAGGTCGCCGGTGCGGATGGTCGCCTCCTGCACGGGGTTGCCGTTGTGCAGCAACGGACAGCGCCCGATGTTCCGCACCCACAGCCCGGTGCGCTCCGCAGAAATTTCAAGTTGATCGCGGGAGATCCGCATGGAGTTCAGCGGTCCCGTGGGGACCATCATTCCCGGTCGCTGCCGACAGAACTCCGCCCGGGGCAGGATGTCGCCGGCCGCCCCGGGGGCGCGCCCCATTCGCACGGTGACGCCGTAGTAGCCGCCGGGAACCAGACATACTTCTCCCATCCTCTCAGGTTCTTCCCGGGACCACACCAGCACCAGCGCCGTGACCGCCTGCGGGTCCGTTTCCACAGGCAGGACATCCCCATCGCTGATGGTGCGGGTATCGGCGTGCTCGGAACGGCGCATGAATCCCCCGGAAAGCTCGGACCCGGTCAATGTAGCGCGTTGCACCCACCCCTGCGGCTTGCCGGCCATAGGGTTATAGAGGCGCATGTTCATCGTCATCGAAGGTTTGGATGGCTCCGGCGGTACCACGCAGCTTCGCCTCTTGGCTTCGGCCTTGCAGCGCCTGAATCACCCGCCGGAGGTGGTGATGACCGCCGAACCCAGCGGCGGCCCGGTGGGCAAGATGATCCGCGAGCTGCTGGTACAGCGAATCATGGGAGAGGATGTTCTTCCCTATCTTTTTACGGCGGACCGTCGGGATCATCTGGATCGCACGATCCTGCCGGGCCTCGCACGCGGCGCGGTGGTGCTCTCGGACCGCTACCTCCTGTCGTCGCTGGCCTACCAGTCCACTGCCCTTCCGATGGAGAGAGTGGACGTTCTGAACGGCGATTTTCCGCCGCCGGACGCCACGATCATGATCGACGTGCCGGTGCCGGACTGTCTGGAGCGCATCGAAAAGCGCGGGATGACCCGCGAAATTTTTGAGACCCGCGAGCGCCTGACCACGATTCTGGCCGCCTATGAGCGCGCCTTGGCCCTCCGCCAAAGCCGGGGCGACCGCATCCTTCGCATCTCCGGCCTGGGCGACCCGCTGGAGGTGCACCGCCGCATTGTGGATGCGCTGGTGGCGGAGGGCCTGTGGCCGAGCTGATCGACCTGGGGACGCGGCCCTTTCTGGAGGTGTGGGATCTCCAAAAAGAGTTGGTTCAACAACGGATCGAGGATCAGATCGGGGATGTCTTTGTGCTGTGTGGTCACCCGCCGGTCTACACCGTGGGTAGGCGTCGCGAGGCACTGAAAAACCTCTTGGATGTTGGGGATACGCCGATCTATGAGATCGAGCGCGGCGGCGATGTCACCTGGCATGGTCCGGGTCAGGTAGTTTTGTATCCAATCATACGGATGCCCGAGGGCGACGTTCTGAAGCACCTACGTTGGCTGGAGCAGTGGATGATGGAGGTGGCGGCCACTTTCGGGCTGAGCTTGGAGCGGGATCCGCGCAATGCCGGGGTCTGGCACCAGGGCCGGAAAGTCGGCAGCGTGGGCGTGGCCAGCAGACGCGGCGTGAGCTGGCACGGCCTGGCCTTGAACGTGAACCCCGACCTGAGCTGGTTCCGTCGCATCAATCCCTGCGGGATGAACGCCGAGCTTTTGTCCTCGATGGAGGTGGAGCTGGGGGAGCCGGTAGAGGAGGAGGCGGTGCGGCAGCTTTTCCGTCAGAAGGTGGCATTGTACGGAAGCTGAATTCTCCGCGTGATAGGTACAAAAATCACTCGACGGTGTGGACGTCGATCAGGCCCAGGCGCACCCGCGACTTGCTCTTCCCCGTGGCCTTGCCCAGTCCCACCACCGCCGGGCCCACCGGCTCGGCCACCACAAAAACCTGCCCGTCCCGCTTGAAGTGCAGCTCGCCCGGCTTCGCCTCGATGCCCACGGCCACAAAGGCATGGTTGGGAATCAACACCACCGCCACCGGCAGATCGGGAAGCACCGCCCGCACCAAGGCCAGATACAAGGTCGCCTTTCCGTCGCAGTCCCCCTTGTTTCGCGCCAGCAGCGACAGCGGCCGGCGGTAGCCCGCATCCTTCCCGCCGGCCCCCCGTCGCTCGTAGGGGATACTCTGCACAAAGGACAGGGCCCGGTTAAGATATTTCCGCACCGAAGCTGCATCTTCCGCCTGAACCTCGGCAGCGCCCAAGGCGGCGGCCACCGGCGCCACCTCGTCTGTATACTCGCTTACAATTCTGGTGTAGTCCACAATGATCGTGCTCTTATCTGCACGCATGTAGCCGTTGGCCGCCATCCACTGATCGGCCCCCTTCTCGGCCGCGGCCTTTGCTCCATTCATCGCCTGCTTCATCGCCTTCCGCCCCTTGGACGAACGCACCGACACCCGAACGGAACCATCGGACTTCCAGGCTTTGAGCTTCACTCCTTTGGGGAGCCCATCGGCGTAGCGACGGATGGCCTGCACCTCGGCCTCGCGCAGCTCGGTCATTTTGGGGAGGGTGGGGATGGCGTTGTCGGCCCGCACTTCTTCGGTGGGGAGCTGGAAGCTCGCGGAGACCTTCTTTTTTGCAGCATCTTTCCAGGTGTACGAAAAACTCCATTCTTCGGAGCCCTTCTGGATCTCCACATCCAGTTGCTTTGCAAAGGCCCACGAAAGAAGGAGGAAGAACATCTGCACCTCGACCGCTCCAGGCTATCCCAGACATGCCGGGCGGGGCAGGCCGGGTTACCGCTCTACCAATGATTTCTCTGCTCCTCCCTGTTGCCCTCGCCGCGTCGCCCCCGCCCGAGATCCCCTTTGAAAAGTACACGCTTCCGAACGGCCTCCAGGTGATCCTGGCGCCGGACGACTCTGTGCCCTTTGTGTGGGTGAATATCTGGTACTATGTCGGTTCGAAGGACGAAGTTGTGGGTCGCACCGGCTTCGCACACCTGTACGAGCACATGATGTTCCAGGGCAGCGCGAACATGGACGACGACTACTTCCAGCCGCTTCAGCGAGTGGGGGGCCAGATCAACGGCACCACAAACCTGGACCGCACCAACTTTTTCGAGGGTGTTCCTTCGGAATACCTGCCCATGGCCCTGTTCTTGGAGAGCGACCGCATGGGCTGGCTGCTCCCGGCGATGACCCAGGAGAAGCTGGACAACCAGAAGCTCGTGGTGCGCAACGAGCGTCGGCAGCGCTACGAGAATCGTCCCTACGGAAATGCCTGGGTCTACCTTCTGGAAAACATGTATCCCGAAGGCCACCCCTACCACACCGCCACCATCGGCAAACACGCCGACATTGACGCCGCAAGCCTGGACGATGTGCAGGCCTTCTTCAAAAAGTGGTACCTGCCCAACAACGCCTCCCTGGTGATCGCCGGCGACTTTGACACCGAAGTGGCCAAAGCCCAGGTGGAACAGTGGTTTGGCGCCATCCCGTCGGGGCCGGAACCAGAGCTGACCACCGCCGCCCCCGTAAGCCTTCCCGCCGAAAAGGTGGTTCGCTACGAGGAGAATGTGCCCTTCCCCAAGGTGTGGCTGGCCTGGCACAGCCCCGCCGTCCTTCAGCGCGAAGACGCAGCCCTGGACATCCTCTCCTCCGTGCTCACCAACGGTCGCGATGCCGTTTTGTACCAGAAGCTCGTGTATGAGCTTCAGATTGCCCAGGATGTGAGCGCCTACCAGGCCAGCTCCACGCTGGGGAGCATGTTCATCATCGAAGCCACAGCCGCGCCGGGGCACAGCAGCGACGAGCTGGTGGCCGCTATCGACGCGGTGTTGGCCTCGCTGCGCTCTAAAGGCACCTCCAAGGCGGACATTGCCACAGCCCTGACCGCCTACGAGGTCCAGTTTTTTGAAAGCATCGGCAGCATCCAGGGCAAGGCCAACCTTCTGAACAACTACAACTGGCTGACCGGCGACCCCGACTATCTGGCCGAGGACCTCGCCCGCTACCGAAGCATCAAGAAGGGCTACCTGGACAAAGTGCTTCGTACCTGGCTTCCAGCAGATAAGCGCGTCGTGATGCACATCAACCCCAAGGCGGCCCAATGAAGCGCGCCCTCTTCCTCCTCTCTCTCCTGGTGCTCCCCGCCGTAGCGGCAGAGCGCAGCATGCCCAACCCCCTGGAAGCAAGCAGCTTTTTGGTGCCTGCCGCCACCGAGGGGCGCCTTTCCAACGGCCTGGAAGTACGGGTGGTCGAAAACCACGAGCGGCCCCTGGTCTGGGTGTCCATGGCCTTCCGGGCGGGCGCTTTTGCTGATCCCGCTGGCAAGGAGGGCCTGGGAACCGCAAGTATGGAGCTGATGGACGATGCGGCCGGTCCCTACGATGGGATCGCCCTGTCTAAAGCCCTGAAAGTATTGGGAACCCAACTGGGCAGCTCGGCGGGCGCCGACGGCTCCGGCCTGAGCATGCAGACCCTGAAAAGGAACCTGGATGCTTCTCTGGGTATCATGTCCACCGTACTGACGCAGCCGCGTTTCTCGGAGGAGGACTGGAAGGTCCAGCAGGTGCAGATGATCGCCGATGTGCAAGCCCGACGCAGTGATCCGGCCTCCATCGCCGACCGGGTCCTCTTGCGGGTGGTCCACGGCGACAGCTACCAGGGTCGCCTTCAGACCGAAGCCTCCCTTTCCAGCCTGGATACGGCCCAGTTGAAGGCCTGGCACCAGGAGCACCTGAGCCCCTCCCAGAGCCTCTTGCTGGTGGGTGGCGACACCACCCTGGCCGAGATCCAGCCGCTCCTGGAAAAGCACTTTGGTGGCTGGAAGAACGAAGCCAAGGCGCTGGAGTTCCCAGTCGCGCCCACTCCTCCGGAAAAGACCACGATCTACTTTGTGGATAAGCCGGGCGCTGCCCAGTCCGTGATCCAGATCGGCCGCTATGTGGGCAAGCCCACCGATGCCGACTTCCGGCCCTTTGTGGTGGCCAACAATGCGGTGGGGGGCATGTTCACCTCGCGCGTGAACCTGAACCTGCGCGAAGCCAAGGGCTACACCTACGGCGCCCGCTCTTCCGTGGGCTTCAACCTGGCGGGTTCGCTGTGGACCGCCTCGGCACCGGTAGCGACGGACGTGACCGTCCCCGCCCTCCAGGAGTTTTTGAAGGAGCTCGGTGGGGTGGGTGGCGAGGGCGCACTGAAGGCGGGCGAGACCGAAAACGCCCGCAACTACCTTCGCAACTCTTTCCCCCTGCGCTTTGAAAACCCCGACTACCTGCTGGGGCAGCTCACCCAGATCTGGCGCTATTCGCTGCCACAGGACTGGATCAGCCGCTACTACGAAGAAATGGGGAAGATTCAGGCGGAGAATGCACAAGCCGCCTGGACGGGGCGGATGGATGCGGCCCCCCTGCACATCGTGGTGGTGGGCGACGCGGCGCGGGTCGCTGCGGGGCTGTCCGGCTTGGGGATTCCGATGGTGAACCTGGACGTGGATGCACGTCCGATTGCGGAGTAATTATGGGCATCGAAAGCAAGTTTATCTGGTTTGACGGCGAGATGGTGCCCTTTGCGGACGCCAAGGTCCACGTCCTCTCTCACACCCTGCACTACGGCCTGGGCGTTTTTGAAGGCATCCGCGCCTACCGCCAGACCGGCGGCGGGGGCGGTGTTTTCTCTCTGAACGAGCACATTCGCCGCCTGGAAGACTCGGCGCGGATGTGCCGGATGGACATGGCCTGGACGCGGGAGCAGCTCGTCAATGCCTGCCTGGACACCCTGCGGGCCAACGAGATGGAGGAGGCCTACATCCGGCCCATCGTCTTCTTTGGGGCGGGAGAGATGGGGCTGGGGGCGCGCAACAATAAAGTCCACGTCGCCGTGGCAGTGTGGAATTGGGGTCGCTACCTGGGCGAGGAGGGCATCCGCAACGGCATCCGGGTGCAGTGCAGCACCTTCACGCGCCACCACGTGAACTCCAACCTGCAGCGCGCCAAGGTGATCGGCCACTACGTCAACTCCATTCTTGCCCGCTACGAAGCCACCGAAAACGGCTACGACGAGGCGATCATGTTGGACGGCCACGGCTATGTGGCCGAAGGCACCGGCGAGAACCTGTTTGTGGCCCGCGACGGGGTGGTCAAGACCCCGCCTGTGGTCAACATCCTTGGCGGGATCACCCGCCGTACTGCGATTGATATTCTTCGCCACGAGAATATTCCGGTGCAGGAGATGAACTTCGGTCGCGACGCTCTCTACGTCGGCGATGAGGTCTTTTTGACCGGCACCGCCGCCGAGGTGACCCCCGTGCGCGAAGTGGACAAGCGCAAGGTGGGCACCGGAAAGCCCGGCGATATCACCAAGCGGGTGCAGGAGATCTACGCGGCGGGTGTGCGCGGAGATGTGGACTGGCTCAAGAGCCGGATCACCACCTATTAGGCGATACAGGTAGATAAAATAGCGTGACTCTGCGATGAGTCACGTCGCAAAACGGCCGCGTTGGAGGAAGCATGGACATCCCTGCCTACCAGAAATTCCTGCCGACGCCGCTGCTGGAGCGGCTGTGGGAGGATGCGGAGGAGGTGGCCGCAGTGCCCGGCCTTCGTGTCGCCTCTGGGCTACGCACGGAGTTCCCCGAGCTGGAGACGGACGAGGCGCTGGCGCTGGTGGTGGAGGTCTATCAGTCCACGCGCGAGTCTTTACATAAAATCCTGGAGCAGCGGCTGCGGGATCGGCAGTGGATTGACAGTATCCACAGCCTCTGTGCGATCCGAAACCAGGGGAAGTCCTACCAGGACCCAAGCTACACCACCGCCATTGGGGCCAAAGACCCCAATGGAAGGGTGATCGTGGGGCCGCTGGATCAGCCGGTGCCCTGCTATCCGGTGGATGTACCCGAGTTTTTGAAGGGCGAGCAGGTGACGCTGTTCGGGCCTCCCGACAGTGCACGCATGTCGATCAACGCGATGAATGCGCTGCATCGGCGACGGCCGGAGGAGGCGCCGCTGGTGGAGCGCCTTGTGGCCGCCTCTGGCCAGGTGCCGCGCTGGGGGGCCGACGACGAGGACAGCAAGACGCCGATCATGGCCAGCTTCCTGCGCGCCAACCGCAACCTTGCAGGCTGTTTTGACAAGAGCCTCTCCGAAAACGTAAAGGGCAAAGACTATGCCCTTGCGACGAGCGGCCTGTCGCTGCCCATCAAGCGGGTGCCGGGCTTGGCCCTGCCCGACGGCAGCCACCTCCTCGAAAAAAATCCCCTCCCCCTGCACCTTTTTGACCTGGTGATGCACTTGTGGCACCACCGGCATCGGGCAGAGGCGCAGGTGTTGTACTTCCCCAAGCTGGAGAACGAGGAAGAAGCGGCCTATTTGCGGCAACTGATCGCCACCACCGAGGAGGCCATTGCCGCGCGGGATGCCCGCTGCGGGACCGGGCGCGTGCGCATCCTGGTGGTGTTCGAGAACCCGCGCGCCATCTTCCGCATTCGCGAGATCGCGGCTGCGCTCCATCCCTATTTTCTGGGTGGCAGCTTGGGATGGCACGACTTTCTGGCCTCGACCGCGCGGCTGTTCCGGATGGACCCCAACTATCGGATTCCCGTAAAGGCCGACCCGAACATCGTGATCCGCAACATCCGGGAGTCGCACCGCATCCTGGTGGAGCAGCTTGGGCCGATGGGAGCGATGAAGATCGGTGGGATGTATGGGATTCTTTTTGAGGAGGGCAACGCGGAGTCCTTTCGGGTGTCGATGGTGGGCTTTATCCGCGATCTGGTGACGCAGCTCAAGCGGGGCTTGGACGGTTTCTGGATCGCTCACCCCGACTTCGTTCGGATCGGGATTGCGTTGGTACAGGCCTGGCGGCAGCGGGAGCAGCGGCCCAATGATCCCGATCTGCACGCGCTGATCGGCGCCTTGGTGCCGGACCCAGAGGAGCTGGGGCGGCTGATCCAGTTCGTGGAGGGGCCGGACATCGAGGGACTGGCGAAGGAGGACCCGCTGTACCAGCGCGGGGTGCTCGCAGCGACGACGCAGGAAAGCCTGGTGATCGCCAACCACGATCCCGAAGAAATCCGCTACAACATTTTTCAAGCGCTACAGTATCTGGCGGACTGGCTGTGTGGCAATGGCTGTGTGGCGCTGCCCGCGAAGTTGAAGAATGCGCGCGGGGAGCCGGTTTCCGTGCGGATCATGGATGATCTGGCGACCACCGAGCGCTCGCGCTGGGAGCTGTGGGCGGAGATTTTTCATGGGCGGGTGAGCGTAGAGGAGTTCGAGCGGATTTTGGGGGAAGAGATCGCCTTTTTGCGGGGTAATGTGGAAACGCCGGAGCACCGGATCCAGGTGCGTTGGGAGGGTGAGGCCGCCCGCTGGTATCCGGTGGCGGTGGAGCTGCTGCGTAAGCTGGTGCTGGACCCGAACCCGCCGGAGTTTGTGACCGAGCTGGCGTTGGTGTACACTTTTCCGCAAGTGCGGGAGGGGGTGCCACAAACCTGATACGACCCATTATTGGGCTTTAATAATTGTCATTAACACACAGCAACTATTGGCCATTTTTTGCAAGAAGCCAGATCAGTTTTTCTGTGCGCCTGAAAACCTCATCGAAAGTTAAAATCGTGACCCCCACAAACTGGCGGCGGAACAGCTCAAAAGACTTGCGCTTGTCGTCGCTGTCCAGCTCTTCGGTGTTTCCGATAACTACCAAGCAAGGAGGCTCAACTGCAGTGGGAGTTGTAGCATAATCCTTAACCTTTAGCGAAGCCCATTCCTGAGTAAATGAGTTCCGATAGTTGAGAACCTGAACCACCCCTCCTGATAGGTCGGGCCCCGCACTATACACGCCTCTGTACTTTGGACCAAGGAGATTGGTGCCAGGCGTCTTGATCTCCAAGATCACTGCGTTGCCAGTCAGGTCGTTTTTAAGCAAGTAATCTGGCAGATTGCCACCAGTATTGCTTATATCTTTCCCACCAGCATATGCCTTTTCCTTGACAATTGTGATCGGGTAAGCAAATAGATGCTCAAGAAGAAAGTGATGTTTGGTAAATATTTTCTGCCAATACTCTTCCCTATTTTTCTCAATATTGTTCCGATCCCCCAAATAGTCTGTCCAAAAATTGTGAAACTGCTTTATTGATGCAATTCCAGAAACCGTAGCAAGAGCCGCAAGAATATCATGATCAACAGACTGAAGGGCTTCAAGCACCTCCTGAAATTCTCCCTGTGCGCTACCCCACTTAAGTAATCGAACCAAAAGTTCAGCACCGAGTTTCTGATTCGCGTGGAGGAGAACCTCAAGGTCATAGTCGGAAAGCGCCGCATGTGCAAATAGACTAGAGGAGAACTCGGTAGATGGCCCAGTAGGCACGGAAACAGACTCAGCATGGCCTGACTCCGCGGATGATATCATCGAAGTCGGCACCCCCTCTTCCTGGAGAAGCGACGCAAGCGGCGCATACTTTTGTCGATTCGCGGCGACATCGGGTCGGATGGCCTCCACAGCTTCGGGCGAAAGGTCCAGGTTCCTGAGGCGTGAAAGCGCTGTGATCGGTTTTTTGCAGCGAAGTGCGAAGCAAGTTGCAGCCGGGTCAGGGGCACGTCGCTTCTTTGTGAACTCCAGGTAGGCGTGTATGTGGACAACTACCACATAGTTTCCACTTATCTGCCGTGAACCTTCCTCCTCCGTTTCATCCACCGTAAGCAGCAGCACAGGAGTGTGGGTGCCTTGGGTCT
>JBEIQS010000296.1:0-5866 GCA_040376425.1 Alphaproteobacteria bacterium | reverse complement strand
GCGCGGGCGCCGGGGCGGGCCGCGGGTTGGCGGGCAGCGGAGAGGCCTGCATCGCCGGTGGAGGGGGCAGGAAGGCTTCGGGAGGAAGCACCGGGGTCAACACGCGCTCCGGAGGCGGCTCAGGGGCGGGTGCAGGCGCAGGAGCGGGCGTCGGCGGCGGCGCGACCTCCACGACCGCCGCGGGTGGCTCCAGGGGCGGCGGCTTGGGACGGGTGACAATCCAAGCGCCCGCGCATAGGACCACGGCCGCAAAGCCCAGTGATCCACCCAAAAAGACCAGGTTCATCGATCCAGTTGCCGGAGCCGGAGCGGCCTTCGGCACGACCCGGCCCGGTTTGGCCTCGGCCTTGGCCTTCGCACTCTTTTCCGCCGCGCGCTCCGTCCGCGCCCCGGCGCTTTCGATGTTCAGCGCCGGTGTGGGAACGCCGCCCATATTCGCCCGCGCCAAATCGGTGTCTTTCCTTCCGGGGGGCTCGGGCAGGGGGACCGTATTCTCCGGGGCCGGGGGGGCAGCATGAAGCGGGAGCGTCGCGGTGCTTTCCGGCGTTGGGACCGCATCAGGAGGCTGGGGAGTGGGGACGATAGCGGTGGCAGGTGCGGCTGTGGGCGGCGCGGACGGATGGACCGTCTCTTCGGGCGGAGTCGGTGCCGCTTCCGTGTGCGCACCAGCGGCGACGGACGCCAGGAATGCGGCCGGTGCCGGCTCCGAAACGGGTTGGCTCAGGTCGGGGGTGAATCCCACCGGTGGTGTCGGCGCCGGCGGAGGGGGAGGCTCCGGTTGGGCTACCAGGGTCGGTTCCTCGCCGGTGGGTTCCTGCCCACCGAAGGGGTCCACAAAGACGGTTTCCTCCTCGGCTTGATCTATTCCGGGGGCTGCGGTACTGGCCGTAAGGGTTTCCTCGTCGGCTTGATCCGTTCCGGGGGCTGCGGTACTGGCCGTAAGGGTTTCCTCGTCGGCCTGGTCCGCAGCGGGCGCCGCGGGCGGGTCGGAAAGGGTGTCCTCTTCGGCCTGGTCCACCGGGGGGAGCGAAGCGGCCTCCGGCTGAGCCAGAGGTGCTTGGGGAGCCGGTGCTACGGGGGAGGGGGCCTCGGGGGGCGGAATGCTGCGAAAGGCGGCGTTCCGGCTTTCCGGCGGCAGATCGGCCGGCGCCAGCGATGGCCGACGTAGCGGCGCAAAGGGCAGATCTTGGGGAGGCAGAGAAGGCGCGGCCGGACGCGAGCTCTCACCTATTTCGAAGGTACTTCCCGGCTCCAGCAAACGCTGTAGCATTGCGCTGCCATTGGGCGGCCGTGACGACGGGTCGCGCTGCAGGGCGGCGCGGATGGCCTCCGCCAAGCGGCTGCCCACCCCGGGGCAAAGTCGGCGGATGTCCGGGATCTCTGGGATAAAGACCCGGCGTGATCCGGGGCTGCGTTCCGGGGCCCGGAACGAGGCATTGCGGGTCAGCGAGCGATGCAGCACCAGACCCAGCGCATAGACATCCACCGCGGGAGTGGCAGGTTTACCCTCGAATAGTTCGGGGGCCATATAGAGAGGCGTGCCGGGCAGGAAGCCATCCTCCATCATCCCAGCTTCCTGCACCGCCAGAGCGATTCCAAAGTTCGATACTTTGACGCCCCCTTCTCCAAGGTAGAGATTGGCGGGGGTGATATCGCGATGGATCACGCCGCGCGCGTGGGCGGCTGCCAGCGCAGAGGCTGCGGCGCGCCCGAGGTCCAGCACTTCCTCCGGCTCCAAAGGCCCTGTAGAAAGTAGCTTTTCGACCGTCTGTCCGGCGACCTGCTCCATCACCAGGCACAGGTCTGCGTCCCGCTCGATCACATCGCGGATCTGCACGATGTTGGGGTGATCGATCTGATGCAACTCTGCCCAGGTCTCTTTCAGACGAGTGCGAATGGCCGGATCGCGGCTGATTGCGGGGATCAGGACCTTGATCACCACAGGTTCGCCGTTGGCACCCCTGGCCGCCCAGACGGTACCAAATGCGCCCCTGCCCAAGCTCCGCTCGATCTTCCATGCGCCGATGGTGCTGCCGATCATCCGGCCTTCCCCTCCCCAGAGCGCGAGGGTTTCCCCGCGTGTTGCCTCTTATAGCTCAGATGACGGCGCAGGGGTCACTTTTCTGTCAGGAAGGGGCCTGCAGGCCAACGGGAAGCTCCTGGACCGTGGCTCCGGCCCGCTCCAGTAGTGCACGATACCAGTCCAGCGTCGCCCGTGTGCGCCCCGTCAGGCGACTGCAACCCCAGATGATGGTGAGGGTAGAGCTGGTATGCTCGTCGGTCTTGGTGCGCTGCGCATCTTTCACGGCGTTGGCACTGGGGCCTTCGCTGTCGTGCAGGCACAGCAGCCCCCCCAGATCGATCACCTGCCCCGAGGAGTTGAAGACGTAGGAGCTGCCTTCCGGAGCAATGCCCAGCCGGAAGGGCGCAGTGGCCTTGGAGCGGTCCACCACCGAGATGGGCAGGCCGCTGTGCAACGACACCACATTGCAGACGTCCACACCGAGGTTGATCGACGCAAGCCGTCCCTCTTCTACTGCCTTGATCAGATATTCTGAGGCGGGTTTACTACGGCCGGTGGGTTTGAAGCCGCCGTGGCGCAACAGGTCGCGCACCGCCGCCCGCACCGCGTCGTCCGCCCGCAGGGGCACCGGGGCGTCCAGCCGCAGCAGCTCCAGCAGCCAGCCGGGGGAGGGCAGCTCTGCCAAGGGTGCCGGAAAAACGGTGGTGAAGGCGGCAGCATCCAGAAGCGGGTGGGGGTCTACGGTCAGCATGCGCAGCCGACTATCCAGAACTGGCCCGTCCCGCATCCCCCAAGCCCAGCACTGGGATAGGAGAGCGCATGCGCACACGGACCCTGAAGCTGCGGGGCATGGACTTTGGGCTGATCGAAGCCGGCAATCTCGATGGGCCACCCCTAGTGCTTTTGCACGGATGGCAGGATCAAGCGGCGATGTGGCTGCCCTTCATCCAGGCGCTGCTGGGCCTGGCCCCCTACCGCATCGTGGCGATGGACCTTCGCGGTTTTGGCGTTTCGGAGCACAATGCACCTGGTAATTCCTATGCTTTTGCGGAATACCTGGTGGATTTGGATCACCTGCTGGACCACTTCCCCGGGCCGGCTACCCTGGTCGGTCACTCCATGGGGGGCACCATCGCCAGCCTGTACGCCGGTTTACGGCCCGCCCGGGTGGCGCGGCTGATCCTGGTGGATGGCCTGGGCATCCCTGACGGTCTGGAGGGTGTGGTGCAGCGCCAGCGGGAGCACCTCGACGGATCCAAAGGGGTGGTTCCGCATAAAGTTTTTTCCGATGTCCAGGAAATGGCCCGGCGCTTGACCCGTGCCCACCCCGCCCTTCACCCCGACCACGCCCGTTTCCTGGCGGAGCGGGCCTCCCTTTGCACCGAGGCGGGCTGGACATGGCGTTGGGACCCACGTCATCGTGTGCGGTTGGCCGTACCCTATCGGCAGGACCAACACCTGCGCGTTCTCGCCGAAGTCTCCGCACCCACGTTGATGGTACTGCCGGAGCGCGCGGCCTTTCCGGTCGAGGATCTGGAGCGTCTGGCCTCTGCAATCCCTCATGCCAAACGTCGTCAGCTCGCCGATTGCGGGCACATGCTGCAGGTGGAGCAGCCGGAAGCCCTGGCGGCGGCGGTACACGACTTCCTTTTTCCCGATCCCGGATAGAAGAAAAAGGCAGTATCAAGCGGATCGTGTGATTCCGCCTTCAGGATGGCTCTTGACAGATTGGCTCGGAAACGACATAAGGGACGGGCGAGAGGGCAATCATGGCGATTCGCAGGCATGTCCTCATTACGGGTGGCGGACGGGGCATCGGCGCGGAGATGGCGCGCCGATTTGCGGCATTGGGTGATCGGATCACCGTGCTTTCCCGCTCCCGCGATGAGGTGGAACGGGTAGCGGACGAAGTGGGCGGCTACGGAATCCGCTGCGATGTAGGCGAGCCTGCATCGGTAGAAGCGGCCTTTATGGCGGCCGGTCCGGTGGATGTACTCATCAACAACGCGGGTGTGGCCCGGTCCTCGCCGGTCCTGAAGACCGACGTGCGGGTCTGGGAAGAGCACCTGAAGGTGAACCTGACGGGCTCCTTCCTCTGCTCGCTGAAGGTGCTTCCCGGGATGGCCTCTCGGGGTCGGGGCCGCATCATCAACGTGGCCTCCGTGGCCGGGTTGAAGGGCTACCCCTACCTGGCGGCCTATTGCGCCTCCAAGCACGGCCTGATCGGCCTCACCCGCGCGCTTGCGGCTGAGTACGGTGGCCAGGGCGTCACGGTGAACGCCATCTGTCCCGGCTATGTCGACTCGCAGATGCTGACCCAGGCCATCCAGAACATCGTGGACAAAACCGGCCGCTCGGTCGACGAAGTCCGTGCCGAGCTGGAGTCGCAGACCCCGCAGAACCGCTTTTTCGAGGTGGGCGAGGTGGCCGCGATGGCCGTCTTCCTGGCCTCGGAAGAAGCGAAGGGTGTCAACGGACAGGCTCTCACCATTTGTGGTGGTGCGCTCAATAGCTGAGCGGGCGGTAGCAGCATGGGATAGGGTGTAAGGACGGCCGAGCTGCGGCGTTCTACACCCGGAGTTCCTATGTCTGAGCCCATCCGTCGGATTGTCGCCCTGCTTCTGATTGCCATCGGCTTGGTACTTCCGGTATATTCTCGAAAGGCGACGCCGCCCCCCGTGGGCGGTGATGCATTTTTGGCCCCGGCCGCCAGCGACGTACTGGTGGTGGACTTCCGCGATGGCATCCGCCTGGCCGAGGTGGAGGCGGAGGAGGCCGCGGTCGGGATCGATTTGGACTGGAGCTCCCTGGTCTCAGAGGACGAGGCATTGCGGTCGGGCACCGTTCGGGATCGTGCGCTGGGGGATGCAGCCTTGGCCCGACTGCGCGCCGACCCGGATGTGGAGGCGGCGGAGTGGGCCGTGCCGATGGAGGCTCTGGGCTACCCCAACGATCCCCTCTACGGAAAGCAGTGGAACTTCCCCCATATCGGCGTGGAGCGAGGCTGGCGTGCGGGCGGCGGCAAGGGGGTGGTGGTGGCGGTGATTGACACCGGCGTCTCCGTGTTGCCCGACCTTCCGGCGGAGCGCCTGCTTCCGGGCCGGTCTTTTGTGCCGGGGACCACCAGCTCGGCCGACGACCAGGGGCACGGCAGCCATGTGGCCGGAACCATCGCCCAGGCGACGAACAACGGTGTTGGTACCGCCGGAATCGCCCCAAATGCCACCATTCTCCCGCTCAAGGTGTTGGGAGCAGACGGATCAGGGCGCAGTGACTGGATTGCCGCCGCCATCGACGAAGCCGTGGATCAGGGCGCACAGGTGATCAACCTCTCCCTGGGGGGCGGGCACTCCGACGTGCTGGTCAAGGCGGTGGAGAAGGCCCGTGCGGCCGGCGTGGTGGTGGTAGCCGCAGCGGGAAATGCAGGCCGCGAAGGCTTGGGATCTCCGGCAGATGCCGAGGCGGCCCTGGGCGTGAGCGCGACCGGGCCGGATGATGCCCTGGCGCCCTACTCCAGTTGGGGGCAGGGCGTAGAGATTTCGGCCCCCGGGGGTAATAAAAATCTGCCTGGAGGCGGAATTCTGCAAGCCACCATCGGCGATCGCTACGAGGAGTGGCAGGGGACCTCGATGGCGACCCCGCATGTGGCCGGTGCCGCGGCGGTGCTTTTTGGTGCTGGTGCCGGATCGGCAGACGAGGTGGAGCGCATTCTGAAGCTGTCGGCGGTGCCGATGGGGATGAGAAAAAATTCGGCGCCGGACGCCTGGATGTGGGGGCGGCTGTACCCCGCGTGTTCCTGGAGCGCGGGGGGATGCTGGCGGTGGCGGGGGGGCTGGTGAGCCT
>JBEIQS010000427.1:0-2556 GCA_040376425.1 Alphaproteobacteria bacterium | reverse complement strand
GTCGTGTGTGCTGCCAATCGAGCTGCGCGCCCGGGCGTTCCAATTGACGGTCCCATTGTCGACCGCGATGGAGCAGGTACCCTCGATGAGCTCCTGGACGTCGAGGGAGTCCAGACCTCCTGACATCCCCCCTCTGTCATGTGGCAGCGGGGCCGCCGGAGGGGGTGCCTTCGACCGCGTAGGTGAGGCGCAGGTTCGTTCCCGGGAAAAGGGTGGCTGTCTCCGTCAGAACCTCGCACAGGGCCGCCAGCGCCCGGCTCCGGTGCGGGCTGGACTGCGGGGCCAGCGTCACCCGCAGCTCCCCGGGTAGCACCTCAAGACGGCCACGGGAACGGAAGGCTGCGGTCAGCAGGGTCCGACCCTCCTCCGCATTCCGACGATAGAAAGGGGATAACGCTCGGAACAGGTCCGTCTCCAGTTGCCAGGAAATCGCCTTCAGCCCATCCAGCAGGTTCTTTGCACGGGCGGCCAGGCGAACGGTCGGCTTCTCCATCTTCCCAACCTCGATGCGTCGCGATACTTCGTCGCGTTGCCGATGTAATTCTTCCACCCGAACATTGGCGGCCTCCAGTGCCGCCGGATCCTTTCCTTCGACAAGGATTTTTGTCTGCACCTTCCGTGCTTTCTGGTACAGCTTGTCGCGACGCTTCCACTCAGGATTCGGGCATTCGCGAAGCGGATCTTCCGCCTCCTTCGCATACTCTACCAGACCGTCCAGATCAAACTCCTGCCGCATATACTTGAAGAAGTTCTCTTGTCGCCAGCGATCAAACATTCGCTGCGCCATCTCCGGTGCGGAAAGGTCCTGGCGGGTGGTCACAATTGGCGTCTGATGGGTTCCAACAAGGCGGGTGATCTGGCGCACCCAGAGGCCATTGCCGAGGCGGGTGCACATGTCGTGCAGCAGCCAGTCCGGTCCTCCCCTCGGTGCCGGGTAGGGAAGAAAGGCGTCCTCCGGGATCGGTTCACAGGCCCCCTTCCGATAGGTGAGAATATCAGCCTTTGCATTGAATAATTTCTGAAAGAGCGGCGGGCTCCAGCCTCCACGGTCGAAGACCACGGTGACCCGGCCCGGGCCGACAATGTCCCGGGCATCCTCCAGCATCGGCATCAGTGCAGAAGCCAAGGAAGGATGTGCCTCCTGGGTGACCAGGAGCACGGGGTTCCCATCCCCGTCGTGCACCCAGATATCCTGACTCGCGGGGGCAGAAATCCGCATTCGAGCAATATGAGTCTGGGGGAGCCGCTCCTTCCCGTGGTAGACGCGGACATGCCCATCCATATAGAGCCAGGCCACCGCCTCCGGATGAGCCTCTGCCCGGCGTCGGGCCACGCCGGCAATCAGTTCGTCGGAAGCCCCCTCTGCAAGACGGTGGAGCTTCCGCCGCCAGGTTTTGACCTCTGGAGCCCGATCCAGGCCCAGAACCCTGCCCAGCTCGGAAGGCGCAAATTCCTTGAGATGCTCCGGCCGTTTCAGACGGAGGAGGCTGAAGAGAATGATCGCAGTGAGCATCGTTCGGAGGCCGTAGAAAGCAGGACCGAATTTTGGGAAGAGACAGGGGGCATCCTGCAGAAGTCCCGAGGCAACGAGCCCCGGAACAGCCAGGAGCAGCCCCAGATAAGGGAGATCCTGGCCGCTGGCGAAGAGTGGAGCTGCATCCTGGATTGCCCCCTTGGACGCGAGAAAGCGGTCCAGGGAGCGGTCGAACGGATCCGGGTCGAGGCTTACCGGGGTTTGTGCCCGGGTACCAGGGGAAGGTTCAGAAGGTGGTACTTCGGGTTTTTCAACTTCCGGGGCTACCGGTGCGGAAGGTGATTCTACTTGTGTAGCGACGGTCTTGGACTTCAGGAGGGAGGTTTGCCGGGACTTATTGGGGGCGAGCCCCATCCGGGTATGGGCGCGTTGCACAGTGATGGGGTCACAGCCCAACTTCTTGGCGATGGTGCCGATCCGAAGGCCCTTGGCGTGAAGCTGGCGGATCGTCGCATCGCGAAGGTGATCGATCCCTGAACCGACAGGCCTTCCTGCGGGCTTTGGAACAAGGGCGGAAGCGCCGCCCTTTGCGTAGTGTTCCAAAGCCCTGAAGAGGGTTCTGGACGGTCGCTCCAGCGCAGCGGCGATTTCGAGGACTGTAGCGACGCCTGCTTGTTTTGCCTGAACAACAAAGAGAGCTTCAGCGATACGATCTTCGGCAGGCCATGTGTGAAACCATGCACCATCGACGAAGGCGACGCGGGTGCCGTCCAGCTCCCGTATGACGCAGCGAGGATTGACGAAGCGTCCCGGCAAGGAGAGGAGGGAAAGTTCCGGGAAAAGGGAAGGAGTATCAGCCATACTGGAATATATCTCGCGCGTGCACGCGTGCGAGCGCGTTGGACGCCAAGAATATGCCTATTTTTGATGACAGAGGGGTCGTGCAAAATCCTGGTTCACCCTATCTTTGACTGCCTGGGGTCAGGAGGTCTGGCTTCCTTCCTCCTCGGGGGCAAGTCAGGATAGCAGAGCTTCGGGTACCGGTGCAAGTGGCTGGGCTCAGGACCTACCCCAAAACGCCT
>JBEIQS010000442.1:0-2267 GCA_040376425.1 Alphaproteobacteria bacterium | reverse complement strand
CGGTCTACCGTGATAGAGGTATCTTGTCTGTACCAGGGGCGAGCAACCAGCGCCTCTAAGGAGTCTCCGATGTCCTGCCCCCGCTGCAACATCACCGACGCTGCCGCCCTCGCTATCGTAGGTCTTCCCAAGCTGATGCTCGGCACCTGGGACCACTACAACACCAGCGCCGGGATGGTTCGCCTCGGTCGGGTGAGCGGCAAGGGCGCCAAGTTCGCCAGCCTGAACGTAGCGGACTTTGAGAAGGGCGTAGAAGTCGGCTTGTTTGTCAAGGTAGCCTGACCCCACCGGCCGGGGCGCCGTTTCGCCCCATATGCACTTTGGAGCTACACAATGGAAAGTGAAAAGATAGAAGCCGGTTGGGCGCTTGCCTCCCGGCTCAACAAGCGGATGATTGAGAACCCCAAGCGGCACCAGTACCAGGGCGCCGGAGCGTGCCAGGCCCCCGACGGCCGGGGCATTCAGTCGATCCTCCTCTGGGGGCACCCGGAGGCCATCGCCGAAGCGGTGGCGGCCGAGGGCGTCAAGGAAAGCGGCGGGCGGGTGTGGTCATGGTAGCCCGCAAATCCCGCGCCAAACCCGGCGCCAAAAAGGGCGGCTCAAAGCCCCACGGTCCCGAGCCGCTGCGGGCCAAGCTCACCTGCAAAGCCACCACGGCGGAACATGGCGCCGTCAAGGCTGCGGCGGAAGCTGCGGGCCTGTCCGAAAGCGCATGGGTCCGGCGGGCGGTGCAGGCGGAGTTGACCCGTGCCGACCACGCCCGCCAGGTCGCCGCTCACCTTGACGCGGTGGGCGGGATGCCGAGCGCGACCGACTGATATTCGGCGTTGGCGGCCGGGCGCGAAACTATTTTCGCCTATCTCTTGATACCGCGTTGACGGTAGACCGTGAACAAGGCATATTCCTATCACCAGAGCGGAGCACAAAGCGCCGCCGGGAAACGGAGCCTCCAATGCTTATCCCCTTCACCGACGTCTCCATCCTCTCCCTCTCCACCGAAGCCGAGCGCGCCGCCCTTCGCGGGGTGTCGGTCCTGAATCGGATGATTGGAAAGCCAGCCGCTACCCTGCGTTACACCGCAGAGCGGCTGTTGGTCGAGGCTGCCGAGCGGTTGGAGCTGGGCTGGGATGCGGCCCCCTGGCTTGACGCTGCCGACGCGCTGGATGTCATCGCAGGCCGCCTGGAAGCGGGATTGGTGCCCGCATGGCAGCAGGCAGAGTGTGCGGCCTTCGTGGCCTTCGCGGCCGGTCGCTCCTTCGGCGGGCACACTGCCAAGGCGGCGCGGGTGGCGGCTTCCCCGGTATTCTGACCCCTTCGGCACGGGGCGCCGTCAAAGCCCCCACAGGCCCGATGCAACTCCGCTACCACACCCCGCGCATGTGGCCGCCCGAAATGCTGGCGCTGCTGATGCCCGTCGCCGACGTGCGCAAGGGCAGTCGGCATCCTCTCGCGTGGCAGGGCGGCGACTACCTCACCGAGCTGCGGGCGACCTGGCGAGCGGACCCGCGACGCTTTGACCTGCTCTCTGATACGCTGGTTTTGGGCTGTCCCGAGACGTTGCCCACGTTCGCGGCGGTGTTTCGGGCTTTGGGGCGGGAGGTTGACGACGGTGATGGGCTCGGATAGACTGAAGACACCGGGCATGTAGCCGGTCACGCCTCACCTCTTGGGATGGCGCAAAGGGAGTAGCTACCCGGCGCGCCTTCCTTCACCACAAGAGGGTGGAGCAAAAGAGGTCAGCGTGAAGCAAGCAAACAACCCCACCGGGGGGCCGTGGTTTCGTGTACCCGGCTGGCTCGGCGGCAGGTACCGTGAGAACCGGCCCGCTACGGATGGCGAGGCGTGGATCGAGTTGCTGGGGAGGTGGCACCAGGGCGAGGATGTATCCCTCTGCGACTTGTGCAAAACCCTCCAGTGGGGAAAGGGCCGCGTCATGCGCCTTCACGCAGACGTGGGCGCGTGGGCAACCGACAACGGGGGCACCATTCCCGCCCGGATAGGCAAGCGGACCAAATCGGACCAGAAACGGACCGCACAGCGGACCGGCTCGGACCAGGAACAACCTGCACTATCGGCCGCCAGCGGACCAGAAACGGACCGCACACGCGACCAAATCGGACCAGAAACGGACCGGGAGCCCAAAAAAGATAGCGTACAAGCGCGGGTTTTTGAGCCCTTAGAAGAGAGAGAAGTAGAAGAGAAAGAGAGAGAGATCCCACCCGCTTCACCGCAGGCGGAAGCAGAGCCAGACTGGGAAGCCATAGCGG
>JBEIQS010000237.1:0-8471 GCA_040376425.1 Alphaproteobacteria bacterium | reverse complement strand
GTGCTACCACCATCGCCAGGCGCTTGCGTTGGCCGGTTGAAAGATCCAGCGTTGAGAATTTCCCGTCTTCGATCCTCACCTTCTCAGTCAGTGCAAACCAGTCCAGCAGCTCCTGCGCCCGGGGCTCCGGCACTGGCGGACCGCTCAATTGCTCGAAGAGCACAAATTCGCTCAGCACCACACTGAAGAGATTGCGCCAAGCCTGTGCGGCGGGGGTGGGCACAGGCCGACCGTCCAACTGCAGGGTGCCGGTGTCGGGCGGGTACAGACCGAGCAACAGCTTGAGCGCCGTGGACTTGCCGCTCCCGTTCCGGCCGGTGATGAACAGGATTTCGCCTCTGTTCACCGTCAGATCCACCGGACCGAAGACATAGTCATCTTGACGGCCGTAGGTAAATGTCACTCCGGACATCCCCAAGGTGGCAAAGTCCTCGATGGGCGCCATGGGTTGCACCAGCGGCCGCGCGTCCACGGCCGCCCGCAGCTCCGCTTCCAGGGTCTGGAGCCCCCCCAGGGCGATGGATGCGCGCTGAACGCTGCTCCAGTGCATCACCAGCTGGTTGACGGCCCGCAGCACAAACAGGATCGCGAGGAGCACCCGGGAGGCCAGATCCAGGTCCAGAGCACCGAGCCCCACGCTCACCAGGGCGATCAGCCCGTAGAGCACCACACCGGCCACCGCTTCGGTCTGGATCGCCGCGGCGGTGGTCTGCTTGAGGTGCTCGGACAGATCCGCCACCTCCTTCTTCACGCGGGCGATCAGGGCATCCCCCCGGCGCCGGTGCAGCAGAACCTGGGCGGCCCCTCGGGTGAGCGATCCCATCGTCTCCAGAAGGCGGTCCCGGGATTGGGAGGCCCGCTTCAAACCCTCCTCAGCCAGCGCGCCGCTGGTGTAGCGTAGGATACCCACCAGTGCGAGCAGTGTGCCCGCCGCTACGGCCACCTGGGGGGCGATAAAGAGCAGGTAGAGGGCCGCTGCCAGTGCCCGCGCGATGTACCGGATGCTGGCGGCCAGCGGAAGGCCCGCAGCCGCCACCAGCGGTGACTCCAGGGTCAGGCGACGATGGATCCGATCCGCCCCGATCAGCTCGAAGCCGCGCAGATCCAGGCGGTCCACCGCCTGGAGGATCCGGCGCAGGCTGTTGCTGATCGCAATATTTGTGGCGTTGCTCATGGCGATGACCAGCCAGCGCGACTCGTACGCCGCCAGAAAACCGCCTGCCGTAAACATCACCACATGCCGTAGCGCCGCCCCCTCCTCCCCCGAAAGGCTCACCAAAGCACCTTCCATGCCCGCCAGGACGGCGACATCCGCAAGCACCAGGCCAGCCATGGCCAATCCGGCCGCGCGCTCCCCTCCGGGCAGGGCGGCCAGCACCACCCGGAGCAGTCCAAAGACCTCCGCCCCGCGCTTCGGATGCGTGATCCCGCTCATAGGGTGAGCCCGGACCATACCACGACTACCGATCGTGCGAGCGAAGACAGCTTCAGAGGGGCGGCTCCTGGGCGCGGGAGAATAGCAGCGCTTTGGCCTTCCGGTCAAGGGCTGACCGCGTGCCGATGCTGGCGCGGGGGCAAATGCCACTTGCTGATGTGGACTCTACCCGATACGCTCCGACCCGCTTTGAGATGCCTGATGTCAAGACGTGACCACCTGCATTTTTCGCTCGCACGCATCGGGCGACCAACTGCGATCAGCTTTCGTTCGAAGCCTTCTTATTGCTCTCACCCTGAGGCCAGCCAGTGAGTAACGCCACCCCCCCCCCTGTCGTCTGCAGCCACAACGAATGGGATCCTCTGGAGGAGGTGATCGTCGGCATCGTCGACGACGCCGTGTTCCCCGCCTGGGACACCATCAACCGCCACACCGTGCCGCCCGGCGAATGGGAGGAGGCCTACCAGCGTATCGTGCCGCGCCTGGGCGCCCCCTATCCGCCGGAGATGGTCCGCCGCGCCCGGGTGGCCATCGACGGGCTCGCACAGCTCTTGGAGGCCGAGGGGGTCACCGTTCGACGCCCCGACCGCATGGACTTCTCCCGGGGCTTCTCCTCCCCCGCATGGTCGGTGGACAGCGGCTTCTGCGCGGCGAACCCACGCGATGTCCTCCTGGTCGTCGGCGACCAGATCATCGAGGCGCCGATGTCGGACCGTGCGCGCCACTACGAAACCTGGCCCTACCGCTCGCTGCTCAAGGACTACTCCCGGCGCGGGGCGCGCTGGACCGCGGCGCCCAAGCCCCAGCTTACCGACGCGCTGTATGACCCGAACTACCGGTACCCCGAGCCCGGCGAGGACATCCGCTACGTGCTCACCGAGCACGAGCCGGTGTTTGACGCTGCCGAGTTCGCCCGCTGCGGTCGGGATCTCTTCACCCAGCTGAGCCACGCGACCAACCGCTTCGGGGTCGAGTGGCTGCAACGGCACCTCGGCGACGGCTACCGCGTGCACCTCTTGAAGTCCCGCGACCCGCACGCCATCCACCTGGACACCACCTTCGTGCCCCTGGCGCCGGGCAAGGTGCTGGTGAACCCCAAGTACCTGGATCCGGACGCACTCCCCGAGGTACTCAAGCACTGGGACGTGCTCGTGGCCCCCCCCGAGGCGCCGACCTCCGCCCATGCGCGGGGTCTGCTCAGCGACTGGATCCACGTCAACCTGCTCGTCCTCGACGGCGAGCGGGTCATCGTCGAGGCCCAGCAGGAGCCGCTGATCCGGGCTCTGAAGGACTGGGGCTTCAAGCCCATTCCCTACCCATTCATGGACTACTACCCCTTTGTCGGCTCGCTCCACTGCGCCACCCTGGACGTACGGCGACGCGGATCCTTGCAGTCCTATGTCTGACATGGGGCCGAGGCGTCCGTTGGAGACCGCGCGATGCTGATCGTCGGCAAGCTGCTGCTCATGGGCGTCGCCTACGTGACCGGCCGGCTGCTGTACCGGGAGCCACCGGAAGAGGCGCACGAGCCTGAGCCGCCACCGGAGCAGGACACCAACACCAGGCTTGTGCTGGCCACCGTGGGGGTGGCAGCAGCGGCCGGCGGGGTGTTGGTGGCCCCGGCGCTGAACACGATCGCGTTGGGCTGTGTGGTCTACAACGCCTGGCCTCTGGTCAAGGAGTCCACGCGGGCCCTCCAGAAGGAGGGGCGTCTGACCATCGAGCTGATGGACCTCATCGCCATCATCGTCTCGCTCTACGCCCGGCTCCTGATCCTGGCGGCGACGACGGAGATCGTCTATGTGCTGGCGGTCAAGGCGCTGGCCATGACCCGCCGCCAGGCCGAGGAGGAGCTGGGCCGGGTGCTCGCTGAGCGGCCGGAGCATGCCTGGGTGGTCCGCGAGGGCGCCGAACTACAGATCCCGCTGACGGAGCTCAAGGCGGGGGACATCGTGAGCGTGCGGGCGGGCGAGCTGGTGCCGGTGGACGGCGAAGTTGTCGAGGGCCTGGGGAGCGTGGACCAGCGCGCCTTGACCGGCGAGGCCCTGCCGGAGGACAAGGGTGTGGGCGACGCGGTGTTCGGGGCCACCCTGCTCACCACGGGGCGGCTGCACGTCCGGGTCACGCACGACGGCGGCGTGACGCTCGCGCAGAACCTGGAGCAGGTCATTGCGCAGACCACGCGCTACGAAGCCACGCTGCTCCATCAGAACATCCGACTCGCCGACGCGACCGTCGGGCCCAACCTGGGCGTCGGCGCGGTCGCCCTCCTCGGCCTGGGCCCCCGCGCCGCCATGGCCGTGCTGTCGTCCAACTACATGGACCTCACGATGCTCAACACGCCCCTGGCCATGCTCAGCTACCTGCGCCTGGCCTCGCGGTCCCACCTCCTCATCCGGGACGGCCGCTCTTTGGAGCTGGCCGGGGATGTCGACACCGTGGTGTTCGACAAGACGGGCACCCTCACACTGGACCGCTTCATCGTGAAGCGCATCCTGGCCGTGGGCGTGCTGGGCGAGGACGAAGCGCTGCGGCTGGCGGCGGCGGCCGAGGGCCGGCACATGCACCCCATTGCGCGCGCCATCGTGGAGCTGGCCCAAGCCCGGGGCCTTGCGGCCGAGGAGCCGGATCAGCTCCAGAGTATGATCGGGAGCGGCGTGGGCGCAACCATCGGCGGCGCCCGTGTGCTCGTCGGCAGCGCGCGCTTGATGACCGGCTCGGGCATCCCCGTCCCCGGCGCGGTCGCCGACGAGGTGGACGCTGGGCTCGCCCGGGGCCGCCCCGAGGTCTATGTCGCTGTGGACGGTCGTCTGGAGGCCGTGATTGAGCTGGAGCCGATCTTGCGGCCGGGGGTCGCGGAGCTCGTACAGCGCCTGCAGGCCTCCGGCCACCGCGTCTACCTCCTGTCCGGCGATCACGAGACCCCCACCCGGACCCTGGCCGAGCAGCTCGGGGCCGACGGCTGGTTCGCCGAGGTGCTGCCCGAGGAGAAAGGCGCTGTCGTGCAGCGCCTCCAGGAAGAGGGGCGCCAGGTCTGCTTCGTCGGCGACGGGATCAACGACGCCATCGCGCTGCGGCGGGCCCGCCTGTCCGGGTCCCTCCGCGGCGCCTCCGGCCTGGCCGTCAACAGCGCGCAGGTCGTGCTGCTCCGAGACCGGCTCGACGACCTGGAGCATCTGTTCAGGCTTGGCAAGGACTACACAAAGGATCAGCGCCTTGTGCTCCCCGTGACCTTTGGGCCCAGCCTGCTGAGCGTCGCCGGAGTGTTCCTCTTCAGCAGCAACCTGATCACCGCCACCCTACTCTACTATGCCAGCGCCGGGGTCGCTGTGGCCATCGGCCTCAGCCCGATGTGGCGCAGGGACCGCTCCAAGGAAGATGTGCAGCCCGGTGGCGACGCAGGCGGGACGCACAGCGTCTCTTGAGCAACACTTGAGAAAAACGAGGGCTGACCGCAGGTGCCGCCCAAAAGGCGCTTGCGGCGCTTTGGCCGCACGCGCCTTGCTGGTTCTGGGGGATCCTCCGCTTATTTCCACCCCTTTCTTCTGCCCTACCTCGTCGGTACTCAGGCGGCGGCGGCCGGGGGCTCGCTGGGGGCTGCAGCCGCCTTCTCCTGCCCGGCTTTTGCCTCGCGCTTGAACATATCTTTGAACCGGCTGGCGTCGAAGTTGATCAGGTCGCCGCCCTCGGCAAAGTGCCGCGCAAACACTTTTCCGGTGGCGTAGGTGGCGCCGCCCATCACGGCGGGGGATACGACTCCGCCCACCACCGAGCCCACGCCGGGCACAAACTTCAGCAACGATGCGACCGGTCCCAGCAGCAGCCCGCCACCCGCCGTGGCCACCAACGAGGCCACCGCAGATCTCGCCAGCTCCGGCCGGAAGGGGACGCCGTAGACCTCCGCAAGATCCTTGAGCATCTTCAGGTTGATGCCGGTGATCGCCGCCAAATCGACCAGCGGCAGCGGGATCAGACCCATTCCGGCGGAGGCCAGCGCGTGCCGCAGGATGAGGTTCTCGACCACCTCGGCGCTGGGCAGGGCCTGCTTGGGGGAGGCTTCGTCGGATGGCTTCGTCGTGGAGGGGCTCGGGTCGGACATGCGCAACTCCCGGGAGTGAGAATGGGGGATCCTTTGATCTTCGCTACCGTATCGATAGCGTAGCCCATATCGCTGGAAAAGGCAACCACGCCTGCGCCGCACTTGACCTTTGGCTACGGACTCCGCTATCTTCTCCGGGCTCGGAGGCCCGTTGTTTTCCCCGTCCCGTCTTTTTTGCATGTCGCTGGCCCTTTTCGGGCTTTTCGCGTCCGCACGTGCACATGCGGCCTGTGGCGATGGGGTCCACGATGCGGACGAGGCCTGTGACGACAAGGCCCGCATCCCGGGGGATGGCTGTGATTCGGCCTGCCAGGTGGAGTCCGGCTGGACCTGCACCGAGGCGACTTTTCGTCCCTCCTTTATCGAAGTGCTCCACGACGAACAACAGATTCGTGGGGGCTTTCATCGTCCTCCTCGTTTTGTGACCTCCTCCACCGGCGATGGGGTTCAACAGCTGGAGAACGCTCAGGCGGCGATCTACGGCACCGCGATCCCGATGAGCGAGGTGAAGCTCACCGTGGATGTTCTTGTATCGCAGAAAGGCGACGATTTTGTGGGCCTGACAGTGGGCTATATGCCCGGAGAGCGGGCCTCTGCGGAGGCAGACTGGCTTCTTTTGGACTGGAAGCAGGCGGACTATCGCTCTCCAACCTGCCGGGGCTCGGCGGGACTGGCCCTTTCCCGGGTGAGTGGTCCTCTAAAGGATGTGGAGGATCTCTGGTGCCATATCGGCTCGGTCTCAGAGCTGGCCCGCGCCAATACCCTGGGTGGTCAGGGCTGGGTTCCGGGGCGTTCTTATCGGCTTCGCCTGGAGTATTCTCGCAGTCAGGTGCGTGTGAGTGTGGATGGTGCCCTGGAGCTGGTGGTGGATGGGGTTTTTCCCGAGGGGGAACTTGGGCTCTATGCCTTTTCGCAGGAGGGTGTACGCTGGAGTCTGGTCGCTCCCCGGCAGCGCTCGGTCTGTGCGGGGCTGGACACGGATCAGGATGGACTGATCGACGCAACCGAGGTGCGTCTCGGCCTGGATCCCAAGCGCCCGGACAGTGACGACGATGGGGTGCGGGATCGTCGGGAGGTGGGAGACGCAAACAATCCGCTGGATACGGATCTGGATGGGAAGATCAACGCGCTGGATCCAGACGATGAGGGGGATGGTGCGCCCACCGCAGCCGAGAGCTGGGATGGTGACCACGACCCGACCAACGACGATACCGATCGCGACGGTCTGCCGGACTATCTGGACGGGGATGATGATGGGGATGGTCGTGCCACCTCGGCCGAACGTGTAGGCTCCACTCTTCCTGCCAAGCAGGACACCGATCAGGACGGTCGTCCGGATATGGTGGATATCGACGATGATGGCGATGGTGTGCTCAGCGCAACGGAGCGGGGTCCGAACACCAAACAGCCTCTGGATCGCGACGCGGATGGTGTCCCCGACTTCCTGGATCCGGATGACGACAACGACGGTGTTCCCTCCGCAATCGAGAGCTATGACGGGGATCGTGACCCGGCAAACGATGATACCGATCGCGACGGTAAGCCGGACTATCTGGACATCGACGACGATGGGGATGGGATGTCCACGGCGGCGGAGACGGGGACCAGTGCGGGCACCGGGGATGTGGACTTTGATGGGCGTCCTGACCATGTGGACGTTCGTCTCGGTCTTCCGGAAGGGGTGACGCCGACTCCGCCGGTGGCCGCCGAGGTGCCGGCCCCTTCTGCCGGTGGGGATGCGCCGGTTGTGCCGCCGGAGGGTGCCCCGGCGGGTGCTGAGCCGGTGGGGGAGGCTGCGGCTGAGGGGGCTGCTCCGGCACCAGGCACGCCCGAGGTCGCGGCCTGTGCCTCTGCGGGCGGTTCTTCCTGGTTGGGTTTGTCCGGCCTCGCACTTGCCCTTGGCGCGCGGCGGGTACGGCAGGGTAGGGGAGGGAAGTCATGAGCCGCTGGGAGGAATTCCGCGCACGTTTTCGGCGGCCGGCCCAGCCCGTTGGCGAGGTCGCAGTCGTGATCGACGGCGAGGAGCCACCGGTGCAATCGGTGGTGGAGCTGCTCGGGGCTGGGTTCCTGAGCGTCTGCAAGCTCCTCCTCGTGATCGTTCTTTTCACCTGTCTTTTCTGGTTCGACCGTATCTTTATCTTCATTGACTCAGGGCAGGCGGGGGTGCGCTGGGGCCGCTTCACGGGTACGGAGATGCGGACCTACGACGAGGGGCTGCACATCATCTGGCCCTGGGACCGGATGTATCTGTATGTGTCTCGACTTCAGAGCCTCTCGGATACGTCCACCATCTACTCTCAAGATGGCCTGGAGATTCGGGTGCGGGCCAATGTGCGCTTCCATCCAACCTATGACACGCTCTCCCGCCTGCACAAGGATGTGGGGCCGGACTATGTCGAGACGTTGGTGAAGCCCGAGATTCAGTCCACCCTGCGCAAAGTGTTGGGGAACTTCACCCCCCGAGATATCTACGCCAAAGATGAGGAGGGCCTGATCAAGGAGCTTCAGGAGACGATGGCGCGGGATTTCAACTCCCAGTATGTGGTCCTGGACAAATTCCTGATCGAAGAGCTTAAGTTGCCGGACGACATCCAGCGTGCGATCCAGGACAAGCTGACAGAAGAGCAGCGGGTTCAAGCCTACCTCTTTATCCTGGACAAAGAGGAGGCGGAGCGCAAACGTCGTATCATCGAGGCCACCGGTATCCGCGATTTTGAGGAGATCTCGGGTCTTCCGATCCTGCGCTGGCGTGGGCTGGATGTGACCGAGAAGCTGGCGACTTCCGACAATGCGAAGGTGGTGATCATCGGGACAGGCTCGGATCAGCTGCCGCTGATCCTGAACACCGATAGTGGACCCTCCACACTGCCGAAGCGCCCTGAGCCGACGCCGAGTCCGGATCCAATCCCGCCCGATCGGGAGCCGGCTACGACAAGG
>JBEIQS010000410.1:0-2960 GCA_040376425.1 Alphaproteobacteria bacterium | reverse complement strand
GAAGGGAAGGAGGTCGTCGATCATGGGCGCAGCCGGGGAGCGTCAGGAAGTTCGTTGTGGTCTTCTTCAGCACGAGGCAGGTGTTCCGCCAGTAATTCGCCCAAGCGGTCCAACCCTGCCTCCAGGGAGGGAAGGTCGTGCGCTTCCAAGGCCAAACTGTTCCAGGTTGCGCCGGGAATGCGGCCGACCAGCCCATGATCAGGAAGAAGAACCACTTCTTCTTCCAAGGCGCTGACATAGACCAGAAGACCGGTGCGTGCGGCCGTGGCGTGTACCGACTCCTGGAAAAACGCCGCCTCCGCCGCCTCCCGCACCTGGCGGCGTCGCCGCTCGGCGCTCAGGAGGTTGCGTGCGAGGCCCGGCGTAAAACGATGGCCCAGCCATCCAAAAAGTAGTCCGCCCAAGCCGATATCCAGGGGAAACCACCAGGGATCAAATGGCCACGGTGCCCAGCAGAGAAAGGCAAGGCAAAGCCAGCTTCCTACCAAACCTGACACAATGGGCAGCTCACGGTACGAGCCGGAGCGACCGGCCGCAACGACCACCAACTCTGCCGAAGATCGGGCTTCGATCGCCGCGACCTTCGCCTCGACGGCCCGTGAGAATGCTTCATCCGTCCTGAGCATGGAATTTCCCCGGAAGCAGGTTAACCCGGAGGGCCATCCCCAGGGTGCCCTTTGGAAATCAACGCCGTTTCCCACATCCACCATTCGCGCGAAAAAGTGTACCTTGCCTATCGCGACGAGCTGCCCAGCATCGCTCATTTTGTAAACAACGTGCAGGCGGTCAACGTCCTGTCCCGGAAGGTACGTCCCGGCGGCGTGAGTCTGCACAATGAATGGGTTGGAAAGGGTGAAATTCCCAAAGTGGCGCAGGGCATCATCCGGCCCGAGATGTTGCGTTGGGATGACTACGCGGAGTGGGACGACGCCCGGAGCCTGGTGGAATGGACCATCAAAATCCGCGTTTTCTCTGAGAACTTCAAATGCAGCGGTGTGAACCGCTTCGTCGAGGAAGGCCCCGGCCGCACCCGCGTAAACCTCACGGGAAACCTGGAGTTGAGCCTGAGAGACATCCCCGGCGTGCCCCGAATCCTCGCCGGCACCATCGCTCCCCAGGTCGAGAAGTTTATTGTTGCGTTGATC
Organism: Alphaproteobacteria bacterium; assembly: GCA_040376425.1. Taxonomy (GTDB): domain Bacteria; phylum Myxococcota_A; class UBA796; order UBA796; family SXON01; genus CAITDR01. Next base: position 1,815 of record JBEIQS010000410.1, on the reverse strand, counting down.
AAGCCCAACCTGGAGCAGACCAACGACGCCGTCGGCAAATACCTGGACTCCAAGCGATAGAAGGGGAGGGGAAAGCAGGAAAATAAGCCTGCAGTCCCCAGTCCACGCAAGGCCGGTGCCGCCCGAGCGCGGCAGCGGCCTTTTTTATGCCGTGCCCTGGCTGTCCACCCGCCGAAGCAGCGCCTCGCCCAGCGACAGCAGCTCCCCGAGATCGGAGGGTCGCACCTGAATCTCCCCGAAGCTGCCCCGCAGTGCGGAGGCCACGGCAGGCATCGTCTGCGTCAGGCTCAGCTCGCGCAGGCGTGCTTCCGAGACCTCGTTGGTGGCAGCTCTCTCCAGGCGCAGCACCTCCATGTTGGCGGCCCCCAACAGCCGTGTGGCCTCTGCCTGCATCTTCGCACGCTCCAACCTGCCTTCTGCCAACATGCGTGTCCGCGCCACGTCGGCCTCCGCCTGCAGGCGGGCGCGCTCCAGATCCGCCTCTGCCTGCAGGCGGCTGCGCTCCAGCTCGCCCTCGGCGGCCATCCGAAGGCGCTCGCGCTCGGCCTCCACCCGCTGGAGCTCCGCCGCTAGCTGAGCTTCCAGCTTCTGGTTGGCCAGCTCCCGCTCCAGCTCGGCCTCCCGCCGGGCGGATGCGGCCTTCTCCTGCTGGCTGCGCTGCACACGGGCCAGCTCAGCCTCGTGCTCCAGGCGCCGCAGCTCGGCGCGATGGTTCAAGGCCACCTGCTCGCGCTGGCGTTCCTCCTCGATACGCGCCTGCTCCAACGCGGCAAGCTCCCGACGGCGACTCTCCTCAGCGCGCTCCACTTCTGCGGCCAGGCGGGCGTCGGCGCGGTCCACCTCGGCTTGGGCCGCGGTGGCTTCCAGCGCCAGCTTCGCCCGGAAAGGTGCTTGAAGGCGGTCAAAGACCTCCTTGGACAGCACGCGGACATCCTGCACCTCGATGGTGTCGATGGCTACACCCCAGCCCCGGTCGGTGCCATCGCCGGGGTGACCACGCCCCTGCACCACCGGCGCCACCTCGGCCATCAGCTCGGTGGCAAGCGCATCTTTGCGACGGGTCAAGCAGTCCTCCAGGCTCAGGTTGGCGACCAGGCGGCGGGTGGCCCCGACAAACATCTCTCTCAAGATGTTCGCCAGCGCATCCGGCTGGTCCAAGTTCAGCATCTTCCAGGCGATCAGCGGGTCCACGATGCGGAACACGGCCAGTCCGGTGACCTGCACCCCCGCCTTCTCCCGGGTCACCTGGTCCGCCGAGAATTGCAGGCGATGGACGCTGGTATCCACGATCGCCACCGTGTCCGTGGGCCAGCGCCACAGACCGCCTCCCTGCTGGCTGCGGTGGACCTGCCCCCCGCGCAGAAGGATCAAGAACTCGTGGGGCGCGGCGGTGACAAAACCCCAGCTTGGCAGGCTCGGCATACATGGCTCCTTGGTTCACCATGTACCTAAGCAAAAGCTGTGCCAGGAGATAATATAGGTTCAGGGTTGATAGTGTAGTCTCTGTTCCAGAATGGATCAGGATCCCTGTGTCGCTATCGATCAGGCCTACCTGTTCCATTCTGGATCAGGGTGCCGCCTCGCCCACATCAAAAATCCACAGGCGGCGCCCCTCGGGTGCAGAGAGCCCGTAGCGTCCGGCGGGCAGGCCACCGCTCATCATCTGGACGCTGCGATCAGACGGGCCAACCTGCCGAATCGCCGTAGGGTCGGGCATCGTTACCACCGGCTCCACACCCGCAGCCGTGACCCGACTTCCCAGGTAGAACCAGGGTCCCACCTCGGTGGGGCTTTCCGCGGACCCGAAGCGCAGCG
>JBEIQS010000454.1:0-2054 GCA_040376425.1 Alphaproteobacteria bacterium | reverse complement strand
GTCTTCACCCGCCCGGCCTGGCAGTCGGCCAGCATCCGATCCAGCGCCGGTCGGCTCTGGCTGGCACCGGAGTGGCCCAGGTCGATGTACTCAGCGGAGGCCCAGCCCCGGCTCTTCGCAAGCTCTCGCAGCTCCCGGAGCTGGACCTCGACGTTCTGGGTGCGTGTGGACACGCGGGCATAGAGGGCGGCTTTCATTTCAGGCTTCCCCGACCGCACCGGGCGCTTCCAGCGAGAGCACCCCGACGGCGCTGGGATGGTCCTCGGGTGCATTGCCCTCCCCCAACCACTTCATCATGGCGTCCCCGTCGATGTTCTCAGACAGAACCACGATGCAGAAGGGAAGGGAGAACTTGGGATTGTCGGCGAAAAACCGGTCCAGATCCTCCTCTTCGAAAAAGGGGGAGCACAGTACGACATGCAGACCGTCTGCACACCCGCTTCGGAAGGCCTTGACGACCGCAAGCTGATTCCCCGGACATTCCCGCAGTCCCTGGGCAATGGTGGGCCACATCGGGCCACGACGCTCTTCATACATGGCTTTTTTCCAACGGAATTTTCTGGTCGGGGGTGCATTGGCCGGGGGGCGACGCGTGATTTTTGGGGCAGACAAGGAAGCTGCGCTGGAGCTTTCTCTCCAGCACGCCCAACCAAGTACGCTCAACAATATAGATGGTTTTTACTACCATTTCCTGTCGGCAGCGTCGGCAGGTCATTGCCACACCTGCGCCTGACCGTTGAAGATTGCCCTTTCGAGCAGCCACCGCTCCTGGTGCTCCACCGCCAGCTTGAGACTGAGCGCTTCTTCCTCCGGCGGAACGGCGTTGTTCCAGGCACAGACCGGTCCTCTTCCGAGCTGTACCAGGCTTCGCCGGAGCCGGCGCCGTGCGGCCTCGTCGCGGTGGAATACATGGTAGACCCTGCCTGAGTGGACCCCGATGGCGACCAGGAAGCCCTCGACCTGGAATTGTTGCCATTGGCGCTCGGTGCAGAAGGCCCGCAGCACTTGGGAGGCCCGCCGGGATGCTGCCTCTGGAACCGGGCAGCCACGGGCGGGCTTCGGGATGGTCACTGCGGCCACCGATGTGGCCGGGTTCACCACTTCGGGGTTCTCCAGGGTGACCACACCCCCGATGCTCCGCACGGCGGTCCACTTTTTGCCGTCCACGGCCACCCCGGCCGCCAGCAATTTCCCGGCGTCGATCACTCCGGCCCTGATGGGCAGGGTGATGGTTCCTGGATGCACCACCCGCATTTTGTCGGTGGGGGCGTCCTCGGGGGCGATGCCCTCGTAGGGGGTGGGATCCCGCTTCTCGGGCACCGGGATCGGGGTTGCTTCCCGGAAGGTCCTGAGCAGCTCCTCGGCAGGGGCGTCCACCCACCTCCGCTCACGGGCACCGCTCAAAAAGCCTTCGAGCTGCACCAGCTCCCGCGGCGTGGGGTTCTCGATGTTGAGCCTAGAGTGGGGGCCATCGGCAGCGAGGCGGAAGTCCCCTGACTTTGAGGCAATAAACCAGAATCGCATGTTCCTCTCCATAGAATCTTGAGAATCTCTCACAGCCGCCTGCCCATGGAGCGGAGACGCGGGCCGGGCCGCTTCCCATTCACCTGTGTTCCCGGCACGATGAGCAAAGTTTCCCATTCAAGGCTGTGTTCCGCGAAGCTGGCAAGCAATCGGCTGGCACGTATGGGCTTTTTTTCGTACAGCCGGCACAGGCTGGCAAGGATGCGTTGCTGGCTTTCCCAGAAGGCTTTTGTCATCTCTGCTTCGCAGTCGTCAGCACCGTCGGGGACCGGGCCAGGGACATCCTCGTCCCGCAGCTCCAATTTCTCTTCCTCCTCCTCTTCGGAATCCTCTCCCTCCTCTCCCTCCGAGAAATTGCCACCTGCTGCCGTTCGCCCGAGCACGCGGAGTCCTTCCCTGGCCATTGCTCCAATTTGAGCGTCGCTCAGGCCCTCCAGTGGTGCAGGCTGGTCGGGGGTGACCGGAGGGGCCAACAGGTCGGCGTTGCCGGTGGATACTGCGACGGGCGTCACAGTCTGGGGAGGCCTGGC
>JBEIQS010000350.1:0-4404 GCA_040376425.1 Alphaproteobacteria bacterium | reverse complement strand
CGCGGGCTTCGACGGCGTCGAGGTGCACGCCGCTTTGAGAGCATGGACGGCTTTCTGGAGCTGTTAGAGATTGGCTACGATACTCCAGCCTTTTCCGAGAGATGGTGGCAGCCAGACTACTGGCGCCACTGGGCCGCCGGCGATCGCATCTGCGAGGCGCTGGGCTTGGCCGACTTTGGCGACGACGTGCTTCCCGCCTGGGAGAAGGTGTATGCGCCACGCACGCAGTGGCGCAAGGAAGTTTCGGAGTGGATTGAAAAGAAAAAGCAGGTCCATGACATCGTCCAAAAGCACGATGAAGCGAGCTATCGGCTGGATAATCTGGAGCGCCTGTATCTGGAGGAATGCCAAAAACGCCTCGCCGAGCACCTCACCAAAGCAGACGTTGGGCTGCTTCAGAGCTGGGCGGGCGCCGACTCCGGCCTGGAGATGGGCCTTTTGCGCCTGAGCGCCATCACCGCAAAACAGGCCTACTTCCAAGATGTTCTCCGCAATGGGCTTCCGCCGCTGATCCGCGACCTGGAAGATCGCCAGACCCAGTTGCTCCAGAAGCTGGCGAAGCTGCGCCGACCCAAAAAAATGTACATCGAAGTCGGAAATCCTGCTGGAAACCTCCAGGGAAAACTGAACAGCCTGGAACAGCGGCGTCAAAAGCTGCTGAATGCCAACCAACGTGTACGCCGTTTCGACGACTACCAAGGTTGGCAGGCCACTTCTACCGAAGCGTGGTGGGGCGCCTTCTTTGCGGGTGCCACCGTGCCCATGTGGGCACCCGGCGTCCTGGCCTGGTCGCAGCAGCACAGCCAACCGGAGCGTATCCTCAGTGCTGCCGCGGAGCCCTTTTCGGACTTTTCGGCCACGGGGGACATCTCGTGAAGGCGCTCCGGGTGCTGTCCTACGCCATCAACGGGCGGGGGATGGGTCACCTGGTGCGGCAGCTTGCCATCCTCCGCTGGATGCGTCGCTACGCAGATTTGTTGGGCGTGCGCCTGGAGCCGTGGGTGCTCTCCTCCTCAGAGGCGGACACCCTGGCCCGTCGCGAGGGGATCCCCTGCATCAAAATCCCCTCCAAGTCTATGATCCGCGACGCAGGTCTTGACCCGTCAAGCACACTCGGCGTGATGCGCGGGTGGGTACTCTCCGCCGTGGCCACCCTGCAGCCCGACCTGATGCTGGTGGACACCTTCCCCGGCGGCACCTTCGGCGAGCTGGCCGGGGTGCTGGAGATTCCCCGGCGGCGGGTGCTGGTGGCCCGACCCGTGCAGGATTGGCTTGCACAGGAGGCCGCGTTTCGCAGCATGCTCCCCCTCTATGACCGGGTGATTGTGCCGGAACCAACCGAGTATGTGCAGGAGAATCCTCCCTTCGATCGCAAAGAAAGCTATGTCGGCCCCATCCTGATCCGCGAGCGGGAAGAGCTGCAGAGCCGAGAGGCGGCGCGCGCCGCCCTGGGCCTTTGCGGTCGCGCAGTGTACCTGAGCCTGGGTGGGGGTGGAGATCCGCAGGCAACGCGAATTCTTCCCACGCTGGTTCCGCAGTTGCGTGCGGCCGGTTGGGAGGTGGTGGTGGGGGCCGGCCCGCTGTATCAGGGCCCGGAGCTGCGTGGGCCGGGGATCGTCTGGCTGGATCGCTATGTGCCGGTGGAGCTGTTTCCAGCGATGGACGCGGCCGTTTCTGCAGGTGGCTACAATAGCTTCCACGAGCTGATGTACTGTGGCGTTCCGACGATTTTTTTGCCGCAGCCGCGCCTCGCCGACGATCAAGCCGGCCGCGTCCAGCGGGCGGTAACGGTGGGTGCAGGCCGGGTTGCACGAAGCCTGTCCGACGTAGTGGCCTTGCTGGAGCAGCCGGGTGATGCGAGCGCCGCACGCGCCTTGGTGCCCACCAACGGCGCGCGCGAGGCGGCCGCGCGGGTGCTGAGCCTGCTTCTTCCCCCCGAAGATGTGGCCTGGGCACAGCGGTCCCTGCAGCCCGCCCTGCTGAGCGGCTTGGAAGCGCGCGGCCTGAGCGGCACTTCGGCCATGGAATTGCTGCGGGTCTTCGGGGGGCTGGTACCGTCCGAGGGAAGGCGGCAGCGCGAACTTTTGGAAGATCATGGTACACTTCTGCCCAAGCGGGGATCGGCACTGGAGCGTCTGCTGGCGCTATTGGACCGCCACGGCCCGGCCGCCGGGGGAGACCTGCCCGCTCCCTTGCTGCTGAGCCTCTGCACCCAGCTCTCCCGCCGCTTCCCCGCGGCCTCCCCGCTGGCCGTCGCCACCAGCATGGAGAGGCTCTTGGATGCCTGTGCGCGCTTTGGGGACTGGATGGGCCTGCTCAGCCTGCTGCGCGCGGTTCCCACCCAGCGCGCCTATACCATCGATGCCTTCACAGACGATTTGCTTATCTTTTTGGGTACTTATACGGATATCTATGAGGCGCTGCGTGAACTGGCCTCAGCGGAGGCCAACGGCCGCTTGCCATTGGCGGAGATTCTGAAGTCTGCACGCCGAGATCTCGCCGATGGTTGAGCAGATTCTGGAGGGTCTGCGCAGCGGCCGTCCACGGGTGGGCCCCCGACAGGTGCACATCGACATCACAAATAGCTGTAACGCTGCCTGTGTAACCTGTTGGGATCATTCGCCTTTGTTGACTCAGCCTCGGCCCGCCGAATGGAAGCGCAAGCGAATGCCGCTGGAGCGCTTTTCTTCCCTGCTGGAACAACTGGACGCCCTGGGCTCGGTCCGAGAGGTGGTGCTGTCGGGAATGGGGGAGCCGCTTACCCACCCCGACGTCTACACGATGATCGCCGCGATCAAAGCACGTGGTTGGGGACTGATGATCATCACCAACCTGCTGGCGGCGGATATCGAGGCGCTGGCGACCTCGGGCGTGGATCAGCTCCTGGTGGGGGTGCAGGGGGTGAGCCCCGACAGCTATGCGGCCTTCCATCCCGGCTGGAACGAAGCCCATTTTTTCCGGCTCTGCGCCCACCTTCGGCGCCTGCAACGCAGCACCATCCGGGTCCGGCATGTGCAGGTGATCGATCGCAACACCGCGCCGGAAGTGGTCGAAATGGTCGGCTTCGCCAGGTCTTTTGGCGCGGACCGACTGAACTACAAGCTGGCGGGCCTGAGCGGCGGCACCGAGGCCACAGCGATGACCGAAGAGCAGCGGATTTGGCTTCTCGAAGCGGCACTCCCCGAAGCCGCAGCGCAGGCCGCGCGCCAGAAGGTGCACACGAACCTACCCCTGTTCGAACAACAACTGCGCAGCGGCGGACGATCCACCGCCCCCATCGCCGAGATCGGCTGCGCGATGGGCTACGTCTACACCCGCATCACCGTGGACGAAGAGGTGTTGTACTGCTGCAATACGCAGGTCCGGGTGGGCAGGCTGCAGGAGAGCACGCTGCCCGAGCTGTGGTGGGGGCCACGCTGGCAGGCACTTCGGGATCATCTGGCTTCCGGCAAGTATTTTGCGGGCTGCGACCAGTGCGGAAAGCTGGAGCAGAACCTGAAGTGGCGCGATCGTCTGGCGAGCAGCCATGTCTGAAGGCGTGATTGAGTGGCAGGTGGCGGGTGCCTGTAACTACGATTGTTCCTACTGTATTCAGTCTCCGCGCTACCGCCGCGGCCGACCGGAACGCGAAAAGCTGGACATGGCCATACACTGGTTTTGTGCCCTTTCCGGTCCCTGGGAGCTGAAGTGCAGCGGCGGAGAAGCCTTTGCACACCCCCTTTTTTTGGACTTCGTGGTTCCTGAGCTGATGGAGCGCAGCTCCCACCGGATCTCGGTCCTCACCAACTTTTCCGCCTCGCGGGAGGAGCTCTCCACCTTCGCCGGCCTGACCCGCGGCCGCCTCCATGTCTTCTCCGCCAGCCTGCACCTGGAGTCCGTAGAGCCGGAGCACTTTGCGGAAAAGGCCCGGTGGTTTGTGGATCAGCTCGATGTGGACGGTCCGACTTTTGTGGTGAACCAGGTGGTGCTTCCGGGGAAAGAAGCCGAGGCCTCTCGCTGCAAAAAGCTGATCGAAGCGGCAGGACTGCGGTGGTTTCCTCAGCTCTACAAGACCAAACGCGGCGTTGCAGAGTACCCCGACCCCGCTGCCCTGGCGGCGCTCATCGGCATAAATCCCAGTCCGAAAGAGGCCAACCTCTCCCCCTCCTACTTCGGGCGGCGCTGCGAGGCGGGCCGCCGCTACGGGGTGGTGGACAAGGATGGGGCGCTGTGGTCCTGTCGCTCTGCCAAACGGCACAACGATGGCTACCTGGGTAACATTTTTGATGGGAGCGCCCGTATGTGGACCCAGATCCGGCGCTGCCCCTTCAACCGCTGCCCCTGCACCGTTCCCGCAAACCGGGGCATGATCGAGGGGATTGGATGACCCCCTACCCTCTGGAAGGCTGCCTCTCCTGGAACATG
>JBEIQS010000222.1:0-9304 GCA_040376425.1 Alphaproteobacteria bacterium | reverse complement strand
GCACGGAAGGCCAGAGGTACCTGTAGCAGCTCCTCGTAGAGGCTGTGCCCGTGCTCCCATCCCCCGTGATCGCCGAATTCTTCCCCGTGATCGGAGGTATAAAGGACGATTGCATCCGAACCCGCTGCCGCGACCAGGCGGCCCATCGCCTGATCCGCCCGCAGTGCTTCTTGCCGATAGGCGTCCTTGATCTCCTGCCGCAAAGGCGACGTCCAACGCAGTGTTCCGCGGCGGAGCTCCTCGGTGGTCAAGCGACTGTGCCCGTCGGGACCCAACATATCCCCCAGGGCGGTCCCCTCAGAGAAGTCTGCATGGTAGTAGGGCAAGTGTGGCCCCAGCAGGTGTACCCACAAAAACAGGGGGCCCTCCTGCGCAATCATCCACGCCAGTGCCGCATCCACACGCGCATCCGTGTCTCGTCCCACCACCTCCAGAGGCCGCAAATCCAGGCCCAGCCCGACCGGGTCCAGCAGCAGAGAGCGCGGCGGTCGCCGAAGCTCCCGATGATCCCAGACCGAAAAACCATCTTGAAAGCCACGTTCTGGCGCGATGAAGGGATTCTCCACAAAGGCCGCCGTTGCCCAGCCCGCGTCCTGGAAGCGTCGGGCCAAAGTGGGCACCGAAAGACTTCCGATACGGGTTTTCCCCGCCTTTGGCGGCCGGATCACCGCACCATGTGTGTACGCATCTTGACCCGTCAAGAGTGTTCCCAGCGACGGCACCGTCCACGGCGACTGGGAGCGGGTCGGTCCACTGCGACCGCTCTGCGCCACGAGGTTGTAGGTAGGCAGTGAGCGTCCGACATCGGCCCGGAGCGTGTCGATGGTGAGCAGAACCACCTTGGGACCCGGCCCCTTTCGGCCTTCCACCACCGGTTCGGGCCACATCAGGACCGGGCGAATCTGGCGCATCTGTGCACCGGCCAAGGTGGCGGGGAGCACAAACAGAACACCCGCTGTGGGCCAGCGCCGCAACAGCCAGACCGCGCCGACGAGTCCAACCAGCGCCCCCTCTGCGGCGAAAATCCCCGCGACACCGCCCAGTCCAAGCTGCACCAGCGCCGAGCCGAAGATCTGCAGAAAAACCGGAATCCAGGCCGAGGAAAGAGAAGGCCAGCGCCGAAGAATCACCCCCACCCCGCCCCAGGCGGCGACCAGGAGCACCAGCGGCCCCCACGGCGCTCCACGCCCCATCGCAACCAGGCCTTCGCCAACCCCCACAAGCAGCCACGCAAGGACCGTCATGGGCCACTCCTATCGCGTCCTCGGGCGCACATCCTCCTCTTCGCCGTGAACGCCATGCGGTGATTCATTGCATGATACATGCGACCCCAGGGCGCCGCTTGGTCGTGGACGATGTATGCCCAATGCGCGCAGGCGGACGGCTGAAATGGTATGGAGCGCACACTCGGCAGGCCTTCCTGAGCACCGGGGATGCGGCCCGGGGCCAGACAGGTTAGCCGTTGACCCAATGTCTGAGATCATCCAATCTTTTTACGAATTGTCCTGGGCTGACACCCCGGTAATCCTCATGCTGGTGGTGCTGGAGGGGCTGCTCTCGGCGGACAATGCGCTGGTGCTGGCGGCGCTGGTCAAGGACCTCCGTCCTGAGTCAGATCAGAAGCTGGCCATGAAGATCGGCATCTGGTTCGCCTATATCTTCCGCTTCATCGTAATCTTTTTTGCGGCCACGCTGCTGTCCTACCCCGTGGTGCGGTGGGGCGCGGCGCTCTACCTCATCTATGTGGGGGTCACCGGCCTGATGGCGTCCTCTGATCACGACGATCCGATGGACAAAGCCGGGCCTTTCGGTCGCCTGGCCGCCCGGATGGGCCTGTCTCCGTTTTGGCAAGCGGTGGTGGCGATTGAGCTTGCCGACATTGCCTTTTCCGTGGACTCCATCGCCGCCGCCCTGGCGTTTTCCAACAAGCTGGCGGTGATCTTCATCGGAGGATGCCTCGGCATTCTGGCAATGCGCTTCGTGGCGGGCTGGTTCCTGACCTTGATCGTCCGGTATCCAGTCCTTAACAAAGTAGCATTTTTGCTAGTTCTACTGATCGGACTGAAACTGTTTGCCCATTCCGGTGAGTTCCCGGGTATTTTCGGGCAGGTGTGGTTCCACCTGGAATTCCACCTTCCCGAGTGGCTCAGCCTGGGTTCCACCTTTGTGATCTTCTTCGGCAGTATTGCCATCGCCCACTTCTTCCCGAATTCGCTGATCGGACGTATCGGCCGGTCTGAGACCACCGAACTGAAAGAAGAGATCGACATCCAGAAAGACATCAACCGCTGACCGATGGCAACGCCCATCCATGTGCTGGTGGTGGAAGACGGCGAAGAGTACAGTCGCAATCTGGAGCGTTTTGCGACCGAGGGCTACCGCTTTCAACGCGCCGGAGATGGGCCCGCCGCCCTTGCAGCATTGGCCTCCAGCAGCTTTGACCTGATCTTTCTGGACATGCGCTTTGATCGGGTGCAGGCGAGTGTGCTTTTGGGAGATCTCGCGGAGACCGCCGAACGATTTAATGGCGACCCGGTGCGCGCACGGCACTTTCTGGAAGAGCACCAGGGCACCTACATTCTGGCGGCCATCCGCGCCGCTGGTCATGCGCAGCCGGCGATCTTCTCCCACGACTTTGACGGCGAGCCACGCCGGTGGGCCAACCTGCAGCGCAGCTACGCGCCGGTCCAATACCTGCCGGACAATGCCCCCGCCCACGCGATTCTGCAGATACTCCGCAGCTCTCTCCCCAGCTAGATCCCGTACTTCTTCCGGGCGCGCCAGAACGAGGTGCGGCTCATTCCCGCCAGCTCCGCCGCCTTGCCCAGGTTGCCATGGGCCGAGGCCAGGGCCAGACGCACCCGCTGCAGCTCGTCTTCCGCGCCCACCACAGGGGAGGGGAGCGCTGGCTCACGAAACTCGGGAGGAAGATCCTGAAGACCCAGCGTGGGCCCACGGCCCACGGCGAAGGCGTACTCCACGACATTCTGGAGCTCGCGCACATTACCCGGCCAGTCATGGTCCAGCAGCAGGCGCATCACCTCGGGCAGAATTCCCTTGATTTCCCGCGGACCTCGACGATTGCCCTTCTGGATGAAGTGCTGCAAGAGCAGCTCGATGTCGCGCGGGCGCTCGCGCAGGGGTGGCAGGAACACCGGCACCACCCTCAGGCGGTACATGAGATCTTCCCGGAACTTCCCCGTCTTTACCGCATCACGCAGCGAGTGGTGGGTGGCGGCAATGACCCGTACATCCACCGCCTGGGGGCGGTTGGAGCCCACCGGTACCACCACACGCTCCTGGAGCACCCGCAGCAGCTTCGACTGAAGCTCCATCGGAATCTCGGCCACCTCGTCCAGGAACAGGGTTCCACGGTTGGCCTGCACAAAAATACCGGCACGATCGGCGGTGGCACCCGTGTAGGATCCCTTTACATGGCCGAACAGCTCGCTCTCCAGCAAAGACGGGGTGAAGGAGGCACAGTTCACGGCCAGGAAGGTTCGGTCCCTCCGATGGGATTCGTCGTGGATGGCCCGGGCGACCAGCTCCTTGCCGGTGCCACTTTCCCCACGAATCAGCACCGTCGCATCGGTCTCAGCCACGTTTCGGATCACCTGAATCGCCTGGAGCATCCCCGGATCGCGCGTGACGATTCCGTGGAAGTCAACCTGCTCTTCCGCATTCCCGGGATGGACCAGCTCCTCCTCGGGAAGCAGCACCTCAATACCTCCCAAGAACGTACCATCGGCTGACAAAAAAGACTGTGCATACTTGCGAAAACTGCACTCCCGCCCATCCGCACGGTGGAGGCTCACCTGCACCCCGGAGATCGTTCCCACCGCCATCAGCCCACAGGAGCCCAAGCAACGACCGCAGCGTATTCCGGTCAGACAGTGGCGCCCCAGCACCTGCTCTGCCGTGAAGCCAAGGTGTTTTTCAGCGCCGGCACTCCAGAGTAACAAATCTCTTTGGGCATTCACGACAAAAATAACGGCGTCCGGGAACAGCCCGGTCAGCACACGGAATGCGGCCTCAGGTCCGACACCCTTCAGCCAGTTACCCAGCCCACCTTGTTCCAGATCGTGAAACACCATGAAACAGGTGTAACACGGAGCCCGGGCTCAGAGGTAGAAGTAGTAGACCGCGCCTGCCGCCGCGGTGCGGGTCCAGCCCACCCCGTAGGCGTCTCCGGTGGCGTTGTAGTTGCCGCCATCGTCAAAATTGAAGAGGAACCACCCATAGGATGCGTACTCAGGCAGGTAGAGGAACATCACGTTGTTGATGTAACCAAATCCTGAATAGTAGTAGTCAGGTGCAAAGCCGATATCCAACACATCATCCTGATAGGTGTCTTCAGTCACACCGATCTCCGTGCACCAATCGCCCTCCATCCCGCCGCTGACCACCTTGGTGGAGTAGCTCCACTGGCAGCTAGGACAACCCGACGCCGGGGCCCCGTTATCCTGCAATGAACCATGATACTGGCAGATCAGGCCGTCCGCAAGCCCCTGGTGGTACCAGACGCCCTGGAAGCCATGGACCCCTTCCTGCACCTGGCCGTTCATCGCCACGATACCGCCATTGAATTGTTGCTGCATGGCGCCGGTATCGTAGTTGGCGGCATCCCCCACATCGGTGCAGTTGTCGTCGACCGTGCCGGAGCAGTCATCGTCGATGCTGTTGCACCACTCCGTTGCGCCCGGGTAGACCAGGGACTGGTAGTCGTTGCAGTCGTCCGCAACGGTTGCCCACAGGTCCGATGCGCAGTAGTAGCCGGAGTAGTTCGGGTTTCCGTGACCGTCCCCGTCCGTGTCCCGGTAGACCAACGTAGTTGCAGTTGCGCCGTCGTCCACACTTCCGTTGCAGTCCTCATCCACGCCGTCGCAGGTTTCGGGGGCACCGGGATACACCGCAGGGTCGCGATCGGCGCAGTCCTGATCGTCTGCCACATAGCCCTCTGGCGCATCGCATGCCGACAGGGACTCGTCCGGGTTTCCATAGCCATCTTCGTCGCGATCCCGATACCAATCGTCGCCACCCACCGTATTGGTATCCGCTCCGTTGACCAGGCCATCGCAGTCCTCGTCCACACCGAGAGTGTCGCAACGCTCCGACTGGCGGGGGCTGATGGTTGCGTCAGCATCGTTGCAGTCCCCACCCTGGGTCGCAAAACCGTCGCAGCCGGTCACAGGAGAGGCATCATCGCCATAGCCATCGCCGTCCGCATCCGCAAAACCGCTTGTTGCATCTATCACATTGTCGTCTTCGTCTCCCTCCAGGCGATCGCAGTCCTCGTCGCCCGGCGCACAGCTCTCTCCCGCCCCGGGGTTGATGGCCGCGTCGGTGTCGTTGCAGTCCGTGTTGTCGGCCACACCACGACAGGCACCGGTGGGGGCACCGGGATCGCCATAGCCGTCCCCGTCGTCGTCCGCATAGGCTGCACCTGGAAGATCGTCCACAAAGCCTGAACAATCGTTGTCCACCGCGTCGCAGAGCTCCTCGGCGTCCGGGTTGACCGCGGCATCCTCGTCGTTGCAGTCCTCTTCGCTGGTGAAGCCATCGCCGTCGCTGTCTACCGCCTGCTCGGGCGTGGATTCCTTGGGATCAACGGAGGTACATGCGTAGAGGAACAAAAGAGCGTACATCGGCATCCGCGGCTGGTATGCCATTGTACCAGAAATTGTGGCTCAGCGGGTGAAGGGCGCGGTCAGGTTTCCTTCCCGACTTCCATCCGCCTTTTTCCAGATGTAGTCAAACACCTCTTCCGTCGAAACCTGGACGATGTCGCCTTTTTTCAGGCCGGGCACGTCGTCTGGCTGGTTGACCAGCACCCCGCTCAACTGCCCGCCCTCCCAACTCCGCAGCTCCACCCACATGTATTCCTTCCCGCCCGAACGGGAGCGGAAGGGGGCGGACACCGCGACCACTTCCCCGGGGCTCAATCCCTGCTCCCAGGCTGCGCGCACGACGCTCTGAAAACGGGCCTGCACCATCGACTTTGCTTCGTCCAAGCTGCGCGGCTTTCCGACAGGCGGGGGAGGGGATCGATCGACGGTCGGGGCTGGCGGCGACGGGGGCACCGGCGGCGTGACCACCTCGGCGACGGGAACCGGGGGAGCAACCACTGGCGGGGGCGCGGCCCCCTCAACGGGAGACGCGGTGGAATCCTCCACCTCGACGTCCTCTCCGGGCACCGTGATCTGCCCGTCAAAGCTCATCTTCCACAGTGGGTCGTCGGGGTCATCCTCCCGACGTTTCCCGTCCACAAAGGTGGCCGTGCCACTGACCATCTCCGTTTGGATGCTCATCTGACCGGACTTCTGCTTCCGCAAGTTTGCAGCAGCCGCATTCAACACCACCCCCACGTCTGCCGCCATCCCTGGGTCCACATCCTCCACCACCAGCTCCGGCAGCCCGAAGCGTCGCAAGCCCCGGGTCACCAGTCGCACCGCCCCGTCCGGCTGGGCCTCGTCCTGCGGCGCGGCATCCACCACGAACCAATCCTCCAGCTTGCCTGCTGGATCCCGACGGGCGAAGGCCTCCACGCCGAAAAGCTGCTGGGTGTCCAGGTCCTCGACCCAGCCACCACTTTCTTTGGCAGCCCTGGCAAAGGCGCGCTGGGCGGTTGTCAGGGTTTGAACCGCCTGATCGGAGGGAGCCGCGAACCAGGCAATCACCACCTGCTGCGACTTCACCAAGGCCTCAGGCCGGTCCACTTCCACGCCGTAGACCTCGAGAAAATCTGCGTTGGGAATCGGAAAACTGTCGTCGGCGATGCCCATGATTCGTCCGGGCTGCGTCACCACGTCCGGAAAGCCGGAGCGCCCGCGAATGCTACCCAATTCTTCATCCAACATCGCGAACACCTTGTCGTCGCAGGTTGGATTGCAGAAGAGGGCCAGGGCAAAGCGGGCATCCGGGGCGGCGGTCTGGGCAAATGCGAAGGTTGAAAGCAGGAGCATCGATCACCGTAAGGTTGGCGCGGCACGGGCCTCCGCGCGAAGACAGGGCAACTGCCCGGTTTGACGGCCTTGCCCCACAATCTATTCACGAAAAGCGCGACAGGCCGGTTCTTATCATCTGTGCAGGATCAGGTTATCTGCCGTGCCTCCTATGCCCCCCCTCTACCTCCTCTTCTTCCTCTCCGGCGCCACCAGCCTGGTGTGGGAAACGCTCTGGAGCCGGCAGCTCCACTGGATCTTCGGAACCAGCCAGTTCGCCATCACCACGGTGCTCTGTGCGTTCATGGCGGGGCTGGCCGGCGGGTCCTTGCTGGCGGGGCGGTTGGGCAGCCGCTTGGGGCCACCGCTGCGCACCTATGCCATCTTGGAGGCCGCCATTGGCCTGTTCGGGCTGGCCTTTCCCACGCTGCTGCGGCTGATCGAGCCCGTGTACATGAGCCTGGCGACGGGTTTGGACCCGGTGAGTTTTGGACTCGTACAGTTTCTGCTGGTGGGGGCCGTGTTGATTCTGCCCACGGCCTGTATGGGGGCCACGCTCCCGGTGCTGACCCCGCTGGTGAAGGGCCGCGAAGCAGGCAAAGCCATCGGGCGGCTCTACGCGATCAACACGATCGGCGCGGTGGTGGGGGTCGCGGCGGGGGGCTTCTACCTGCTGCCGGAGTGGTGGATTTCGGGGACCAGCTACCTGATCGCCGTGGCCAACCTGCTTTTGGGCGCAGGGGCCTGGTACCTTTCGCGCACCGATAGCCTGCTGCTGCCGGAGGCTGAGGAGGGGGAGCCCGCCACCGCAGAGGAGCCTGCCGACGGCCTGTGGGCGCTGGCCTTCGCCGCGGCGACCGCCGGTTTTGCCAGCCTGGCGCTGGAAGTCGCGTGGTTCCGGGTGCTGGGTCTGGTTCTGGGGGCCTCAGCCTACGCTTTTTCACTGATGCTCCTTGCCTTTCTGGTGGGAATTGCGGTGGGGGGAGAGGCCGGGGGCTGGCTGGCGGACCGGCTGGGCCGCCGGGCGCGCGCGGGAGCCGGACTCCTGCAGGTGGGCGTGGCAACGCTGGCCTGGGGGGCGATGTGGCTCTACGGCTGGCTCCCGCTGGTTTTTGTTTGGCTGTTCTTCCAGATCAAGCCTTTTCCGGAGCTGATCTGGCCGGTGAAGTGCATCGTGGCCATGCTGGTGATGACCCCTCCGGCCTTTCTGATGGGGGCGACCTTTCCGGTGTTGATTCGCGCAGCCTCTCCCTCGGCGCGGGCACAGGATGTGGGTGTGATCTACGGAGCCAACACCGCCGGTGGGGTACTTGGGGCCTTCCTCGCAGGTTTTGTGCTACTCCCGAGCATCGAGGTGGTGGGGACCGTGCAGGTGGCGGTGGCGGTGAACCTGGTGGGAGCGGTGGTGCTCTGGGCGCGGCGCAGCCAGGTCTGGGCATTGCCGCTGCCGATTCTTCTCGGACTGCTCTACATTTTCCAGCCACCGCCCTGGGATCCGATGCTGATGACGGCGGGGGTCTACAAATACGTCGACAACCTGGACGAGCCCACCTGGGCGGAAATGAAGAAGGAGATGCTGGATCGCTATCGTCTCCTGCACTACAAGGAGGGGCTCTCCACCGTCGTCACCGTGGGAAAAAACCGGGTGACCGGCAATATCTGGCTCGCGAACAACGGGAAGATCGACGCGTCGACCACCGCGGACATGCCAACGCAGGTGCTGGTGGCCCACCTGCCCTTTCTCTTCCTGGGCGATGAAGCCCGCAAGACGATGCTCATCGGGCTGGCCTCGGGCATCACGCTGGGCGCGATGAACCTCCACCCGGAAGTGGAGGAGATTCAGGTGGTGGAGATTGAGCCTTCCATGCCGATGGCCACCGAGTTCTTCCGCGCTTGGAATCACGACGCGCTGAACGATCCGCGCATCCAGCTCTATGGCAACGACGGCCGCAACCAGGTGCTGCTGACGGCACCGGGCAGCATGGACTTGATCGTCTCCGAACCCAGCAATCCCTGGCTGACCGGGGTGTCCAACCTCTTCACCCGCGAGTTTTTTGAGCTGGGCCGCAGCCGACTTCGTCCGGGTGGCGTATGGAGCCAGTGGGTGCAGATGTACGGCATGGACGAGCGCGACCTCCGCTCGGTGATCCGCACCTTCTGCGAGGTTTTTCCTCATGTCCGCATCTTCGCCACCATCCAGGACGCCGATCTGGTGATGGTGGGAAGCGACCGGCCACTGACCCTCAATGGCGACATTGCCCGCACCTTTCTTCGAAAAAATGTGGGTGTGGAGGCTGAGCTGGCCTCGGTGGGGCTGCGCAGTCCCAACGATATCCTGGCGATTTCCCTGATGGATCGAGAGG
>JBEIQS010000302.1:0-5610 GCA_040376425.1 Alphaproteobacteria bacterium | reverse complement strand
GGCTCCCGGGTGGACGAGGCGCTGTTGGAGGAGCTGCAGGGGATGGAGAACCACACCATCACCCTGGATCGCGCCCTGGCCGACCGTCGGATCTTTCCGGCCTTGGACATCCCCAAGTGCAGCACCCAGCACGAAGATCACCTGTGGCCTGGCGCTCAGATTGCCAAGGTCCGGGCCCTGCGCACCACCTTCCCCAATGCCATGGGCGTGCTCGGACGCGTTTCTCGCACGAGGACCAACGCTGAGTTGCTTGACGAAGGGGCAAAAACGGGTGAAAAGGCGGGCTGATTGCGTGTCTCCGGGCGCCATTCTTCCCCTTTTTCTGGAAAATATGCGATGAAAGCCGATATCCATCCTGTTCTGAACAACGTCATCTTCACCGACGGCTCCACCGGCGCCGAGTACCGCAGCCGCTCCACCATGAAGTCCCGGAATACCCGGGTGGTGGACGGGGTGGAGTACTACCTGATTCCCCTGGACGTGTCCTCTTCGTCGCACCCCTTCTACACCGGCAAGCAGCGCACCAACCAGCTCGCGGGCCGCGTGGACAAGTTCAACAAGAAGTACGGTCTGTCCCAGAGCTGAGCGCTCGCGGGCAGCCCGCCCGCGGGATGACCGCCCCCACCCCCTCCTGCAGCCACCCTTTTGGTGGCTTCTGGACGTTGCATGTTTGTCCGTCTGGAAGAGCTACAGCGCCGCCTGGAGGAGCTGGATCGCCTGTTGATGGACCCCTCCATCAGCAGCAACCTGGGCCGTATGCGCGACGTGTCGCGTGAGCACTCGGACCTCACCAAAATGGTGGATCTGGCCCACCGTATCCAGCAGACGGAGAAGGAGCTGGCGCAGCTTTCCGAGCTTGCCGCCGATCCTGACATGCGAGAGATGGTAGAGGATGAGCGTGCCGAATTGCAGGCCCGCCTTCCCGAGCTGGAAAAACAGCTCACCCTGCTGATGTTGCCCAAAGATCCCTACGAAGGTCGAAACCTGATGTTGGAGATCCGGGCGGGGACCGGGGGGGACGAAGCGGCCATCTTTGCCGCCGACCTCTTCCGTATGTACAGCCGCTACGCCCTGCAAAAAGGGTGGAAGATCGAGCTGCTGAATACCTCAGAGTCGGGCACCGGCGGGGACGCCGCCGGCATGAAGGAAGTCACCGCGCTGATCACGGGCGCCGATGTGTATGCTCACCTCAAATTTGAAGGGGGGGTACACCGGGTGCAGCGGGTGCCGGTCACCGAGTCGCAGGGCCGTATCCACACCTCCGCCGCCACGGTCGCCGTGCTGCCCGAGGCGGATGAGGTGGAGGTCAAAATCCACGAAAAAGACCTTCGAATTGATGTTTTTCGCGCCGGCGGACCAGGTGGCCAGAGTGTGAACACCACCGACTCGGCGGTGCGGATCACGCACCTGCCCACCAACCTCGTGGTGATCTGCCAGGACGAAAAGTCGCAGATCAAGAACAAAGCGAAGGCCATGAAGGTGCTCTCCGCCCGCTTGCTGGAGAAGCAGCGCTCCGAGCAGGCGGCCACCGAAGCTGCAGACCGCCGCTCGCAAGTGGGCAGCGGGGATCGCTCCGAGCGGATTCGCACCTACAATTTCCCGCAAAACCGCCTGACCGACCACCGCATCGGGCTCACCTTGTACAAGCTGGACCAGATCATGGACGGCTACCTGGATGAGGTGGTGCTGCCCCTGATCGCCTACAACCAAGCGGAATTGCTGAAGGCGCAGGATCCCACGGGATGAAAGCCCTGGTTGAGGTGCTGACCTCTACCACGCGGTACCTCAAGGAGCGGGGGGTGGCCTCGCCCAGGCTCGACACCGAGCTGTTGCTGGGCCATGTGCTCAAGCTGGACCGGGTCCAGGTCTATATGCAGTTTGATCGGCCTCTGACCGAGCCTGAGCTGGAGAGCCTGCGCGGGCTGGTGCGGCGCCGGGGCAACCGGGAGCCGCTGGCGTGGATCCTGGGGAAGCGGGACTTTTTCGAGCACAGCTTTCGGGTAGGACCCGGGGTGCTGGTGCCCCGGCCCGACACGGAGACCCTGGTCGAGGCGGCGCTGGCCTGGGTCGACGAAAGCCCCAGCTTTGTGGCGGATGTCTGCACCGGCACCGGCTGCATCGGCCTGTCCATCGCGCTGGCACGGCCGGAGACCAGGGTATTTCTGACCGACCTCTCCCCTGAGGCATTGGCCTGCGCCAAGACCAATGTAGAGGAGCATAAACTCGGCAATCGGGTCGCTGTGCTGCGCGGAGACCTGCTCCAACCCATCCCGGCCAACCGGCCCATCGACTGGGTGGTGGCCAACCCGCCGTACATTCCCACGGCCGACCTGGCTACGTTGGAGCCTGAAGTTCGCGATCAGGAGCCCAGACTTGCCTTGGATGGCGGGGGCGACGGGCTGGAGATCTACCGGCGTCTGGTGCCCGAAGCTGCCCGACGCGCACGGCGGGGGCTGCTCTTGGAGCTGGGGGCAGGCCAGGCCTCGGCGGTGGCCGAAATGATGCGCGCTGCGGGATTTATGGAAGTAGAAGCCATCAAAGACCTGGGCGGAATCGAGCGTGTCCTTCGCGGACGCCGCCCCACCTGATCAGCGCTTGCTGTATACAAAAACAAAGCGAAAGTCCATGCCATTTTTGTACGCCGCTTCGTTCGGCAGCGGGTCCACCTTCTCAGGGATGGCATCCCGCGCGCTGTCCACCAGCTGCGGGTAGGTGGCCTCTCGCACCTGGATCAAGCCAAGGCGTCCGTACCGATCGTAGTGAACCAGCAGCTCCACCCGGCCGGAGATATCCAGCGCGCGTAGCTCCATCGGGTACTTCCAACGCCGGGCAATCTGGTCGTACAGGGGGATGAACCACACCCCCAGCGGGTCTTTCCGCGTACTTAGGCGGGTGCGTTGGTCCGGCGTGCCGTCGAACTCGAGCATCTCCTCTTCCCCCCAGCCGGCCGTGGCCTCGGGGGCTTGGGCTTCGGGGTTGGGGTCGGCCAACACCTCGGGCACGTCCACGCCCCAGGGAGTCAGGGGCGCGTCTGGGAAATAGTCCAGGGTCACCGGCAGCTCCTCCTCGGGCGGGGGCAGATCCTCGGCCTGTGAAGGAGCCTCCACCTCCGGCGTCAGTGTGGGCGTGGGCACGATCGAAGGAGGAATGCGACGTTTGGGCCTCGGACGGGGCAAGGTCTTTGGAAGTTCCTCGCGGATCAGGGTGATCGGGTGGTCGCCGGCACTCAGCTCGCCCTCTCCCCCACTCATCGGCAGCTCAATCACCACGGGGCTGCCGGCGGCTCTTTTCCGAAGCTGTTGACGTGTCAAGGGAGCACCGGGAATCACCTTCTTCCCCCCTCGTTTGATGCCGGGCGCCTTCTCAGTATTCTGGGAGAAAAAGTCGGTGTGGGTGAGGATCCGGTCGCTGTCGCCATCGCCCAGGCCCAGGGCCCGGTGGATGCTGGCCTGCCCCACCGAGGTCAGTGGCTCAAAGACAGAGCGGTCGGAGAGGTAGTCCGAGTCCACCGGCAGCGTGGTCTCCTCCTGATCGGTGCGCAGAATGTCCAGAATCCGGGCTTTGTCCGCCTCCAGCCGGTCCCCTCGCCTTCCCCCCTCCTCCTTCAGCTCCTCTACCTTCTCTTCGGCCACCTTTTCTGGCGGCAGCTCGCGGCGCTGCTCCGGCTCGGCCTTCCGTTTTTCTTGCACGATGGCCTCCGGCTCCACCGGCTCCTCCTCCACAGGCTCCTGCGGCATCTCAAACTCGCCGACCCGGCTCGCCTCCGGATCGCCCAAGGTCACCGGCAGCGGTCGTTGCGGCGGGTCGACCAGCTCCGTTTCCGCCGGAGGTAGCCGCGGCAACGGCAATTCCGGCAGTTCTCGGCCCGGACTCTGCATGGAGAGGGTCCCGAAATACCAGCCCACCACGCTGTGTACCACCAGCGAGAGCAGCAACGCGCCGGCGCGTGCGAGGGCTTCAGGCTCCTGCATTCTGGAAAGCTAACCACCCATACGCCGCCGTGGATCCCCCTTTTTGTGCAGTGCGGGGAGCTGAGAGCCGCCTTTGCTGTGCTTTGGCTCACCAGCCGCGCAAAGGCCGCTTGGCAAAGGCCGGTGGACGAAGGACAATGGCGTATGTCTGTTCGACCCGCCCTGCCCTTCCGCCTTTTGCAGCGCAGCCTGAAGGCCGCCAGCCGCGCCGGCTCGGCCGTGGTGGAGCGGGTGCTGCGCTCCGAGGTGGAGGCGAGCCCGCTGCGCTCCCCCACAAAGGAGTCGAAAGGCGAGCTTTTGGTCCAGTTCGGAGACAAGGAGGTGCGGGTGCAGCCCGGCGCCACCCTGCTGGACGCGGCCCGCCAGGGGGATGTGGACCTGCGCTACTATTGCGGTGGCAACTGCTCCTGCGGAACTTGCCGTGTGGAGATTCTGGAGGGGGGAAAGAACCTTTCCCGCGTAGAGTCGATGGAGTCTTTTGTGTTGGGCGACGAGCACCAACGCAACGGAGATCGCCTCGCATGTCAGGCCACCGTGCGTGGGCCGGTGCGGGTGCACATTCCCGAGTGGTTCTGAGTGCCGAAGGCCTCCCATCGGCTGAACCTGCGCCTCCTTCCTCCCCAGCCCCGGGATCCGCTGGGAGCCATCGTGGAGCGCCTGGTGGACGCTGCTTACCTCCAGCCCATGGGAGCCGCCTATACGCCCGGCACCCGCCCACTTTTGAACGGCTCTTTCCAGGTTGCCCTGGTCCTGTCCGACCCGGGCCCCCGCTTCTACAGCCCCGGCCAAGGCGGCTTCCGGGTGCGCTGCCCACACTGCCAAAACAACCTTGTTCCCGCGTTTTCTTCGGCCTTGACACGTCAAGACTTGGCCCTGCGCTGCACCTGCGGCCAGGAGTTCCCGCTGACCGCACTGGAATTCCAGCCCCCCTGCGCATTTGCCTCCGCCTGCCTGGAGCTGCGAGATGTTCAGGAAAGCACCCTTTTCCCGGATGCCCATCGGCTGTTCGAGCAGAGTTGGGGCGGCCTGCGTGTCCTACTCCACCGGGGCTGAAATTCCGGGATAGACTATGGATGGAGGCTCCCCATGCTCAGCTTTGTGCTTCTGTACGCGGCCTGTAGCGGTACCGAAAAGAGTGATGATTCCACCGCCGTCCTGGACTCGGAGACGGAAACCGATACCGACACCGATACCGATACGGACACCGATGCGGATGCGGACCCCACCGGGCTGATCTCCGGCACGGTCCTGGGCTATGACGGCGAGATGTTGGCGGATGTGGAAGTACAGATCTGCGATGCCGTGTGCTTTTCCGTCAACACGGACAGTGCTGGTGGCTTCAGCAAGGAGAGCCTGAAGGCGGGCTCGTACAAGGTGGATGCCATCGGGCCCACCGTTGCCGGCGACTACGGCTGGATTCGTATGCACGTGGATCTGGAAGATGGCGAGCAGGTGGCCATCCCCGCCTCGCTGTACCTGCCGCAATTGATGGGGCCGAAGACCAACGTCGGCGCGGATCTTGTGTTCGGGAACATCACCTTCCAGGCGGATCCTTCTGGCATTCGCGAACCCTTCGGCTACGACCCCAACGTGCTGTACATGGGCTTTGTCGCCGGCCCGGACATTCCTCCCTTCTGGG
>JBEIQS010000149.1:0-15039 GCA_040376425.1 Alphaproteobacteria bacterium | reverse complement strand
TCTTCAAAGCCCAGCTTGGTCATGTCCAATTGCAGGTTGCTCTTGTCGAGCAAACGCATGACGATCTTTTCGCCCCACAGCACGGGACAGACCGACACGCGGAAGTCCATCTCCTTGCCCTTGCCCATCTTCAGCTTGATACGCCCGTCCTGCGGGAGGCGGCGCTCGGCGATGTCCAGGTTGGACATGATCTTCAAACGCGAGCTGATGGCATGCTTCAGCTTCAGCGGCGGCTTCATGACCTCGTACAGCATGCCGTCGATGCGGTAGCGGATACGAAGCTGCTTTTCGTAGGGCTCGATATGGATATCGGAAGCGCCCTTTCGGATGGCGTCCAGCAGGATCAAGTTCACCAGCTTCACGACGGGCGCATCGCCTGCGCTCTTCTCCAGATCCAGGACGTTCAGGTCCTCGTCGGCATCGCCGGCGATCTCAACCTCTTCGTCCGGCGCCGAAAAATTCTCCATCACGTCTTCAAAAGAGACGTTAGACGTGAAGTATTTTTCAATCGCCTCGGCAATCTGCTGCTCGGAGGCGACGACGATGTCGATATGGAAGTTCGTGATGAACTTGATGTCGTCGATGGCGTAGATGTTGGAGGGATCGGCCATCGCGACAATCAGGGTGTTTCCTGCCTTGTTGATGGGAATCACCTGGTGCCGAATCACCACCTCTTTGGGGATGATCTTCAACACCTCAGCGTCGATATCAAACTCCTGGAGGTTGATACTGGGAACGCCGTATTGTTTGGACAAAAAGGCAGTCAGCTCGTTCTCGTCCAGGTAGCCCAGCTTGGTGAGCTGGTGGCCCAAACGCCCGCCGGCACTCCGCTGGGTTTCCATCGCCTTCTGGAGTTGGAGGGGCGAGATCAGCTTCTCGCGAACGAGCAGCTCACCGAGACGATTCTGAGAGGGGGGCGGACGCTGTTCAGCCATCGGATACTCCGGCCCGGTAGTGTAGCGCGCCAGAACCCGCTTGCGTAGCCCCTCCCCTCCCACTCCACCTTTTTGATGGTTTTTCGCCGACTATGGAGACGCAGCTTTCCCGACCAGCGGACGTATCAGCGTTCCGAGGGTGAGCACATCCGCCACCGCGGCCTCTGCACCCACGGCCCATAGACCGTCGGCCACCCGCCACCCGGCCACGGTGACCCCCTCCTCAGACCATGCGGACAGAGGGCCCTCCTCGGTGGAGATCACCCCGACCGGCTCCTGAAGATCGCGGGGATTCACCCGGAGATGGTGTTGTACCGTCCATCGTTGGCCCATCTTCTGGTAGCGCAACACGACGCCCGGCTCCTTCCCGGGCACCACCAGCCCCCCCTCCAGAACCAGGCCCAGCGCTGAGAGATCAGGAACCTCGCTCATTCCTTCAGAGAGCCCGCGGTCCCGCAGGCTCTGCGACAGCTCGCCCGGGGAGCGGGTAGCCAAAAAACCAGGAACTTCCTCCATCACCTGAAGATGGATCCGGGCTGCCTTCTGCCAATCCCAGCCCTCCCGGAAGGCGCCCACCATCGGCGCGCCAATGGCCAACACCACCAGGGCCACCATCGGAATCCACAACCACCCCCAGGAGCGGCGGTTCGGCTCGGCGCCCGGCGGCAGGATCAGGATGTTCATCGGAGCTTTTTGCCCAAGGCTCATCCTTAAGCTGCTGCGGAGATCGGTGCTGCTCACCGGCTCCAGACAGCGACGCGCGGCGCGCAGATGAGGCAGCAGACCGTCCTCGGCCTCAAAAACTGACTCGGAAACGTCAAAAAACAGCTCGACCAGCCATGCCAGCCGCACCATTGGCGCAAGGCCGGCCAGCCCCGCCACGTCGGGTTGTATGACCTGTATGGGAGAGCTCAGCGGCCCGCGTAGTGCAGGTGCCATGTGCTCAAAGAGCTGCACCCCCACCTGTGGCCCCAGGGGCGACACCGGGTCCAGCATGCCCACCCGCTCCTCCAGCGCAAGCCGGAAGGACCCACACCAGCCCACCGCCTCGGATTCACTCGCGCAAAGCGGGCGCACGACCGACCAGATCGTGGGCGCATGTTCGTTCCACAGCGCCGCAAAGCCCATCGGCCCGGTGTCCCGGACTGCCTTCAGACGCCGCCATGCGGCCAGATCGAGGGGATTCTGCGCCATGTACGGCAATGTAAGCACCGTGGGCCCGCCTGTCTCCCCCTCAGCCGCGCGACACCGAGTCAAAACTGTTCCCGCGCAGCTTCCGCAATTGTTGGCGTGCGCTGTACAAACCATGCGCCCCCGCCTGTATCCCCGCCACGGCATACTGCATCATGCCCGGGTTCCAAAACTGCCCCTCGACCAGCTCGTGATCTTTATCGATCAAACCGGTTTCTTTAGCCAGTTCAAACAGCCGGGTGTGGGGATAGATGCGGATGGGCTGCATCATCAGCAGGGTGAACAGCCGAAGCTGGGGCCCCAGCTCCATCCGCGCGTGCACCAGAAAGCGGACAATTGCGGCCAATGATCGCAGATCCTCCCCCGGGGAGTTGAGGAAGAAGCTGTACTCCACGTCCATCCCGTGTTTTTTGGCGATCTGGACGGTATGGAGCATGTCCACGTACCGAAAGTTTTTGTCGAGGTTCTTCAGCATCCGATCATCCACATGATCCGGACTGAAAGAAAGCAAGCTGCATCCCGCGCGCTTCAGGGCAATCATCAGCGCATCGGTCAGCGTGTTGCGTTGCTCGTTGAACCAAGCCGACCAGCGAACATCCAGCTTTCGCGCCACGATCTCGTCGCAAATCCGTATGGCGTGGCTGACGGGGATGTTGAATATCTGGTCACAAAAGAAGAATTGTCGCACACCATAGTCCCGCACCAGCGACTCCACCTCGTCCACTACCTCTTTGGGGTCGCGCATCCGCACCCGATGGCCCAAAAGAAAGGTGTCCGAGCAGTGAATACAGTGCAGCGAACATCCTCTTTTGGCCTGTACCCCCACCGAGACAAATGAGCTGGCCAGGTAGGGACCGTGCGGCACCAAATCCCGACGCGGCTGCCGCAGGCTCTTCCACGGCACCCCCTCGGGGCGACCGGTGTACCGCACCTGACCCTCCCGACGGTAGTAGACACCGGCCACTTTTTCGGGGTGCTCCAGATCGCGAAGCAACTCCGGAAAACGAAGCTCCGCCTCGCCCCATACACCGATATCGATCTCGGGCAGCCGCTTCATGAAGGTCTCGGAGTACAGCGAGAAGGCCGTGCCCCCCGCCACCACCTTCACCCCGGGCGCCACCTTTTTGATGCGCTGAATGGCCTGTTGTTGGGGCTCGAAGTCGTCGGTGTGGAGGTGCGGCATCCCCACCTTCATGTTGCGCAGCGAGATTCCCACCACCTGCGGCCCAAAACTCCGAACTTTCCGCTCCAAGGCCGTCAGGGGATCATCGCGATGCAGGTTTACATCGAAGATGTCGACCTCGTGCTCGTCCAGATGCGCCGCGAGCCAGGCCAGACCCAGGGGATAGACCAGCTCCATGTCCAAGGCCGTGAATGCCTGCACCAGCAAGACCCGCATCGTCCATCTCCGCCGCTCTCTGTAGCCGACTCCCGGCACTCCCCGCTGTAAGCCACGGTGCCAATCTCCCGGATGGGCCCCCGGTGCGATAAGAGCGCACCAGGAGTTGAACATGAACTGTCCTGCCTGTGGCCAGGGGATGCGCGTCGAAAAGGTCGGTGGCGTTTCGGTGGATGTCTGCGCCGATGGCTGTGGGGGCCTTTGGTTCGACCGGTTGGAGCTGCGCCGCCTGGACGAGCTGCACGAGGGCGACGCAGCCGGCCTGCTGAACTTCGGGCAGGGGAAGACCAGCCACCGGGAAGGCACCCGCCTTGCCTGCCCGCGCTGCACCCAGAAGTATCCCATGATTAAGCGGCTCTTTCACCCCACGATTCGGGTAGAGGTGGAGGAGTGTCCGGGTTGCGCAGGACACTTCCTGGATCCGGGCGAGCTGGGGGAGATTCGGAAAAGCAACCGCTCCGAAGCGGAGCGGGAGGATGCCGCCCGGACCATCTACCGGGACATGGTGGGGGAACAGTTGCAGAGCTTGCGCAAAGGGAAAGCACCCGAGCAAGCCGAGGCGACTTTGCTCAGCGGCCTCTTTCGTGCCCTCCTCCCCGGCCCATGGCGGCACTGAGGAAGTCAGGTTGACGCGTAAAGTCTTGACGGGTCAAGGCTTGACACGTCAAGAGCAGCTATCCGGCGCCTTTCATCAGGGGAATGCGTAGCCGGCCACCGGCTGGACCCGCTCTACGATCACCCGCTGTACCTGATCACCCGCCATCACCCGTCGGGCATGATCCAGGCCCAGCGTCACCCGACCGAATGCGGTGTAGGCCCCGTCCAGGTGTGGCTGGGGCCGCAGGGTGATGAACCACTGACTTCCCCCAGTATCCGGCCCGGAAAGTGCCATTCCCAGCACACCTGCCTCGTAGGGCGCTGGGTTCAGCTCATCCGGGATGGCGTAGCCGGGGCCACCCCAGCCATCGCCGCGCGGATCCCCCGTCTGCACGACAAACTCCGGCACCACACGGTGAAAGGAGAGACCGTCAAAATACCCCTTTTCCGCCAGCCTTACAAAGTTGTACACGGTATAGGGTGCCACCTCCGGCCACAGCTCCACACGGATCTCTCCCGCCTCGGTCTGAATACGCAGCGCGCGCATATCCAGGATCTCCGCCAGCTCTGGCACCTCCATCGGGGCGGCCTCCGGCAACTTGATCCCGAGCAGCCCGGCGATGGGGGCCACATCCCCGCGCAGCTTCGGCCAGGCCTGGAGCTGCCGCTGGACCCGCTCGGCTGCCAGGGGGCTTACCTTCGGTACCTTCCCCGTAAAATAGAGGACGGACAAGGCCCGTAGACAGGCACCGGCAGTGGATGCCTCCAGCCGCTCGCGACCCAGCACCGCCAGCAAGGGCTCCTCGGCCTTGGGATCGGGACGCTTCTTCAGCTCCTCCGCCGCAGTCTCCACCACGGCTTCGTCCGAAGCCGCCACCAGCCGCAACAGCTCGGCCTGGGTGGCCTGCTCCACCAGCAGCGTCACGGCCGTGGACCGCATGGCAGCATCCTCTCCATTCAAGGCCCACTCCATCAGCACCGACCGATCGCGCACCGCCCCAAGCGCCGCCACCCGCACCCGAAGCGGCCAGGTATCCGCCAGCCACGACATCGGGTCCGGCAGCTCATGGCGCCGTGCCAGCACCTCCACCAGTGCCGCGTCGTCCAATGCGTCGTGTTGACCTAACAGCTCGGTCAGGCGTGCGGTGGGAACCGGACAGGCCTCGGCCGCCGCGTAGGCCTCCTGGCGGACCGGCGGCACCTCGTCCTTCAACAGGGGTTCCAGCAGAGAAGGTCGGTCTGCACATCCGTATTTTCCGACAGCGCGTGCAGCGGCAATCCGTACGCCCGGATCCCGATCGGCCAACAGCGCCGGAAGCCCCTCTAAGCGCTCCCCCGGCAGCGCCACCCCGGCCCAGGCGCGTACGAGCCAGGCGCGAACCTGGGGATCATAGTCCTGTTGCGCGATGGTTTGCAGCGCTGCCCTCAGCTCAGGACGCGCGGCAGTAGCCCCCAAACGCGCCAGGGCCCAGGCTGCATTCTGACGGGCCGGAGCCACTGGATTCCGCAGCACCCCCACCAGCGCCCCGATCACGTCCTCGTCGGTGGCCCGCTGCACCTGACGCATTCCCAGCCTTCCCAGAGCCAAAGCCGCTGCTGAGGCCTCCGGTCCGCCCAGTGCATCGCGCAGGGTCAGCACCACCTCGGCCGCCCCCTGTTCCCCCAATGCCCGGAAAATTTGGCTGCGAACCTCATGATCCTCTTCCACCGGCAGGCGCGCCATCAGCATGGCTGCACTGCCGGGAGTCAAGGCGGTGCCGAAGGCCGCCGCCAGACGCACGGACACATCCGTGTCCTCTAAACCAAGCTCTAAGGCCCGCAATGCCGCCGTGGGCCCCCTCCCCTTCTCGGTCACCCCGTCCCGCAAGCGCCCCACTGCCAACAGGGCACGGGCGCGCACCTTGGGGTCCGTATCCTGCAGATAGGGAACAAATTCAGCCACTTTTGCCCGCTGGAGCTCCAAGGCCCACAGCCGCTGGGCGACGGCGATCGGCAGCCCGGCAAAGGAGTCGGCCTGTGGAGGAGGCGGTGCCGCCTTGCTGGGCTCCGGCGTAGGATTTCGGCTTCCAAACAGAGACTTCTTGGCGTCCGGCGCAGGAAGATCGGCCTTGTCTTCCGTGGAGGGAGGCGCCTCCGGACCAGGAGCCGGTCGACTGCCCAGGCCCAATCCGCCCGCAAAACCCACCGCCAACATCCACAGCCACATGCGGCCTCCCTGCTCTTCCGTTCTCACCTCTCGACGCGTCACGCGCAAGGCTTTAGCTTCGTGGAATGGAAGAGCTGGAGCGCCTTCTGAGGCTACAGGGGCGGGGGGAGATCAAGCGGGCGGGCGAGTGGCTGGACGAAAACCCGGCTCAGAAAGCTGCCCTTGTTGCACTGGCTTCGAAAAAGGGGGTGGAGCTGGAGGAGGACGCTGCCGAGCTGCCCGGTAAAAAGCTTCTTCGTTTGTGTATGAACCGCGAGGATAACGCGCAGGTGCGGAAGAACCCCATCGCCCGGGACGATGCCTTCACCTGCGGCCACTGCGGTCGTGATGTGCCGCCGGGAGGCCGAAGACCCCGAGATCACTGCCCCTTCTGTCTGCACTCGCTGCATGTAGACGAGGTTCCCGGCGACCGTGCGGCCACCTGTGGGGGGCTGCTGGTGCCGCTCCGTGCGCTTCCACGGGAAGGCGTGTGGATGATCGAGTATCGCTGCCGGGCCTGCGGTGCCCTGCGTCGAAACCGCGCGCTGGACGATGTGCAGCCACCGGACGATCCCGCCCTCCTCCGCCGACTGGTAGCTTCTGTAGGATAGCTTACAAAGCCAACCCGGGCGAGCCCGGGCGTCCCGGTCGGATGGGGAAAGCGGGTATTCCATGACAAAGAGGGTCTTTCCGACCGAGCCAAACGCGAATAGAGGGTATGGCTGGAGGCCGTGTGCGCAACCGTCAGGTATCTTTGGTGGCATTCCTGCTGATCGTCATTTTCCTGGCGATCGCAGTGTTGAGCCAGCGTGAGCGTCAGCTCAAGCAGATTCCATTCTCCGAGCTGGTAGCTCGGGTGGAAAGTAAGGAAGTACGCACCCTCAGCATCTCCGGCTCGCAGATCGATGGCGAGCTGACCGACGGCACCAAAATCCGTTCGATCGGGAAACCTACCGATTTTTATCTGGAGAAGTTTGCAGAAGCTGGTGTTGTTCCCGACTACGAGGAGGAGGGCGACAACGTCTGGCTGACCGGCCTGCTCAACGGCATCCCCGTGGTGCTGATGGTGGTGGTGCTGCTGATGTTCATGCGGCAGATGCAGATGGGCAGCGGCCGGGCCATGAGCTTCGGCAAAGCCCGCGCGCGGGTGCTCACCGAGAACGGAAAGAAGGTCACCTTTTCGGATGTGGCCGGCTGCGATGAAGCCAAGCAGGAGCTGGAAGAAATCATCGCCTTCCTGAAGGACCCCCGGAAATTCACCCGCTTGGGGGGGCGTATTCCCAAGGGTGTGCTGCTGGCCGGCTCACCGGGAACCGGAAAGACCCTGCTGGCCCGTGCGGTTGCGGGCGAGGCTGGTGTGCCCTTCTTCTCCATCTCCGGCTCGGAGTTTGTGGAGATGTTTGTGGGCGTGGGTGCAAGTCGCGTCCGCGACCTGTTTGAACAAGCCAAAAAGCAGTCTCCTTGCATCATCTTTATCGATGAGATCGACGCCGTTGGTCGCCATCGCGGCCTGGGAATGGGCGGCGGTCACGACGAGCGCGAGCAGACGTTGAACCAGCTCCTGGTGGAGATGGATGGCTTTGAAAGCTCGGACTCGGTCATCCTGATGGCCGCCACCAACCGGCCGGATGTGCTGGATCCCGCTCTGCTGCGACCGGGCCGTTTTGATCGGCGTGTGCTCGTGCCCGCCCCGGACTTCAAGGGTCGCTTGGGTATTCTGCAGGTGCACGCCCGCCGCACCCCGCTGGAGGACAGCGTGGACCTGGAGCGGATCGCACGGGGTACAGCCGGTTTTTCCGGTGCGGACCTGGAGAACCTGATCAACGAGGCAGCACTGCTCGCTGCGCGATTTAACAAAAAGAAGGTGGATCAGAGCGACCTGGAGCAGGCAAAGGACAAGGTACAGATGGGCTCCGAGCGTCGCTCTCTTGGCCTGTCGGACGAGCAGAAGCGCACCACCGCCTACCACGAGGCGGGCCACGCCATTGTGGCCCGGCTGATGCCCGAGCTGGACCCGGTGAACAAGATCACGATCATCCCGCGCTCCATGGCGCTGGGCCTCACCCAGCTTCTCCCCGAAGAAAACCAGTTCAATTACACGGCCACCCGCCTCAGCTCCACCCTTGCGTACATGATGGGCGGTCGCGCAGCCGAAGACCTGATCTTTCATCGCTTTGATACCGGTGCATCTTCGGACCTTCGCCGCGCCACCCGGCTGGCCACCTCGATGGTCACCGAGTACGGAATGTCGGAGTCCATCGGCCCGGTGGCATGGTCCGAGAACCGCGAGGACAACTACCTGGGTGGCGAGCTGCCCCGGCGCCGCGAGATCTCCGAGGCTACTGCCCAGCGAATTGATGAAGAGGTTCGCGGACTATTGGTAAACGCCTATGGCCGCGCCAAGGGTGCCCTGGAAAACAACATGGACCTGCTGCACGAAGTGGCCAAGGAACTCCTGGAGAAGGAGAGCCTGGACAGCTTTGAGTTTGAAGCGGTGGTAAGCCGCTTCCCGCCGGTCCTGACGGAGCGCCCGGTTGCCTGAACGGAAGCACTGGCTGGCAGCGGGGGTGTTGGCGGTGGTGCTGCTTCTTGCAGTGACGCACCCCTTCTGGCAGCAGTTGCGCGACGGGATCCACGGCGGGCGACTTTCTGCGCTTGGACAGCTCAACTTCTGGCTTTCCTGGCAGATTTGGGACAACCTTCGCAACCTTCGGGTGCCGTGGGACAGCTCGGTATTGGTGGTCGGAGGCGATCTTGGCCTGATTCGCCTGGTGGGTCTGCCCGGACCCGCGGCCTTTTTATGGCCGCTCCAAGTCGCGGGCGGGCCGCTACTGGCCTGGAATCTTGGTCTTCTGCTGATCGCTTGGACCAACGTGATGGGGGCCTGGGTACTGGGCCACGCGCTGCGGCGGCCCGGGGAGAGTGCTCCCCTTTCGGTGCTCGCGCTGCTGGCGATGGCCACCTCGGGGTGGTGCTGGGCACAGCTTGCGCAGGGGGCCCTGGCGGCGGTCTGGCTGGGCCCGGCGCTGGCGGCGATCGGATTTTCCCGCATGCAACAACCACGACTGGCAACAGCCGCGGCTGCGGTGGGACTCCTCGGAGCGCCCCTACTCACCGGGCTGCTTTTGGTGGGGGCCCTGTTCTGGGAGAAGCGGAGTCCCTGGGGAATCGGCTTGGCCGCACTGTTTTTCGGGTTGTGGGTGCCGGTGGCCGGCGTGGATGGCGGAGCGCCGCCCCCGTTGGACGCCGTGTTGGGCTTTTCGACGGGGGCAAGCGCCGCGGCGGGGCTGCCACTGTGGGTGTTGCCCGCGCTGTGGATGGGATCGCGGGGCTACGGCCGGTGGGTGATCGTGGCATGCTGGCTCCTTTTGTGCGGGCCGATGGCCCGCGATGGCGCCGGAGAGCTCTTGGAGCTGCAGGGCTACCAGATCCCCCTGGGGCCCGAAGTGGGCTGGATCGCGGAGCACCGACGGGAGCTGATCGGAGCGGCCATGGGTCTGGCGTTGATCCCGGGCCTGCGCGCGGCTGCCGGCCTTACCCAGCCCACCTGGCTGCTTCTGGGGGCCTTTCTTTTGGTACAACCTGCACTACAGGCAGCATGGGGGCAGCCCGTGGCGCTCGCCGCCGGCGCCCAGCTCCAGGTGCCGGAGGACTTCCGAAAGCTCGCAGTACAGCCGCGCCAAACTGCTATTCTCCAGCTCCCGCTGTTTGAAGCCACCGAAGGTGGGCTGTTCTGGGTGCCCTTCCACCAGCAGCGGGTGTGGGGGGGGCCCGGCCTGGGACAGACCGGCCCTCTACGGGCGGCGCTGGACGCCGAGGTGCGGGCGAAGCCTGCGATCGGCAACCTGTTGAACCTGAAGAACAACCCGCGATTGGCCCGCGACCTGCTGCAAGCCGGCTACGGCCGCCTGCTTCTGGTGGGTGGTGACCCCTCCTTTTTTGTCTTCCTACAAGGACAACTGGGCTCTGCTACCGAGGGCAGCAGCGTCGGCCTGTCTTGGGATCTCCAACGGGCGGCGAGCGGCACCACCTTGAAAAGGCCTGAAGCCGACGGTACTCCCCCCGGAGACACCACGCCCCCGGGCATGGAAACGCCAGAAGACCGCCCACCCGGTGCCCCACTCCCGCCCGAAGCCGGCGGGCAAGGTGGAGGAATGCCAACCCCACCCGAGCCCGGTCGCAGCCCCCAGCCTCCGGACGGCGACCGCCCGCCCGTCCCTCCCGATCAGGTGCCACGCCCCCCCGAAGGAGAGGATCGACCGCCGGTACCTCCGGACCAGGTGCCAAAGCCCCCTGGTGGAGTGCCCTGATGCAGCTCATGGGAATTGTGAACGTGACGCCAGATTCCTTCTCGGACGGCGGCCGTCTGGGCGATGCCGCCTGGCAGCATGGGCTTCGGCTGTTGGAGGAGGGCGCAGACTGGCTGGACATCGGCGGCGAGTCCACCCGACCGGGCGCCGCGGCCGTCTCCCCAGAAGAGGAGTTGGCCCGCGTTCTTCCGGTTATCCAAGCGTTACGACGAGAACGGCCGGATGCAAAGTTGTCGGTGGACACCCGCCGAGCATCGGTGGCCGCCGCCGCACTGGCGGCCGGTGCACAGATGGTGAATGACGTGAGTGGGGGTGCAGATCCGGAGATGTTGCCTCTGGTGGCCCGCACCGGCGCCGAAATCGTCCTGATGCACATGCGTGGGGAGCCCGACACCATGATGAGACAAACCGCCTATGGCGATGTGGTGCGCGAGGTGTGGGCTATCCTCGCCCAACGTCGGGACGCTGCATTGCACGAAGGTATTGACTCGTCAAGAGTGTATCTGGACCCTGGTATTGGCTTTGCCAAGACCACCCCCCAGAATCTGCTCCTCCTCCATACACTTCCTGAGTACTCTGCACAGTACCCGGTGCTCCTGGGGGCATCCCGCAAGGCCTTCATCGGTGCGCTCACCGGGCAGACCACCGCAGCGGAGCGGGTGGAGGGCAGCCTGGCCGTGGCCCTATGGGCCTTCACGGCCGGGGTGCGCATCCTACGGGTGCACGATGTGGCCGCCACCCGTCGGGCCTTGGCGGTGTGGCGTGCCGTCCGGGAGGCCCCGTGGAGCTGATCACCACCTTCTTCCAGACCATTCACACCACCGACGTGTTGGACATTCTGGTGTTGTGGTACGCGCTCTACCGGGGCCTGCTGCTGGTGCGGGGGACCCGTGCCTTCCAGACGCTGGTCGGCTTGGCGGTCGCTCTGGCCATCTACGGAATCTCCGGCCGCCTGCAGCTCTACGCCGTACACTGGATGTTGGAGCAGTTCTTCTTCTATATTGTATTGGCAGTGTTGATTCTCTTCCAGTCCGATATCAAGCGTGGCCTCGCCGGAGCCGGTGGGCAGCTCTTCCCCACCTTCTTCTCTCTGGCTCCTCCACCCAACGCCATCGAGGAGATGATCCGCGCCTGCTTCACCATGGCTTCCCGACGCATCGGCGCGCTGATCGCCATCCAGCGTGAAGCCTCCCTGGAGGACTACGCGAATTCCGGGAACCGCCTGGATGCGCGGATCTCGGCCGAGCTGTTGCTCTCCATCTTTCACCCCACCTCCCCCATGCACGATGGAGCGGTACTGGTACGAGAAGGTACTGTCCTTGGCGCCAAGGTCTTGCTCCCGCTCTCTCTGGCCCGCGAGCTGTCGCGTTTCTATGGTACCCGCCATCGCGCGGCCATCGGCCTCACCGAGGAGACCGACGCCGTGGTGCTGATCGTGTCGGAGGAGCGGGGGACGGTGGGCCTGGTCATCGCGGGTGAGCTACAGCCCGTCGCGGACGCCAACGAGCTGCGCGAGAAGCTGCTCGAGTCCTTCCGGCCCTCCGGGAAGCGGAGGAACGAATGAGCGCGCGTGACGACCTCCGATCAGCATTCACACAAAATCTTGGCTACAAGCTCGCCTCGCTCGTGTTTGCGTTGGGCATCTGGGTGTGGGTGCAGAACGAGCAGGTGATCACC
Organism: Alphaproteobacteria bacterium; assembly: GCA_040376425.1. Taxonomy (GTDB): domain Bacteria; phylum Myxococcota_A; class UBA796; order UBA796; family SXON01; genus CAITDR01. Next base: position 2,745 of record JBEIQS010000149.1, on the reverse strand, counting down.
GACCGGACGCGGGTGCAATTGGAGTGGCAGCTTCCCGAGGGCCTCGTCGCAACCGAGCCGCTGTTGGAGCAGGTCGCGCTCACCACCGAGGGCGTGCAGGCCCTGGTGCGCGCCACCCGCGCTCAGGACCTGCACATCACCGTGGACTTGCGCCGAGCCAAAATTGGGGATGTAACTGTAGAGCTCTCCGATCAGGTGATCACCGGTCTGCCCACCGGCCTGCGGGTGGTCAGCCTGGCACCCAGCACCCTTCGGGTGCAGTTGGATCGCATCCTCAAGAAAAAAGTGGCGGTGCGTATTGCGGAAACCGGCGACATTGCCGCCGGATACCGCTTGCAGGATTTGAAGGTGCAGCCCAGCAACATCGAGCTGATCGGCCCCTCCTCGCTGCTGCGTGCGGTCTCAGAAGTGAGCACCGACCCCGTCGACCTGTCCGGCCTGCGGGACGATATGAGCCTGGATGTGGCCCTGGATTTGAAGCCGGGAATCCGCTCAGCAGCCGCCCGAACGGTGCAGGTCAAGGTGGACGTGGAAGAGCTGCGGGATGTGCGGGTGCTGGAGGCCGTGCCGGTGCTGGTACAGGATGACGGGCGGTACATGGCGGGCGTGCCCAGCGTGCGCCTGAAGATTGAGGGGCCCACCGCGCTGCTTGCGGAGCTGGATCCCACCAAAGTGGTGGTCCGTGTGGTGGTGCCTGCGGACTACGATGGCCGCACCGGAGAAGTGGCACGGGGCACCGAGGGCCTTCACTATCGGGTCGAGCTTCCGGACAACGATCGCTATGAAGTGCAGGTGGATCCCCCACGGATTCCATTGCTGCCCAAGGGAGGAGGATGAAGTTCGGCACCGACGGAATCCGCGGCCCGGCCGCCACCGTGGTCACCCCGACTGTGGCTTGGGCCTTGGGCAGAGCGATGGCCGAATTGCTCGGCAGAGGGGCCACGGTCGCGGTCGCACGGGACAGCCGGAGCTCAGGACCGGCCCTGGAAGCGGCAGTACATGCGGGCCTCTCCGCCGGCGGCGTGCAGGTGGAAGGTCTTGGAATCCTGCCCACCCCCGCACTCTCCGCCCTGCTGCGCGCGCGCGTGGTCCGCGATGAAACCGGACAACTGGAGGGGAGCTGGAAGGCTGGGGTGATGATCACCGCCTCCCACAATCCGCCGGAAGACAACGGCCTCAAGGTTTTCGGCGAGCTGGGCACCAAACCTCCCCGCGACTTCCTGGACAATCTCGGGGCGACCATCGACCGGTGGCTACCCGAGGTGCCCTCCCCCCTCCCTCCCCTGCCCCCCGTCGACCGCTCCACCCTTTCGATCCTGCGCTACTTCGACATTTTTCAGCGTGCCTGCGGCGCATCGGGCCCCCGCTGCGACGACTTCCAGCCGTTGGTGGGACTGCACATCGTGGTGGACTGCGCGAATGGCGCATTTTCGAACGTAGCTGCGGATTTTCTGGAGATGCTCGGCGCCAAGGCCACAGCGCTGAACACCGGCCCCGGAACCGAAATCAACCGCAGGTGTGGCTCTCTACATCCCGAGCTTCTCCGCGACCATCTTTTAAAATGTAACGCAGACTACGGAATTGCCCTGGATGGAGATGGCGACCGGGGAATTCTGCTTCTTTCGGACGGACGGGTTCTGGATGGGGACGACCTGCTGTGGATTCTCGGGCAGTCCCTCCCGACGGGCAGCGTGGTGGTGGGCACGGTGATGACCAATGCGGGCTTGGAGGTCGCACTCGCGGGTCGGGGGCTGAAGCTGGAGCGTACCCCCGTCGGCGACAGCTATGTGGCGGAAGCCCTCCTGAAGCACGGCAATCGCAGCCCCGCTGCGCCCTACCTGCTGACGGGCCTGGGCGGCGAACCTTCCGGCCACCTGCTGCTCTCGCCGTGGATCCCTTGCGCGGACGGGCTTTTGGCGACCGTGCGTGCCATTCTCGCGCTGCAAGCCGGCGCGGATCCCCGTTGGCCCCGGCAGCCTCAACTCCTTCAAAATCTCCGCTTTCCCGGTGTCGTTCCCACAAGCGGGGAAATCCAACATCGGCTTGCAGATCTCATGGCTGAGCTGGAGCGAAGGGGCACACGTATCGTGGTGCGCCCCTCAGGCACAGAGCCGCTGATGCGGGTCATGGTGGAGCATCCTCGGCAATCGGAAGCCGAAGAGGCCCTGCGCCGCCTCTGCGCCGCGCTTCAGCCTACTTGAGACCCTTGGCCATCACATAGGGCAGGATCTCCAGACAGGGGGCCTCGGAGCCCGGCTCCAGGAGCCCGAAGCAGGCGCCAAAGCGCATGCTCTTTTTGGAGTAGGAACCTGCGGAGTAGCCGCCCATCGCGCGCGCCCCCGTCTCCTCGGTCCAGGACACATTCATGTGCCGACCATCGACCGGCTTGCCCTTCACCACGAAGGGATAGCTCTCGGTGTTCACCACCGGCGCATCCCCGGTGGAGTTGCCGGTGAGCCCTTGCACCAGACCCTGGTTGAAGGCATCAAAAGAAACCGGGCCCAGGCTGGGATCGCCGGGGATGTCCTGGTAGGCCACCATCACGCCGCCACACATAGCCATCTTGATACCTGCACTATCCATCCGGGTGCAGGCGGTCATCGAAGCAGGTTTGGGGGCGGCAAGGGCGAGGGAAGAGAGGAGAAGAAGCATTTTTCGAAAGTAGCCCGAAGAAGCGGCGGGTGACAAGTCCTGACGGACCAAAAAATGCTATCCGGTCACCCGCTTGCCGCCGACCACCCGCCC